>VGOG01000048.1 GCA_016875995.1 Chloroflexota bacterium
CTGCTGCATGGCGACGCATCCATTCCAAGACATCACCATCATCAACAACACCTTTGCCTACAATGGGCGGAATGGCTGGGGCGGGGGGATCGGCATCGAGAACACGCAGGTGCAGAATGTGGTTATCCGAAACAACATCTGCAGCCAGAATACCTATTCGCAGATGGCCGCCGACCCCAGCGTTTTACCGGAGTTGACGGCAGATCACAACCTGACTGACGGGGATCGTGACCCTGAGTTTGAGTTCTACGGCGTGGGCGACCTGGTTGATGTGTCGCCCTCGTTCGTGAACCCTGGCGGGGGAGATTTTCATTTGCAGGGAAGTTCACCGGCCATAGACCAGGGCTCCCCTGCTGATGCGCCAGGTGATGACTTCGATGGCCATGCTCGACCCTATGGCGCAGGGGTTGACATTGGAGCCGACGAATTCACGCTTTATGGCGACCTCGATTACGATTGCGACGTGGACATCGCCGACATCATGCTGGTGGCCGCCTGCTGGCGGAGCACCGACCCGGCCTGTGCTCCGTACGATCTGGATGCCGACGGCGACATTGACATCGTGGACGTCATGCTGGTGGCGGTGCATTGGGGGGAGACGTGTGAAACCGGGGTGGACAAGTGGGCACTGTGGACAGGAGGCACGCAGCTACGCGGGGCCAACATCTGGCAGCGGCGGGTCTACCCGGAGCTGGACGGCACGGAGTTCCTGGGCCCCGGCCCCGTCGGGCCACCCTACACCCAGCAGGACTTCGACGACCTGGCCGCGCTAGGCGCCAATTACGTCAACGTCTCCCACCCCGGCCTGTTCACCGAAACCCCGCCCTTCGTCCTGGACCAGGACATCCAGGACAACCTGGACAATCTGCTGGCCATGATCGAGCAGGCGGGGATGTTCGCGGTGATCAGTGCCCGCACCGGGCCGGGCCGCAGCGATTTCACTTTCTACTGGGACGGGGCCGGCGATTGGTTCGATGAGAGCTATCTCAACGATTCTATGTGGCAGGACCAGGCGGCGCAGAACGCCTGGGTGGCCATGTGGGCTTACACCGCTCAACGCTACAAGGATAACCCCATCGTCGTCGGCTACGACCTGATGGTGGAGCCCAATTCCAACGAGGTCGGCAGCCACGCCCTCTACGATGCGCTGGACATCTGGGACCCTGAGGAGTTCTACGCCACCTACGGCGGCACCCTCTACGACTGGAACCAGCTCTACCCCCGCATCAGCGCCGCCATCCGCCAGGTGGACGCCGACACGCCTATCCTCATCGGCGGCAATGGGTACAGCTCCCTCGACTGGCTGCCGTACGTGGAGCTCACTGGCGACCCACGCACCGTGTACACCGTGCACCAATACGAACCCCACAAATACACCCATCAGGACGCAGGCGTGCAGGACTGCACCTATCCAGGCGCCTGCGACGTGGACTGGGATGATCAGCCCGAGCCATTTGATCGGGCGTGGTTAGAGGGCCGGCTCTCGATCATTGACACCTACAAAACCACCCACGGCGTCCCGGTCGCCGTCAACGAGTTCGGGGCGGTACGCTGGACACCCAACGCGGACCTGTTTATGGACGACGAGATGGACCTGTTCGAGCAGCGGGGCATGAACCACGCCTTGTGGGTGTGGGACCCGGCCTGGGAGCCGTGGACGCAGCAGGTAGACGCCTTCAACTTCCGTCACGGCCCCGACCCCAACAACCACACCGACGTCGAGTCGGGCGAGCTGATGGACGTGATCGTTGAGCATTGGGGGCGGAATACGATAGGGCCGTGACGGTGTTCCCTATTCGTGCCTGTCGGAGTTCGATTCGATCAGTCTGGGATGTCTAGAGCGATGCGAAGTGCCCGATTGAGCGCTTCGATTTTTTGGGGAGAGAGTTTGCCGACAAAATTCGTCAGGGCTGACTTGGGGATGCTGACCAGCTCGTCACAGTGGATACTGCTGTCATGCTTCAAGCCTTCGTCTATGCCGACGGGCACTTGGGTAGATAGGCCGTCGTGGACCGAATAGACAGGAGCACAGATGACAGTGGAAAAGCGGGAGTCTATCAGTACTTGGCGACTGACGACCACAAAGACCCGCGATCTCTTGGGGTCTCTCGTGGAGGGGTAAGTGACCCGATAGAGTTCACCGCGTTTCACCAGACCACCTGATACGCAAGAACATCTAGTGCTTCTTCGTTGAGACGATCAGCACACTGGTTGATAATCTCCAGGTCTCTTGCGGTTCGCTCTCTACGGATCAATTGGGCGATGTAGTTGCGCAAAGCCAGTTCAACAAATTCAGAGCGGTTCTTATACTGCCCTGACAGTCTATCCATGGCTTCGACAATATCTTCGGACAGGGTGATGGAGGTCCTAGTTTTCATACCACCATTATACTCCCTTCGTGATGAAGTGTCAAACGCGACTGCAAACGATATGTGTTCATTCAACTGTCCTTTCAAGGTATCCCTCAAGCAACAACGAGCGTGCGACGCAACTGGTCAGGCAGTGGCTGCTGGCGCAGCAATTCGCGGTAGGCCTGCTCCCGTTTCAGCCATACCTTGTACAAACCATGCCATTCGAGGAAATCGTGGAAATGTGGCTCTTCGCCATCGTCAAACTCAGATAGTTCGCCGGATTCCATCGCCTGGTAGAAGTCTTGCGACAGGATGCCATACTTGTCCTCGAAGGTGCGCAATTACCATTCAAGCCAGTGGATCTCGCGGATCAGTTGTTGACGGTCCATGGTTCACTTCCCCTGAGCGTTTATGTGTCTGACCTGTCATTTTTCCCTGGCATCAAGTATAGCACAAAGAGGTTTTCCTGGCAACTACTTGACAAATCTGCAAACATCCCTTACAATGACATCAACCTGACCTCTACCGATAAGGGCAGACCCATCGAAAGGTGGGGACGCAAAGCCACGGGTCTACGTTAGCAGATGGCAGATTCAGCTAATAGGACAGCCGGGTTACCGAAGATAGAGCATGAGAGGCGTGCTGTCCGAGTAAATCACTTTGGCAGCACGCTTCTTGGTTCTTCTCGCTTCAAGATGAAGGTCGCGAAAGAAGCAAGGTGATCAAAGTTATTCCGCACCGAAGGGCCTAGATAGGAGGTTGAATCATGCGACGAAACCAAGTCTGGCTTAGCGTAGCGATTGTGGTGAGCAGTCTGCTGGCCGTAGTGGCTCTCCACGCCGGCTTGTCCAGGGCAACTTCGGCCCTCACCCCTCACCCCCTGCGCCCCCTCTCCCCTCTCCCAATCCTGGGAGAGGGGAGAGGGGGGTGGGGGGAGTGGGGTGAGGGCCCCACCCACATCGCCCACGTGTGGGCCAACGAGGGCGGCGACAAGGTGTGGCGCTCCGAACTGCGCGCCACCAGTGACCCCAACGCAGTGCTCAACTCGGTGTGGGACGGCACGGGCATCTCCCTGTTCGGCGCCCGCAACGAGGTGGTGGCCTTCAATCTGGTGCTGGAGGCGCCCACGGCCAGCGCCACCAACGTCGGCGTGAGCCTGACCTCACTGAGCGGTCCCGGCGGGGCCAGCATCACTACTGTCCCGGCCAGCGGCGACGGCGTGTTCAACTATATGGGCCGCAATATCGAGCTGTTTTACGTGCGCTATCTGGAGATCCGTGGGCTCAGCGTTCTGGCTTATAGCACGAGCTACGACGAGCGACACATCCCGGATCGCTGCCGCCGCCCCTACGACGAAAACGGGATCGGCACGGGCACCTGGGAGGACCGGCCGTGCCACAATCAGTTCCACCCCGACATCGCTGTGCCCCTCGAATTCCACACCCCGTTCACCATCCCCGCCGGCACCAACCAGGCCATCTGGGGCGATATCTACATTCCGAAATCAATTCCCGCAGGCGACTATAGCGGTACGATTGAGGTGACGGAGGATGGTGAGCTCGCCTGGCAGATTCCCATCGCTCTGCAGGTGCGCAATTTCACCCTGCCCGACTTGCCCAACGCCAGGACAATGATCTTCTATGAATGGGGGGACGTGAACGATCGCTACCTGGGCGAGGAGAATACGTGGCCTGAGCCTGGAACCCCTGAGTACACCCAATCCATCGAGATCATTGACCGCCACTTCCAACTGGCCCATCGCCACAAGATGTCCCTGATTAACGGTGAATTGGAGATCGAACGGCTGGATGACGCCTGGACGTCTCGCCTGAACGGTGAGCTGTTCACCCCCGCCCAGGGCTACGACGGCGTGGGCATCAGAGTGGGCAACGGCGTCTACTCCATCGGCACGTACGGGAGTTGGCCGTGGCAGGACGGCACGGAGGCCGACATGTGGGCCAACAGCGATCCCTGGGTCAACTGGTTCGACGCCCAGGCCTTCGCCACGCCCACCGACTACTTCCTCTACCTGATAGACGAATCCGACGACTACCCCCAGATCGAGCAGTGGGCGCAGTGGATGGACAACAACCCCGGTCCCGGCCAGCGTTTGATGTCCATGGCCACCATTGCCCTGCCCGAGGCCATGGCCAACACGCCCAGCCTGGACATCCCCAGCAGCCCTACGACCATAGGCATCACAGACGACTGGGAAGATGCTTTGGCCGCGCTGCGGACTGATCCATCCAAGCGCTTCTTCATGCACAACGGGTGGCGGCCGGCTTCCGGCTCCTTCGCCATCGAGGACGATGGGGTAGCTCTGCGGGAACTGGCCTGGGGACATTACAAGAAGGGGGTTGACCGCTGGTTCTACTGGGACTCTACCTACTACGTCAACTTCCAGTGCTATGGCTACCACGATCCGAGGGCCCAGACCAACCTCTTCCAACAGGCGCAAACCTTCGGCTGCTATAGCTACGACGACGAGTCGCTGGGCGAGGCGGGCTGGAATTACTTCAACGGCGACGGGGTGCTGTTCTACCCCGGCACCGACACCCGCTTTCCCGACGAGAGCTACGGCGTGTCGGGACCATTTGCCTCCCTTCGTCTCAAGCTGTGGCGGCGCGGCATCCAGGATGTGGATTATCTCACTATGGCCGCGTCCGTCAACCCCACGCGCACTGCCGAGATCGTCAACCAGATGGTCCCCAAGGTGCTGTGGGAGTATGGGGTGGACGACCCCGATGATCCCACCTGGGTGTGGACCGACATCAGTTGGTCCACCGACCCCGACGTGTGGGAGGCGGCGCGGGCCGAGCTGTCGGACATCATCGAGGGCGCGCTGACCTGCCCCGACCTGGACGGCGACGGCGACGTGGACATCGCCGACATCATGCTGGTGGCCGCCCGCTGGCACACCGCCGTAGGCGACGAAGACTACGAGCCCCTCTACGACCTGGACAGCAACGGCAGGATTGACATCGTGGACATCATGCTGGTGGCGGTGCATTGGGGGGAAAACTGCACCGAGCCGACTCCCACCCCGACGGCGACGGCCACGCCAACCAGCACCCCGACACCGACGGCCACGCCGTCTCAGACCCCGGCGCCTCCCGAAGTGGCCGGCTGTCCCGTGTTCCCCGCCGACAACATCTGGAACGTGCGCGTGGATACGTTGCCCCTTGATCCCAACTCGGCCGCCTACGTCGCCACCATCGGCGCCAACGCCTACCTCCATCCCGACTTCGGCTCCGGCGATTGGCCGCCGGGCTCCGGCAGCCCCATCGGCATCCCCTACGTGGACGTGCCGGGCAGCCAGCCCCTGGTGGAGGTCAGTTTTTACTACGCCGACGAAAGCGACCCCGGCCCGTACCCCATCCCCCCTGATGCGCCCATCGAAGGCGGGCCAGATAGTGACGGCGACCGCCACGTCCTGATCGTGGACCGCGACAACTGCATCCTGTACGAGCTGTACGACGCCTGGCCGCAGCCCGATGGCAGTTGGTACGCTGGCTCTGGCGCGATATTTGATCTCAACTCCCACGCCCTGCGGCCTGCGGGCTGGACCTCGGCCGACGCCGCCGGCCTGCCCATCCTGCCAGGGCTGGTGCGCTACGACGAGGTGGCCAGCGGCGAGATCCGCCACGCCATCCGCGTCACCGCGCCGCAGACCCGCCGGGCCTACGTCTGGCCGGCCCGCCACTATGCCTCGTCCCTCACCGGGTCGCAGTACCCGCCCATGGGCCAGCGCTTTCGCCTGAAGGCCGACTTCGACATCTCCGGCTTTTCGCCGCAGGCGCAGGTCATCCTCCAGGCCCTCAAGACCTACGGCATGATGCTGGCCGACAACGGTGCGGCCTGGTTCATCACTGGCGTGCCCGACGAGCGTTGGAACAACGACGTGCTCGTCCCGGAGCTGCATCAGGTCAAAGGCTCGGACTTTGAGGCGGTGGACGTGTCGTCGCTGATGGTGGACCCCGATTCGGGCCAGGCAGGAGGTGGAGGATAGAGCCATGAAAACGATTCTCGTCGGACTGCTCATTGGCCTGGTTCTGGCATCGCTACTCATCCTCACCATTCAAGCTGAGAACACTTTGTCGTCAAGCGCGGGCGACCCCTGCGCCCCATTGCCCCCGCCCAACGGCCCCACCGTCACCGTCTCCTCGGAGTCGGAGCTGCGCAGCCAGGCCTACAGCGCCGCGCCGGGCACGACCATCCTGGTCTCGGCGGGGACCTATCACCTGCAGAACGTCGTACACGTGGTGAATAGCGGCATCACCATCCGCGGCGCCAGCGGGAATCGCGACGACGTGATCCTGGATGCGGGCGGGATGGGCAGCGGCCTCACCCACGGTATCCTGATTGACGTGGACGCCGACGACGTGACCATCGCCGACCTCACCATCCGCAACGCCGGCGAGCACGGGATATCCATCCAGGGTAGCGACCGGCCCACGCTGTACAATCTGCACATCGTGGACACCGGCAGCCAGTTGGTCAAGGTCAATCCCTGGGAAAACGGGAGCGAGGATGGGCTGCTGGCCTGCTCGCGCCTGGAATACACCACCGCCGCGCCCGACGATTACACCAATGGCATCAGCGCGCACCGAGCCCACCGCTGGGTGGTGCGCGACAACCAGTGGTACCGCATCCGCACGCCGGGGAACGCGCCGGTGCCCACCATCCTGTTCTGGTCCGAATCCACCGACACGGTGGTGGAGCGCAACCTGCTGGTGGACTGCTACCAGGGCATCGCCTTTGGCAACGCCAGCCACGGCAGCGGCGACCACAGCGGCGGCATCGTGCGCAACAACTTCATCTACGCCTCCTTGCCCCACGACTCGGTCATCGAGATGGTCCACGCCAGCGGTTGGTTGGTGGCCCACAACACCGCCCTGCTCCTCAATCCCGATGGCGTGACCTGGGGCATGGAGGCCCGCTTCTCCGATAGCGAGGGCACCTTTGCCTACAACCTGACCAACATGAGCATCTGGCCCAATCGGGATGGGGCCCAGGGCAACCTGGTGGGCAACGTCACCACTGCTCAGCCCGACTGGTTCGTGGACGCGGCCAGCGGCGACCTGCACCTGCTCTCCACGGCCACCAGTGCCATTGACCAGGCCGCGCCGCTGCCCCTGGTAACTGACGACTACGACGGCGATGCGCGGCCCATCGGCCCTGCCCCGGACGTGGGCGCGGACGAGTACGGGGCGCCGTCGCCCACCCCTACGCCGACCCCCACGCCAACCCCCACCAATCCACCCTGCGACCTCGAAGGCGACCTGGACAACGATGGCGACGTGGACATCGTTGATATCATGCTGGTGGCCGCTCGCTGGCACACCGCCGAGGGCGACGAGGACTACGATCCCGACTACGACCTCGACGGCAACGGCAAGATTGACATCGTGGACATCATGCTGGTGGCGGTGCACTGGGGGGAGAGCTGTACCACCGAACTCATCCAACCGACCGACCTGGTGTACAAGGGCGCGTTCGCCTACCCGCCTGGTGATAACTGGGCCTACAGCGGCCATGCGCTGGCCTATTATCCTGAAGGCGATCCCGCATCAACCGACGGCTACCCTGGCTCGCTTTATGCCGCCGGCCATGCCTGGTATGATCTGGTGGGAGAGATCACCATACCTGAGCCGGTCATCGCCGACGATTTCGACGACCTGCCCCAGGCCTCGGTGCTGCGGCCCCTGACGGACATCACCGGGGGTTGGAAAGACAACTGCACCTACAACGACGACTGCATCTATCGAGAGGTGGACGGGTTGGAATACCTGCCCAATATCAACAAGATCGTCTGGAACCTGCGGGACTGGTACAACGTGGCTGGCTATGATCAGGACTCCCTGGGATGGAGTGAGCTTGACATGACCGGCGCTCAGGGGGTGTGGCACATCGGCGAGCGGGGCAACGACGTATTCCACAATGCCAAAACCTGCAACTACCTGTTCAAGGCCCCGGAGAGCTTTGCCAGCCAATATCTCGCAGGAAAATGGCTCATCGCCGGCAATCATCGCGGGGCCGGAGCCTTCGGCGGCTCCCAGGGACCGACCCTTTATGCCCTCGCCCCCTGGGAGGACGGCAATCCCCCCGCGTCAGGACAGAATCTGGATGCTTTGGCCCTGCTGTATTACCCCATGGTCTACCCGGCCTGCCTCGACGACCCGGATGAATGTTACTTTCCGAACTATCGGGCCAACGATGACTGGGGAGGCGGGGCCTGGGTGCAGACCGCCGATAGCCTAAAGGCCACAGGCAAAAGCGGCATCCTGATCTTCGGGAGAAAGGCGTTGGGGGACAACTGCTACGGAACCCCGGACCAGTGCGGTGGAGATGCCTGTGATCAATACAAAGGCTACCACGCCTATCCGTACGAACCCCAGATCCTCTTCTACAACCCGGAGGAGTTGAAAGAGGTGATTGCTGGAACCAGGCAGCCGTGGGAGGTAGTGCCCTATGCGGTCTACCGCCCCCTGAACGAAGTGCTCGATCCGGAATGTGCCACCCTGGGTGCCGCAGCCTACGATCACGAAAGAGGGCTGATCTACGTAACCGAGCAGGTGGCTGGGCCGTGGGGAGAGACGGTGGTACATGTGTGGGAGGTTGGGGGAGGCAGGTAGACTCGGAGGAACTCAGGGGAACTTGGGGAAACTCATAGGCATTTGCTCACCAATCATGGCATGCTTAGCAACTTGCGACGCACAAAGGTCAGAAACTCACGCACTGCCTTCTCAGGGTCATCGTTGATCGAACTCTCCACAACCGTTGGCAGAGACATGACCTGGGCACTGGCAACTACATCGCCAAACTCACCGAGAGCGATCGTTTTCAGGGCCGCGTAAGTCGTCGAGATGGTCATTGAGTTCCCTCAGACGTGCGTTCAGATTTTCGGCGACAATCAGGTCTTCCCAGGCCGGGTGTTCCACTACCACGCCTTGAGCAATCTTAGACTCAAGGTCTGCGACAGAGTCGGCACCGTAGCGAGCCAGGATTTCCAGCTTAAGCTGCAAGGTGCGGCGCTTCTTCTCGAGCAGGAAGCTCACCAGTGCCTGCTGAAACAGCTCGCCTTCGGTCAGCCCCAACGACACCGCGATTTCATTAACCTTAGCCCTTGCCGTAGCGATGGCCATGATTACCTCCTGTTTGTCACAGAATGAATTTAGCACAAGTTCTGCTAAAAGTCAAGTGGGGCGATCACGCTGGTGCCCTCACCCGCGATCTCCCTGGCGACCTCGACAGTGACGGCGATGTGGACATCGCAGAAATCATGCTGGCGGCGGTACGTTGGGGAGAGACCTGTGAGGATTGACAGGTTGCCCACATTGTGCTAGAATAGCCGTAGTTAATAGAAAGCAGTTACTCCATGAAAAAGAGACATATCCTAAAAGCGGGGGCCATGCTGTCCCTCGTTTCCCTGACGCTTTGCGTACTCGTGGGAACTACAACCGAGGTCAGCGCTACCGCACCCGACACCAGGGTGAGAATAGAACCTGCGCACCAAGTGGTGGGCCTGAACGAGACCTTCGTCGTACAGGTAGTCATTGAGGAGGCTGGCGATCTGGGAGCCTTCCAGTTCGATCTGGCCTACGACTCATCCATCCTGCAGGTGACGGAAGCAGCCCTGGGCGACTTCCTGGGGAGCACGGGACGCTCTGTGGTTCCCATTGGGCCTGAGGTGAACAACGCAGAGAGAAGAGTGACCTTTGGGGCCATCAGTTTCGGCAGTGGGTCGGGGCCCAGCGGCACGGGGGTCTTAGCCACTATCACCTGTATCGCCCAAGGGGAGGGCAGCGCTACTCTGGGGTTGCGGCAGGTCCAGGTGTTGAACACGGCGGCCAGTGTCCAGCGGGTCACGGTGGATGGCGGCCAGGTCGTGGTGAGAGGCGCAGCGCCACCAACCGCCGCAGCCACAGCTACTCCCAGGCCAACGAGCACACCTGAAGCAAGAGCCACCCCCGTGCCGGCAGCTACGGCCCTGCCCTCGCCAACACTCATGGCCACCAAACCTGCAGTGGAAACGCCCACCAAGGCCCCATCCCTTTCGCCAACGCCCGGCGTCACTGGCCCACCAGTAGAAACGCCGGCCACAGCTCTGTCCCCCTCGCTCACGCCCAGCATTGTGCCCACGGAAGCGAGGCCGACGGAAGTGACAACGCCCCTGGCTGTGCCTGCTGAGGAAGCCACGCCAGCGCCCACCGCCGTGACGACAGCCCCAACCTCACCTCCGTCCACCCCGCCTCTCCCGTCCCCCTCACCGCTCCCGATCCCCTCGCCGACCCCACTGGCCACCATACCTGTGCCAGCGGCAGCAGGCCCTTCGGACGGAGCTGTGCTCGGGCTGATGCTGGCTGCTCTGGTGGTGGCCATCCTGGCCGTCTTTGTCCTCAGTCGCAGGCCAGGAGGCTGATCGAAAAAATGCTCTGTTTGACAAATCCGCAAGTATCGCTTATAATACCATCAACATGACCTATACCGATAAGGGCAAACTCATCGAAAGGTGGGGACGCAAAGCCACGGGTCTACATTAGCAGATGACAGGTTCAGCTAATAGGACAGCCAAGCTGCCGAAGATAGAGCCTGAGAAAGCGTGCTGTCCGAGCAAACTACCGTGGCAGCACGCCTTTTGTTTTATATGCACAGGCAAAGCGATCGGGAAACGTTTCTATATCGAATAGCCTTTGACGAGATTAGCTACGATTCTTTCAAGGGCCAAGGCCAATGAAGGGAGGAATTACGATGAAGATCAGACACTTTCTTTCACGCAGAGGGTTTGCAGCTATTTTCACCTGCCTGGTTCTTTGCGCGAGCTTGTTTTCGCTTCCCAGCGTCCTGGCTGTTCCTCCTGCAGCCTCCACTTCGGATGTGGCGCCACCTGCGACGGCAGCGCCCAACTCCAAAGAAATCAGGTTGACCGAGAAGGATAACGGCTGCCTGGCTGAACTCGGCCAGGATCAAATCCTGGTTATCAGCCTGGAGAGCAATCCATCCACTGGCTACTCGTGGCAAGTGGCGGAGATAAACGAGGACGTAGTGCAGCAGGTGGGGAAGGCCGAATTCGAGCAGATATCGCCCCTGCTTGGTGCTCCAGAGAAGCAGATTCTGCGCTTCCGGCCGGTGGGGGCGGGCCAGAGCACCCTTAAGCTGGTCTACTGCCGTCCCTGGGAAAAGGGCGTGGAACCAGCCAGGGAGTTCTCCATCCAGGTGGTTGGAAAACCAGTCCCCATGCCAGAGAAAGGGTTGATTAAGCCCGCCGTGGAGGAGTTTGCGCATTTGGAACTCCCCCCGCGGCAACCCCCTGCTGGGCCGAGGACTTCCGGGGAGGTCGAACGGCAAGGGGAACTCGGTAGCTGGACCAACATCATGACCGAAAACTTCGAGGGGAATTTCCCAGGTGCGTGGAATGTATTTGATAACGCGGCCGGCTATGGCGAATACTATTGGGGCAAGCGCAATTGCCGACCCTACGCTGGCTCCTACAGCGGGTGGGCCGTAGGCGGCGGGGCAGATGGCGGTAGCCTTTCCTGTGGCGCTAACTATCCAAACAACGCCAAATCCTGGATGATCTATGGGCCATTTGACTTGAGCAGTGCGACCGATGCTGAACTGCTGTTCTGGTATTGGAACCTCTCTGAATCGAACTACGATTACCTTTTCTGGGGCGCTTCCATCAACGGCAGCAGTTTTTATGGCCTGCGCACCAGTGGGGATTCTGGCGGTTGGAAAAATGTGAACTTCGATTTGACCAATGTCTACACTCTAGGCGACCTCAGAGGCCAGCCTGCAGTCTGGATAGCCTTCGTCTTCACCAGCGATCCCTCTCTCACCTACGCTGAGGGTGCTTACGTAGACGATATCGTCCTCCGCAAGGTGACGGGGCAATCTCCCACACCTACACCCACGCCAGGCACCCCTGGGTCTCTCCCGGCCGCTTTCGACTGGCGGGCTCAGGGAGGGGTCACATCGGTCAAGAACCAGGGCAACTGCGGAAGCTGCTGGGCCTTTGGCACGGTGGGCCCTTTCGAGGCCAACATCAAAATCAAAGACGGGGTGGAAAAGAACCTCGCCGAGCAGTATCTCCTTTCCTGTAACACAGATGGCTGGGACTGCGATGGTGGATGGTGGGCCCACGACTACCACAAGAACAAGATACCACCAGGCGAGCCCGACGCGGGGGCGGTTTACGAGGCCGATTTCCCCTACACGGCCAGAGACGATGCTTGCAACCCACCCCATACCCATCACGAGAAAATAGCTTCCTGGACCTTCGTGGGAAGCCAATATGGTGTTCCATCCACTCAGGCCATAAAACAGGCCATATATGATCATGGACCCGTTTCAGCGGCGGTTTGCGCCGGTAGTGCTTTTAGCAACTATCCAGGTGGCGTTTTCGAAACCAACGAAACGTGCACATATAGTGTAAACCACGCCATCGTCCTGGTCGGCTGGGATGACAACCAGGGGACAAACGGGGTATGGATACTGAGAAACTCCTGGGGTTCATGGTGGGGCGAAAGTGGCTATATGCGCATTGGATATGGGATCTCCAAAGTAGGGTATTCTGCAAACTACGTTACCTATAACTCTACGGGGCCCACACCCACGCCCACCAACACACGTACAGTAACCCCGACGCCTACGGCCACTCAGACGCGAACTCCCACCGCCACGCCTACGGTCACCCCGACGGCTACCAACACTCCCACCTCTACCCCAACAGCCACCCCGACACATACTCCCACCGCTACCCCAACGGCTACGCCGACGGGAGAGCCAACCCCTGTCATCTGGATTGACCCGCCGAAGAAGATAGCTCAACTCAGCGGAGGCAACTTCACCGTGGACGTGGCCATCGCCAACGTGACCGACCTGGGGAGCTTCCAGTTCACCCTGGCTTTCTCTCCAAACATCGTGCACGCGGAGGGAGCAGAGCTGGGCGTCTTCCTGGGAAGAACGGGACGCAACACTATACCCGTCGGCCCTGAGATAGACAACCAGATGGGAACGATCTCATTCGGCGCGGCCAGCTTTGGAGAGTCGGCAGGGCCAGACGGGTCGGGCGTGCTGGCCACGATCGCCTTCTCGCCCCACGCCACGGGAATAAGCAATCTCCACCTGCAAGGCGTGAAGGTGACGGACACCGTCCCGGAGACGATTCCCGTGGATCTGCAGGACGGACAGGTCACAGTGAGCATCCCTGGCGACCTAAATGGCGACTGCGTCGTGGACGTGGTGGACATCATGATAGTGGCCAGCCGCTGGGGCGCCGTGGAAGGCGAACCACGCTACAATCCAGCCTGCGACATGGACAACGACGGGGACATTGACGTAGTGGACATCATGCTCGTCGCCTCGCGCTGGGGAGACACATGCTAAAACGTGAAACGTGAAGACGTGAATGAAGTGCACGTCGTATCGTAAAAAGCGACGCCAGCCTCGGGGTCATACCCTGGGCTGGCGTCGTTTTTGGTGGTAAGTTGTATCGCGGTGGTGCTCAAGCAGGCCGATAAGCCGAGTTCTGTTCCCTCCTGGCTGCGAGCCGGTTGAGGGCGGCGATCATCTATCTAGGACGACGGTTGCCCGCCGCCTCCAGCGGCCTACCCGGGGGCCTGGGACGAGCAGCCCCCGGCGGGGAGGGCCTCCCCTCCCGCGCCACGCCCCCTGCTTGGCCTTGCTCCCGGTGGGGTTTGCCTAGCCGGCCCGGTCACCCGGGCCGCTGGTGAGCTCTTACCTCCACCTTTTCACCCTTACCGTTACGGCGGTATGTTTCTGTGGCACTTTCCGTCGGGTCGCCCCGCCTGGGTGTTACCCAGCACCGTGCTCTGTGGAGCTCGGACTTTCCTCGGACGGCTCTCCGCTTACCAAGACGAAGCCGCACTGTGAGAAAAAGCCGCCCGCGATCGCCTGGCCTGCTTAAGCACCAATTTAACTATAGCACATGTGACCCTCATTGTCAAGCGAGCATGTCGGCTTTCAATCCACGAATCCACAACAGCCTAAGTTAGTGTACCCCACACGGATGACCCAAAGCGAATGATCTTCTCAGGATCGGCATGGCTACCTCTTGATGTTGTAGAATGCCTCCATCCCCCCATACACAGCCGCCCCTGCCAGCTCCTCCTCGATGCGCAGGAGCTGGTTGTACTTGGCGACGCGATCGCTGCGGCAGGGGGCGCCGGTCTTGATCTGGCCGGCGTTCAGGGCCACGGCCAGGTCGGCGATGGCGGTGTCCTCGGTCTCGCCGCTGCGGTGAGAGACGACTACCGTCCAACCAGCCCGCTGGGCCAGGTGCACGGCGGCAATGGCCTCCGTCAGAGTGCCGATCTGGTTGACCTTGCACAGCAGCGAGTTGGCCGCTTTTTCTTTGATGGCCCGCTCCACCCGCGCCACGTTGGTCACCAGCAGGTCGTCGCCCACGATCTGCACCCGGCCGCCGATGCGCTCCACCAGCAGCTCCCAGTGCTCCCAATCGTCCTCGGCCAAGCCGTCCTCGATGGAGATGACGGGATACTTCTCCACCCAATCCTGATAGAAGGCCACCATCTCCTGGCCGCTGAGCTCGCGGCCCTCTTTTTTGAGGACGTATCGCCCATCCTGATAAAACTCGCTGGCGGCGGGGTCGAGGGCGACGTAGATGTCCTCGCCCGGCTGGTAGCCTGCCCGCTCGATGGCCTCCAGGATGACCTCCACGGCCTCCTGGTTGGAACCCAGGCTGGGAGCGAAGCCGCCCTCGTCGCCCACGTTGGTGTTGTAGCCCTGGCCCTTCAGCACCTTCTTCAGGCTGTGGTACACTTCGGCCCCCCAGCGCAGGGCCTCGGCGAAGGTGGGCGCGCCTACAGGCGCGATCATGAACTCCTGCAAGTCGGTGGAATCGGCGGCGTGCTGGCCGCCGTTGAGGATGTTCATCAGCGGGACGGGCAGGGTGCGCGCTGATACCCCGCCCACGTAGCGATAGAGGGGCAACCCTTGCTCCGCTGCAGCGGCCTTGGCCACAGCCAGCGAGACGCCCAGGATGGCGTTGGCTCCCAGGTTCTCTTTGTTGGGCGTGCCGTCCAATCCGACTAGAAACTCGTCAATGCCCACCTGGTCCAGTGCATTCCAGCCGATGAGCTCGTCGGCGATGGTCGTGTTGACGTTCTCCACCGCCTTCAACACGCCCTTGCCCAGGTAGCGGCCTGCGTCGCCGTCGCGCAGCTCCAGCGCCTCGTGGACGCCGGTGGACGCGCCCGACGGCACCGCTGCCCGCCCCACCGCTCCGCTCAGCAAGAACACTTCTACTTCCACGGTGGGATTACCTCGCGAATCCAGGATCTCGCGAGCCCTTACATCTTCGATGAAAGTCATGGTTGAGTCTCCCCCTTCGCTGTAGCAATCAACTCATTGATATATTCTCCAACCCGGTCGCCGCAAATTCCTCCGGACTTAGTACCACGACATCTCTACAGGTGCCCATCCTCAACAGGTGCTGATCGCGGGTGATGATGTACGCTGCATTGCCTTCCACGGCGCAGGCCACCACCATATCATCATCGGGATCTTCTGTCACGCCCGGTAGTTCCAATTCCCCGACCACCACCTCCGCGTTCTCAGTAAGCGCTCTCAGAAGAACTTCCAAAGCTCCAGGCCGAAGACGAATAGCAAGCCGTTCGTCTTCAGCTACGCGTCGCACCTCCGCTATGATCTGAGGAGAGACAATCACTTCCAGCTTGCCGGTTTCCCACTGCTCGATGATAGCCGAGATGACACGCCCCCGCGTCAGTAGAAAGCTCACCAGAACGCTGGTGTCCAAGACCACCCGCATCAAGCTGTCCCCCGGTGACGAACATCCTCCGCTACCGCCTGAGCCAAGGCCAAAGCCTCATCCTCCGGCATATCGCCCGCTACCTCCCGAAGTCGTTGGAAACGCAGAAGCCGCCGCGCCCTCTTGAAAGCCAGGAATTCCTCATACTCGGCCATCCCGATGACCACAGCCAGAGGTTTGCCACGACGCTGTATGATAAACTGCTGTCCACTATAGGCTGCTCTGCCCATGATCTCCGAGAACGAACTCTTGGCCTGGGCCACACCGATCTCCAATGCCGACATATCTCGCTACCTCCCAAATGGTCATTATGACATAGTGTCATTTTGATCATATTATAGTCCCCATGTGGGCACATGTCAAGTACCTGTGAGCTCGCAGAAGTCAAGCTCAGGATGCTCTGGTGAGCCTGCAACTGCCCGATTACCGACCACTAAGTCCTCTTGCCTTGACTCTGCGCCGGCAGCAGGGCCACGGCCAGCACCTCGTCCATCCGCTCCACGAAGATGAACTCCAGGTCCCGTTTGACCTTGTTGGGGATTTCGATCATGTCTTTCTCGTTCCTCTTCGGCAGGATGACGGTTTTCAGCCCAGCCCGATGGGCAGACAGCACCTTCTCCTTGAAGCCACCGATGGGCAGCACCCGCCCCCGCAGGGTGATCTCGCCCGTCATGCCCACGTCGTGACGGACGGGACGCCTGGCCAGGGCCGAGATGAGAGCGGTGGACATGGTTATCCCCGCCGAGGGACCGTCCTTGGGGATAGCACCCTCCGGCACGTGGATGTGGATGTCCAGCTTGTCGAAGTCTCGCCCCTTGATACCCAACTCCCTGGCGTGAGAACGAGCATAGGAGAGAGCTGCATGGGCTGATTCCTGCATGATCTCGCCCAACTGGCCGGTAAGCATCAGGCTGCCCTTGCCTTCCATCAGGATCACTTCCACGGGCATGATGTCCCCACCGGCCTCCGTCCAGGCAACGCTCATGGCTACCCCTATTTCGTCCTCCTTCTCGGCCAGGCCGTAGGTGAACTGCGGCGGCCCCAGGTGCTTGACCAACGACTGGGCGGTGATACGATGAGGGACCTGCCTGCCATCAGCCACTCGTCGGGCCACCTTGCGACAGATGTTGGCAATCTCTCGCTCCATATTGCGCACCCCGGCTTCGTAAGTGTACTCGCGGATGATCTGGCGCAAAGCCTCGTCTGAGAAGTGGAGTCTCGTTTCGTCCAGGCCATTTTCCATCAACTGCCGGGGGACGAGGAACCGCCTGGCGATCTCCAGCTTCTCCTCCTCGATATAGCCAGGGAATTCGATGACCTCCATGCGGTCACGCAGAGCCGGCGGGACGGGGTCGAGGATATTGGCCGTGGTGATGAACATCACTTTTGACAGGTCATAGTTCACGTCCAGGTAGTGATCGGAGAAGGCGTGGTTCTGCTCGGGGTCCAACACCTCCAGCAGGGCGGCGGAGGGGTCGCCTCGGAAGTCAATGCCCACCTTGTCAATCTCGTCCAGCATGAAGAGGGGGTTGATGGCCCCGGCGCGACGCATGGTCTGGATGATGCGGCCCGGCATAGACCCCACGTAAGTGCGGCGGTGCCCTCGTATCTCGGCCTCATCGCGGATGCCGCCCAGGCTCACCCGCACAAACTTCCTCCCCAACGCCTGGGCAATGGCTTTGCCGAGAGAGGTCTTGCCTGTCCCTGGCGGCCCCACGAAGCACAGGATGGGGCTGCGCATCTTCTCGGCGGCCAGCTTGCGGACAGCCATGTATTCCAGGATGCGCTCCTTGGCCTTGGCCAGGCCATAGTGGCTGTCGTCCAACGCCTTGGCTGCGGCCGAAATGTCTATGTTGTCCTCGGTGGCCTCGCTCCAGGGCAATTCGATCAACCAGTCGAGATAGGTACGAATGACGCTCACTTCAGGAGAGGCGACGGGCATGGAAGAGAGTCGGTCAAGCTCCTTCTCCGCCTTCAGGCGCACCTCCTCCGGCATCTCGGCGGCAGCGATCTTTTCCTTCAGCTCGTTGACCTCTTGAAACTGGCCATCAATCTCGCCCAGCTCGGTCTGGATAGCCTTCATCTGTTGCCGCAGGAAGTACTCGCGCTGAGATTTGTCAACCTCTTCCTGCACCTGAGCGTGGATCCGATCCTCCAGCTCCAGGACGTCCAGCTCCTGGGCCAGCAGGATGCTCAGTCTTTGCAAGCGGACGACCGGCTGAATGGTCTCCAGTACCTCCTGGCGCTTTTCGACATCTATGTTGAGAGCCGAGGCCACCAGGTCCGCCAACCAGCCTGGCTCGTCAATGTTCATGGCAATCACATAGGCGTCCTCAGGGAGGTTGCGGTCCAACTGCACGCACTTTTCAAACAAGGCCAGCACGGCGCGCATCAGCGCTTGAGTGGAAAGGCTTTTCTCGCTGGGTTCTACTATGCGCCTCACTTTTACTTTGATATAAGGGTCAACCTGCATGAAATCGAGGATCTCGACCCTTCGCCTACCCTGTCCCCAAATATTGGTCATGCCGTCGGGCAAGTGCCACATGCGGGCAATGGTCATCTCGGTGCCGACGGTGTAGAGGTCATCGGGGCCTGGCTCTTGCACTTCGTCATCCTTCTGGGCTACGACGACGATGGTGCCTTCAGTGGACATCGCCGCCTCCACGGCCCTCAGCGAGCGGTCGCGGCCCACGAAGAGAGGGGTGACCATGTGAGGAAAGATGACTGTGTCGCGCAAGGGAAGCAAAGGATACTCGGCAATCTCGTTAGTTTGTTCAAAAATCGCTTCTCCCAAATTCTGGGGGATTCCTTCGGCTCGCCGGCCACTTACGGCCAGGAAGCCTCCCCCCTCAAGAAGTCTGTCCATATCGTTATCCGACATCTAGCTACGCCTCCACTCTGTAGTCCTAAGTCCTAGTCTTTGGTCATTCGTGGTTCTTGGTGAGCAATGGCAAGAGAACGGGGTAAGGAACTCTTGCTAGAAAGGTGTCTGACCATTTCCTGGTCAGCTCGAGGTAGGTAAACCCATAGTTATCGCTGGGCTCGATGTGGGTATGCTCCCACCACTCGTTGAAGCTGGTGATGACGATCCAATCGGCCTGGGACTGAATGGCGGCCTGGAAAGTAAAGCCGTAAGTATCACCGTCGGCTCGATCGAGGTGCCAGGCGCCGGGGCGGCCCAGGAGGTCATCATCGTAGCCAGGCATGACCGCCGGCGCCCAGATTTTCCGCTCAGCGGTGGGGTTCTGCAGGAATTGATAGCTCCTCACCTGGCCCGAAACCGAAGAGTATACTTCGGGCATGTCTGGGTCATAGAAGCCATAGGCGTGCAGGCCATCGAACACCTCCAGATAGCTGGGGTCAAAGGTGTGGCCGATCCAGACGACATCGTACCCATCGGCGCGGATTTGGTCGAGTATGGCCTGCCAGGCCTGGAGAGGGGTTTGGCCAGCGTCTCTGGCTACGTTCTCCACGGAATAGAGGAAAATCACCGGCTTACCCTGATAGCGCAAGAAGTTGGGGTGATAGCTGTAGGACTTCAACACATACTCTAACTGGTTGATGACATCTCGAGTGGTCCTGAAACGCTCGCTGAGAGTCTCGAAATAGATCGTGGCTTTGAAATCGGTGCCTTGCGTCGCGGTGAGGAGTCTGGCGAAATTCATATCGCGGTAGTTGCCCGAACCCCACCAGGAGGAGATGAAGCCGTGTATGCCATACTGCTGCGCCCAGGTGACGTGTCTGGTGATGGCCTCCACGTCGTCAGAGCTGTGGGGAATAAGAGGGTGATCCTCCAGAACAGGGCTCGACCAGGAATCGAGATCGTACCAGGGATAGTAGAAGGCCAGAACCAATCTGGGCCAGACGTGAGGCTGGGGCAGAGGGCCACCTGTTGTGAAGTGGGAATCGGCTATGGAGAAGGAGAAAGGATTAGAAGGATCACCTGGCTCGTTAAGGATATTGGACAAAGAGGCGATGGGGGTGGCGGACGATGAGTTGTAGTTGTAGAACTCCGTCGTGGTAACGCCCAAATCGCCTTTCTGACTCTCGAAGAAGATATGACTGTCACCGTCCAGGCCCGTCATCACCAGATCGTACTGCACCTTGACCGTTTTAGCCACGGCCTCGGCCAGAGGCTGCTCCAGATAGAGCTCGTCCTTGTCCCACCCCGCTCGAGTCGTCGCCGCGTTGCCCTGCAGGATGGTGGTTTGGGCATTGAGGATTCGCTCCCCGCTGCGGAGGTAGAGCCGCGTCCAGTCGGAGGACGTACTGAGCACTATCCTGGCTCTGTATAGCAGCGAACTGCTGCTGGCCCCCCCTCTTTCCCCCCCAAATTGGGGGGGAGGAAGGGGGGGAGCAGGCGCCCCCTCCACCCTCAGGACTTGAGAGAAAACCAGCACCCCCAAGCCAATCAGCAAACCCGCCAAGACGATCTTGACGTTTGACGCTTCACGTTTCACGCTCAGAGACAGTATAGCTTTCATCAACTAATCCTCGCTTTCTCCCTACTCACCATCGCGCTCCGGCATCTCCGATCCCTGCCTCCTGGCCCAGGCCTCCCGCGCCTCAGTGACGATGGAGAGAGACCCGGTGGCACAGATCAGATCACCGGGGCTGGCCAGGGCCTGTGCCCGTTCCAGCGCCTCAGCCACTGTTGCGGTCGTCTCCGCCTGTCGGTGGCGGAGGTGTACCTCGTGGAGCAAATCCGATGTGACGACGGCTCTGATACGATCGGCGCGGGTGAGGACAACCTCGTCTGCCGCTGGCAGGAGGGCGTCCAGCATATCGGGCACACTGTGGCCCATCAGGGCCCCGAAGACGAGGACCAACTTGCGATAAGGAAACAGCTCCTTTATCGCCGCAACCAGCTTCTTGGCCGAGTCGCCGTTGTGCGCCCCGTCCACCACCACCCACGGCCCCCGCCCCAGTATCTCCAGCCGTCCCGGCCAGCGAACCCGCTGCAGCCCCTCCCTGACGCTGGCCTCAGGAATGTTGACCCCCCGCTGACGCAGCTTCTCCATAGCGGCCACGACGATCGTGGCATTATCCAGTTGATGCCTGCCCAGCAAAGGAACCCAAAACCTGCGACCTGCGACCTGCGACCCTGCGACCTGGAACCATTGCCCCTCAAGATTAGCCCCCCCTGCTTTCCACGTCCAGTCCCGGCCGATCACCGTTAGCTCGGCCTGCTTCTCCCGGCAAACCTCCTCGATAATGGCCATCGCCTCCGGCGCCTGGGGAGCGCTGACCACGCAGACTTTATGTTTGATAATGCCCGCCTTCTCCCGCGCGATCTGGGGC
>VGOG01000049.1 GCA_016875995.1 Chloroflexota bacterium
TGGCGCGCCGCAGCCTTCCTGCCCATCGCCCCTGGGGTGGGCCGTGCTGGAAAGGGGAGAAAGGAGGGTCGGCTATTGTACAGTCCCAAGGTGCCGGAGGAGTTCGTCCCCCGGCTGTGGCGTCTGGCCCGGGAGCGTGGTATCCCCATGACTCACCTGGTGCGCGACGCCGTGTCCCAGTATCTCGCCACTCAAGAAGGAGGGAAGAACCATGGTCAAGAACAAGGAGACCGCGGACGAGGAGAAGACGTCCACCCAGACGGCTGAGGCACCCGTCTACCCCGCCAGTTGGGACGTCTTCTACCAGGATGCCCAGGGCCTGGAGTGCCACCTGCAGCTCAAGGGCACCACCCTGGATGACGTGCTCAAGCTGGCTAACGAGGCCTCCACGGCCATCGTCGAGGCGGGCGGGAAGCCGTCCAGGCGGATGGCTGGCCGCACGCCCACGGCCGACAGCAGCAACGAGGGCAAGGGTGACGGCGGGGCCAATAGCGGCAACGGCAACGGCGGCGCCGGCGCAACCCGGGAGCCCACCTACGTGGACGAGCGGGGAGTGCGCCGCTGCAACCGCAAGCTGACGGACGGCACGGTCTGTGGGCGCCCCGTGACCGAGAAGGAGGGTCGCTACGGCACTTTCTGGTCCTGCCCCAACTACAAGGCCCACGCCCGCAATGCCGCTCGCTAGGCCTCGGGCCTGAGGTAGCGGCCCACAATCTGAGCATCCGGACCTCTCCCCTGGTGTCAAGACGACACGGGCGGTTGGCCTTTGAAGCTGACCTGGAGGTTCGGATGCTCTTTCTTTTGGCCACACAAGGAGGACAGAACCATGATCAAGGGTTTCCGTTGCTGCTGCGGGGACAGCGTGCCCTTCAGCGCCTGCCTGGAGCGGGCGCGCAGCCATCCCGACGATTGCCCCTTTGTCTATCCCATCCTGCAAGGAATGGTGAACGGCATTCGAGGCGAGGTGGAGGGTATCTCGGTGACCAGCCTGTTGACCTGCCTGCGCAAAGTGGTGCTGGAGAAGCGGCACGACGTGTACGTCGACCCGAAGCAGCTCTTCTATGCCTTTCGCGGCCAGATGTTCCACGCGATTGCCGCGCTGGCCCAGCCTGATGGCTGCGTCGTGGAGCAGCGCTTCAGCCGGCCGATCGCCGGCCTGACCATCTCCGGACAGCCCGACCTGATCTGGCCGCAACACCGGCTGTTGATCGACTTCAAGACGACACGCCGGGTGCCCCAGAAGGACGCCTATCCGCATCACGCCCTGCAGGTAAACATCTACCGCTGGCTGGTGGAGCCGCTCTATCCCGTAGATCGGCTGGAGATTGTCTACATGGACATGGACGGGGCCAAACGGCTACCGGTGCCGGTCCTGGAGCGGCGCAAGGTCACGGCCGTCCTGGTGGCCAGGGCTCGCGTCCTGGCCGCAGCCCTGAATGGCGGCTCTTTGCCGCCACGCGTGGGCCCGGATGGCCTCTGGCAATGCCCGTGGTGCTCCTTCCAGGACCGCTGCTGGCCCCGCGGCATCCCGACCCCTGAAGACCTGCGGAAGCAGACAGAAGCCAAAGTGCGGGCCATCAAACGGGCCCGTACACTGGCGCAGGAGGGGGCATGAATGGGCGACGAACGGACGATTGTACAAAAGCTCTTCTCCCGCCGGCGCGAGGTGGACGGCTTTCCCTACCTGCACGGCAATCAGGAACTGGAGTATCCGGCGCGCCGCAATAGCGGGAAGGCCTATCTCTCGGCCATCCTCTGCAAGGCCTGCTGGGTGGCCCTGAAAGGCGACGTGCTAGGGATCATCGTCGCCAAGCCGCCTGGCCGTGTTCAGGTGCGCTCCCGGTCGCAGACCGGCCATCTGGTCCATCAGACGGAACTGCTGGACGACTGTGCCTATCTGCCCCGCGGCGAGGTCACCTATCACCTGGGCCTGCTGGCCCTGGCGGAGGCTTTGGCCCATCCGCTGCAGTACAGCGATCTTCTGGATGCCCTGGACGAGACTTTGGTGTACCGGCAGGCGAGAGGCGCCGGCTTTGTGCCTGAGGACGCCGGTTTCTTGCGTCTGCTGGGGCATCTGAGCGACGAGCTATACTTTGCCCTCCGCTATGGGCCGCACCCGCCAGAAGAGGAGTTCGACCGGCTGGCTGCTCTGCGCATTCTGGAGATCGTAGCACCGCATGTGGCCAGCCCGGACAGGGAGATCGATCCACGCGCCCTGATCGACTCCGGCGTGCTACGTGTGGTGCGTGGCCTGGTACCACCTGTTACCGCGGTAGAACCTCCGGAGAGTGCTGAACCAGGCACGGTTTTCCGCGGCTGGCAGCTCAAGGAACTGGTGGAGACCCTGAACCTGGGCATGAACGCCATGCTGATCGGCCCCACGGCCACCGGTAAGTCTCTGGCCGTGGGCGAGGCCAAGGAGCGGCTCAAAGAGAAGAAGCCCTTTTTCGTCATTGAAGGCCACGAGTCGCTCAAGGAGTTCGACCTGCTTGGTGGCTACGTGCCGGTCGGTCCCCAGACCTACGAGTGGCGCGACGGCGTCGTTGTCCAGGCCATGAAGGCCGGAGGGCTGCTGTTCTGCGACGAGGCCAACCGCATGCCCACGCGGACGCTTAACGTCCTGCTGGGCATCCTGTCTCGCCGCTCCGTGGTTCTAACCGAACACGGCAGTGAAGAGGTGCCGGCGGCAGAAGGCTTCCAGGTCGTCCTGGCCATGAACCTGGGCCGCGGCTATGCTGTCAATACCCTGGATGCCGCCCTGGTCAACCGCTTCGATGTGACGCTGGAGTTCCGTTACCTGCCACCAGACCAGGAGACCGAGCTGCTGGTGGATCTGACCGGTCTGGAGCGGGACATCGCCCGCATCATGGTCAAGGTGGCCAACGAGACCCGGCAGAAGCGACGCAACAAGGAACTGGCAGCAGAGCTGACCCCACGTGGGCTGATCGCCTGGGCCCGCAAGTACCAGGAGAAAGCCGCCCATAACGGGCAAGACCTGAAGAGCACGCTCAAAACCGCGGCCAAAGTGACCTGGATCCCCTCGGTCGCTGGCACTGATGCCGACGGTTACGTGCGCGACGATGTGGTGGCTGAGCTGCTGGTCCTCATCGAGTCACACATACCGCGGAGGTGAGCCATGGAGTGGTACCACTGGCGCAACGTCTGTGCGACGCTGGTCACCTTTGGCCGGGCTATCCAGGGGGTGTCTCCCTACACGGTAGCCATCGAGCCAGATGCGGCCAGTTGCCCAACCGGCTATTGCGACTACGCCCGGCGACGCATCGCCGTAAACCCGACGTTGTTCCCTGGCCGTCCGCCGAAGGAGCAGTATGCCCTGACCAGGGGGCTGCTGGTGCATGAAGCCGGTCACCGCCGCTTCACCAGCCCTGGCGACAGGTCGGGTATCGTCGGCCTGGTGACCAACTGCCTGGAGGACCAAAGAGTCGAGCGACTGATGAGCGATAGCTTTGCCGGGTTGCGGCCCCTGGTGACGTTCCTGTCCCAGGTCATGTACGCTGCCGCTCAGCCGCTCGACCCGGCGTCGGACTCGCCAGGTCAAGTGCTGGGTGCCATCCTCCAGGCCCGCTGGGCAGAGAGTTTAGGGGAGCCCCTGAAGGGAGAGCTATCGCCCCGCAACCAGGGCCCTTGGCAAGAGGTCTTACCCCTGGCCAGGGAGGCCTGGTCGGCGCCGGATACGGCCACCGTGGAGGACCTCGCCCGACGAATCGTGGAGATCCTGGGGCTGTCCGAGGAGGCCGTCCCAGACTGGGTTCGGGACCTGCAGGATCGCCTGGGAGGGCTGAGAGGACAACGCGACGACGATGATCCGGCCGAGAGGCCGTCGCCCGTCACGGAGGCGGCCACAGGCCCCCAGACAGAGCCCCTGGACCAGGGCCTGGACGCCCTGCCCAGCGGTGAGCCGGCCGGCGCCGGCAGGTTCGCCATCGAGCCGCAACCGTATATGGCCCTGGCCGAGACGGTGCGACCGCAGGTGCAAGAGCTGCTCGAGGAGTTGTCTCTGGCCCAGGCGCCGACGCAGCCTGAACTCTATAGCCGCGGCAGCCGCCTGTCCATCAGGCAGGTGCTGCGCCACCCCGACGAGCCCTTCCTGGTGGAGAGCGACCACCGAAGGAGACCTCTGACCATGACCTTCCGGGTCGTGGTCGACCATTCCACCTCCATGAACCTGCCGGAGGGGCGGCGGGAGAGCCGCATGGAGGGCGTGGCGGCAGGAGCGATGATGCTCCACCTCTTCGCCCTGGAGGCCGGTATCGAGCACCAGATCGCCGTGACGCCGCAAGGCTTATGCCTCGCCGACCTGGCCTCGGGTGAACGCGGCCTGGCCTTGATCGCCGGATTAGTCCCTGGCCTGACTTGGTGGGAGGATATGGGCAAGGCGATAGAGACTCATGCCGCAGAACTCGTAGAGAGACCAGAGGACGTTAAGCTCCTCATCTGTGCCCATGACGGGTATCCCAACGATGCGGCGGTGGCCCGGGAGGCGTGCAGGAAGTACCGGGGGAAGGTAGAAGTAGTCGGCGTCGGCATGGACCTGGATGCAGATTGCATTGCCGAAATGCAGGGCATCTTTGGCCAGAGCCACCTGATCCTCTGCCGGCAGCCGGAAGAACTGCCCAGGAAGCTGGGCATGGTCGTGCGAGCCATCTATGGCTTGTAGGACAGAAGGGCCGCGTTGGATGAACGACGGGGCCGATATGTATGAAGGCCAACCTTGCTATCACGATGATGTGATGGACCGAACAAGGTTGGCCTTTTCTCGTGGCGGACGGGTGGGGACTGGGCTTCAGAACTGGAGACCTGCTCCACACCGAGCACAACGCCTGGGGCTGGTTTGCCGCCAGCGGGCGGGACAATGGGCGCGCCAGATGAGTTGTCTTCGCCTACTCGTCGGCTAACCATATGGGCCTAGCACCATCCTGGTTTCTTTATGTTACGGATTGTTCGGCGGCCTGTATCACCTGCTGCCAGGCTGCCGAGAGCTCATCCGGCTCGAATTCGCGGATAGTAGCGCCAGCCCCCAGGAAGCAGAGTAGCGACCGCGGCACAACACCCAGCCTTTGCTGTGCAGCCAAAGCATAAATGGCCATCTGCAGGCGATAATGTTCGATTTGTTCCCCAATACGTCCTGCCTGTACTGACTCAGTCTTCCAGTCCACTAATCGCCATAGCCCTTGCCGATCTTGGTATAGCAGGTCAATCACTCCGTGCAGTGTGCCCATAGGTGTCCTCATCGTGAAGGGTACCTCCCTGTAGCGCTGTAAGGATTGACCGATCTCCTGGAAGAGAGGCGAACGACGCAGGTTTTCAAGCATGTGGCCTGCCTGCGTGATAGCGTGGCGTAGGGAAGCGGCGGAGACGACCCCCTCCCGTTGGGCATAGGCCGCCAGTCGCTGGTTCAGTTCGTCGGGAGGCAGGGCCAGGCAGTCCCAATCGGCCAGAGCGCGGTGTACTATGTTGCCTATAACGAACCGTGGCACCGTGTAGGCAAGACGCTTGCCATCCTGGATGACGGCGGGATGTACCCGGGGCAGTTCGCCTTCCTCCTCGGCCAGCCGCTGCTCCAAGTCGGTGACGGCGATGGGACGCGAGCGCTGCATCTGGGGCAAAGGCATAGCCAGGGCTGGCATGTGAGAAAGGCCCGCGCTGGCCGATGGGCGCACCGCTCCGGCGTGGACCTCTTCGAGCGGCCGCGCAGGACGACATACCATCAGAGAGCAGCCCTGGCGCGGCACAAGCTCCTCTTCTGAGCCCTGTACCTCGATCTGCCAGGCCTCCAGTAGGGCTCTGAGCCAGCATTCTTTTCCGCCCAGTCTGCCAGACAGGACCAACAGGTCGGCGGCACGGCTGCAGGCCACATAGAGCAGCCGCTTGCTCTCCGCGTCCTCCATGAGCGTATCCAGCCACTTCCCCCAAAGGTAGCTGGCCGGCTCTTGCCAGTCGCCGTTGGCGTCCCGCTGTTTGCAGACGATGCCAAATGCCGGATCATGCAGCACTCGGGGCGCTTCCCTGTTACCACGGGGAGCGCGGCCCAGGTCGGCCACAACCACCACGGGGAATTCCAGCCCCTTGGCAGCATGGATCGACATCAGTTGCACGGCGCCGCTCTCTGGATCAGCGGCCAGGGCCTCACCCTCCCGGGCCTCTCGATCCCGCAGGTCCTGCACCCGCACCAGGAAATCGGAGAGGCTCACCCCACCCCGCTCCCGCGACAGGGCCAGGAACTTCTGCACGTTACTGCGCTGCCGGCCACCCCCTTCCGCAGCGGCGTCACTCAGGGCCATGACGGCCTCGTAACCGGTGCGATCCATCGCCTCGCGTAAGAGCTGCCACACTTCCACTCGTCCCACCATAGCCCAAAGATCCCGCAACACGCCAGCAGCGAAGTTCACCCGATCTGCCTGGTCCATGGGTGGAGGGGCCGCCAAAGCCCGGGCGTAGGGGATAGCCTCTGGGGAAGTCTGGTTGTCTGGCGTGCGCCAGCGCAGGCGGTAGATGGTCTCGTCGCTGAGGCCAAACAGCGGAGAGCGCAGCACCGTGACCAGGCTCAGGTCGTCGCCGGGGGCGCGCAGGCAGGCCAGGAGGGCGATGAGGTCACGCACCTCAGGCCGGTCGTAGTACCCGCGTCCGCTGACGGTGAGGTAGGGCAGACCCTCCGCCTTGAACTGCTCCTCGTAGAGGGGCAAGCTGGTCGTAGCCCTGAAGAGGATAGCGGCGTCGGAGTAGCGGAAGGGGCGATACTCATCTCGGTCCCTATCCCAGACCGGGAACTCCGCCTCCCGTAGGGCTATCAGCCGCCGCGCCAGGAGTCTGGCCTCCCAGATGCGCGCCTCCTCCATGTCGATGTCGTGGCCTTGTCCATCCTTCGCTGGCAAAAGCCAAAGCTCTACCGCTGCTGGGGCGACGGCCGGCGCGGCCGGGGTGGCACGCTGGGCGGTCAGGAGGCCCGGATAAGCCTCATAGTCCGCGTACGTGTCGCCCAGGGGCCGTAGGATGTGGTCGAAGGCGCAGTTGAGGGCAGCCACCAGAACCTCATGGGCGCGGAAGGAGCAGGATAAAGACACGGGCTCTCGGCCGGTGGCGGCCTGGATGTCCCGGCTGGTGCGGCTAAACACTGCCACTTGGGCCTGGCGGAAGCGGTAGATGCTCTGTTTGGCATCGCCCACCACAAAAAGCCGGCCGTCGTCACGGGGATGGGCCAGGGCATAGATGATGCGCTGCTGGATTTCGTTGGTATCCTGAAACTCGTCCACCATGAGGTGGTGGATGCCGGATAGGAAGGCCGCCAGCCGTGGATCCCGATTCTTCTGGTAAAGCAGGCGCTCGGCCAGGATCTCCAGGTCATCGAAGTCCAGGGACTGCTGCTCCGCTTTCAAGCGGTCGTAGGTGGCATTGACCCTATCCCAGAGAGCGTGCCATTGCTGCAATGCCTGGGCCGCCTGCTCGTCCTCTGCACCAACGGGCTTGGTGTAGCCGGCCTGCTGCATCTGCTTGCCAACGGCCTGCACGGCGGCCAGCATCTCTTTCAGTTCGTACAGAGTCCCCCTGTCGCCCCAGTTCTCTGCCCTACCTCCGGTGCGCCTGATCTGCGCCCAGAGGTCCCAGGCAGCGGACAGATCGCCTGCCTGCACGCGTTGGCATCCCTCCTGGGCCAGGCGCACGGCACCCGCCAGCAGGTCCCCAGAATCTCGGATGGGCACAGCGGGCAGGGAGTCCAGGGCCTTGGCCAAGTTAGGAACCTGACGCGGCGCTTCCTGCCACAAGGTCTGCCGCATCTTGTTCACCCCATCCCGCCAGCAGGCGAGAAGGGCCTGCGGAGCGGCCAACTGCTCAAAGAGGCGGCTCACGGTGCCACGCTTTGCCAGCAAGGCCACCATCTCCGCCTCCAGGTCGCGCACGCGCAGGCTGGAAAGCAGGTCCAGGGTGGTATCGTCGCTAGTAGCTACGGCCAACTCAGCGAAGGTCTGGCGCAGGGCCTCCTCCTTGAGCAAGTCGGCCTCCGTCTCTTCCAGAACCTGGAAGCGCGGATCCACTTGGGCGGCGATAGCATTCTCCCGCAGAATACGGGCGCAAAGGCCGTGGATGGTGTCCACCATGAGGCGGTCCAGGTTGCGCCGGCGCTCCTGCCAACGGGGATCGGCGGGGGACTGGCGGGCCCTTTCCTCCACCTGTTTGCGGATGCGGGTGCGCATCTCGCGGGCGGCCTTCTCCGTGAAGGTGATCGCCACGATGCTCTCCAGAGGCCAATCCGGGTGCCGCTCCAGCAGGTAGAGGAAGCGGTACACCAGGACGGCGGTCTTGCCGGTGCCGGCGCCGGCCTCCACGAGCAGTGCCTGACCTTGGGTTTCTATGGCCAGTCCCTGTTCTTCTGTCAGTCTCATGGCACACCTGCCATCCTGGCCTTGTTGATGCTCTGGCGGGTGGAGCGGCAGAGACCGGAGATCTGGCAAGAAAGGGGACACGACCGGTCGCCGGGGGCGGCAGGAAAGCGACCGGCCCGGACCTGCCGGACGAATTGGGCCGCCCGCTCCACGGCGGCCTGCAGTATGGCATCGTCGTCAGGGAAGCGGAGTTGCCCGCTGCGCTCCCGCAGGGGGATGTGCAGGTAGTAACTCTCCATCACAGTCCGCCCACCTTCCACCTGCCCGGCGGCCAGGATATAGAGGGCCGTCTGCAAGGCCAAACCCGCCGCGATGTCGCTGGCAGAGTACCTGGTGCTGCCGCTCTTGTAGTCGATGACGCGCAGGTCGCCAACAGCATCCCGATCCAGGCGGTCCACCACGCCATGAAGGTAAAAGGTGTCGGCCACCCACAGGCGCGCTAGTTCGTCACCGGCCAGGCCGAAGCGCAGTTCTTGCCGGAATGGTCGGAAACCAGGGGCAACGCCGTTCTCTTGGCCTTCCCAGACCACCAGCGAGCGCAGCAGGCGGCGAATCTCCTTTTGTTCGTACTCCCAGAGTTCACCGGGGCGGAAGCCATAGCGCTGAGGTGCCGTAGGGAAGATATCCTGGCAGACAGCCGCCAGGTGCTCTAGCACGGCCTCCTGGCTGGTTGGGGTGGGGACCAGGCCCTCATTGGTCAACCGGCGATAGAGCCTCTCCAGGATAGTGTGCAGCAGGCTGCCCCACTGCCGGGGATCCAGGCCGGCTGTTGGGTCAGGCAGAGGCTCCAGTTCCAACACAGCTTCGGCGAAGAAGAGGTACGGGCAAGTACCGTAGCGGTTCAGCCGGGAGGCGCTCCACACATGATCCGGGCCGTAGCGCCGGTTCAGGTCGGCTAACAGGTCTGGGGAGACGAGGATGCCCTCGTAGTAACCCAGCGGGTACTGGCTCTGGCGCTGCTCCATCATGCCGTAGGCGTCCTGAGCGTTCTGCCACGCCGGACGCAAGGGCGATGGCACTTCCGCAGCCTGGTTCATAGCCAGGGCCACCAGCAACTCGTTCGGGCTGGCCGATTGCTCCGGCGCAGGAGCCTGAGCGATGGGCGGCTGGATCACCCGCTGAGCCAGGCCTTCCACCCGCACCAGGACGTCCTCCCAGTAGGGAGACGGCAGCCAGGGCACGCCGTTCTCGTCCAGGCGCGGGCGCAGCAGGGTAAGGCTGCGGCGACAACTGCCCACCACCTGCCACCAGAGAGAGGCATCGTCGGCGGGGTTGAGGCGCACCAGGGGCAAAGGATGGCTCTCCCTCTCGCCCGGGGAGTAGAAGACATCCGGCTGGGGCGGGCGCGGGAACTCGCCTTCACTGAGGCCGAGGACGAAGAGATGATCCACTGCCCAGTTGCGGCCTGCCTCCAGTGGCCCAAAGCGCACTGCCAGCTCGGCCGAATCGGGCGGTATGGTGACTGCCTGCAGCGCGTTCACCACGTCGGTGCGGTAGGTCTCCCAAGGTACGTTGCCGTTATCGCCCGCTGCCCTCAGGCTGACGGCCCCCAGCAGGTCGCGCAGCGCCCGGGTGACCAGGGCCAGCGCCCGCAGATCGCGAGCGGCGTAGGCGCTGGTCTGGCAACAGGCCATTAGGTTCAGACTAGTACGTTGGGGGACGGGGCTTCCAGGTCCCTCTCCTTCATCGCGAAAGAGCCCCAGGATGGTCTCCTGCAACCACAGGGTATATTCCTCATAACTGGCGGACTCCGGCGGCGTCAAGGCCTCGAAGAATGCCAGGAGGCCTGTCTCTATCTTGGCCAACTCTTCCGGTGCAAGGCTAGCCACCAGAGGTGGCGGCCCCAGGTCATCATCGGTCTGGCTTGCCGCGTCCAACTGCCGGGGCTGCAAGGCATACTGCCACTGCTCGCGGCCGGCCACTACGGGGCGCTCCCGGCTCAGGCGATCCAATTGCTCTATCTGCTGGCCAGAGAGCCAGGTTTGCTGGATGTAGGGAGAGCGCAGGGCGTCAAAGATGCGCTGCCAGGAGAAGTCCGGGTGGAGTTGCCACAAGTTCAGGAGAGCTTCCAACGCGGGGTTCTGAACCAGCGGCTGGTCTAGGCGCACGGGCACGCTGTACTCTTGGGCCACGGCGCGGGCTATCTGCTGGTAAGTCCCCGTCTGAGGAGCTAGCAGGGCGATCTTCTCTGTGGAGACGCCGACCAAAAGCAGTTGCTTGATGGCCTGCAAGGCCCAGCGCACCTCGGCCTCTCGAGAGGGGGCGGCCACGGCTTGAACAGCCGGGGGGTCGGCATCGGCTACAGGGTCGGCCTCCGGCTCAAAGACGGTGTGACGCAGGTCGGACAGGACGGGATGGCCAGAATTGCCCTCGGGGAGAACACGTATTTGCGGTGCCAGGGCAGCTATAAGATCATCTTTGGTTCGACGCAGGCGAGTTAGGGCCAGGCTGTCGGCGGGCCTGGCCTCATCCCAGGGGAGGTACACTGCTAGCCAGGGCAGGCGGTCAGTCAACTGGCGCAGGAGGCGCAACTGGATGGGACTGAATTGATCAAAGCCTAGGACCAAGAAGGGGCCGGCAGCGCGGAAGAGGCCGGAATCCTGCTCCAGGGCCTCGGCGGCCAGCCAGAGGAGGCCATCGGCATCGGAGCGCTGGTCCTGCTGCAGGAAGGCCTGGTAGCGGGTGTAGAGGATGGCCAACTGCCGGTCCCGTTCCTGGCCGCTGGCGGCGGCGTGATCCTGCACGTCCTCCGGCGGGATACCCTGAGTCTTCATCTCCCGCAGCCACTCCAGGACGGCCTGGATGAAGCCTGGCTTGTCAGAAACACCAGCAAAGGTGGTAAGTTCACCCTGGGCGCGCATCGTGTCTAGCAAATCGGCCACTAGGTGGCGGATAGCGGTATCGCTGATCTCGTGATTGGGCCACTTGGCCTGCCTCAGGATGGCGTGTCCCAAGCGGTAGAACTGGTAGAGGCGCACGCCCATGCTATCGCCAAGCCGGTCGCGCACCAGGCGGATGTATTCAGCCGTCGGGAGCAGGAAATGTACCGGTGCCAGGGGGTTCGCAGCCTGAGCGACCCCGACTTGCGCCATAGCATGGTCAAGGGCCGCGTCTATGGTGGGAGATAGGTAGAGGGAATGTGGCATTGGCTTCCTTCGGATCAAGGTATTCATGTTGGGTATTCGTTGCCATACCTAGCCGTTCGCCTAATTCCTCGTGCTCTCTAGTTTGACACCTAACAGATCTGCGTCGATCATTCTCTCCACTTTCCGATTCGTCGTTTCCACGCATATCTCTAGGGTTCCATTTGCCGTTTCTGCAAACGCTCAACCAGCCATTCGTCAGCATATTATTCCTGGAGCTTAAGAAGTGGCGACAACTTGCTCTCAAGTTCTTGGGGGCCTACCAAATCCTGTGGGTATATGGCAATAAGGGTAATCCCGTGTTTTTGGCAGATTTGAGCTTTTTCTTTGGCCTTGGCCTCATATTCAAGATCCCCAGTTAGACCAAAATATTCTATGAATCTGCTACTGACTCTGAAGTCACATTTGTAATTCCCTTCGGGATAGCGAAATTCCTTGTCGTGAGGAATGCCATTGCGGAAAAGAAAATCATCGATTGTCTTCTCACCGAGCGATAAGCATACATGACCATCTTTGGCGATACTATGAACACCGCGACTGGTTGGCCTTGTTCCGCTCTCAAGAACACCTGCTTCTATCAAGGCATTCAGCCAAGATCTGAAGACAGCCTTTACTCGTCTTATGGTAGGTTTACTACTGTTCAGTTTCAGAACCGCCACTCGTTCCTCAGTGGTCAGGTTGGTAAGGCTGGATAGAGATTCGCCAAAGTTCTGCGGTGGTATAGACTGAAGTGCATTCGTTAGGTCTTGTAGGTACTTGATAATGCCGTCTCTTGAAACAGTGTCGCTCCCGGAATTTTGTCCGATACCATTGATGCACTCTAAGCAAACGTCTATTCTATCTATCCCCAAATGTTTTATAACCGAGGCGGGAAGTGAACCTTCTGAGAATTCTCTGTTACACACTCCACAGGTCTTGCGACAAGGGCGCCTGATTTTGTCAGTGTAATGAAGTTGCTCAGCCCGAGCGGCAGCAAAGTACATCAATACATTGTACCATGCATACTTTGAGCATAAAGGGTCTTTCTTTCTCCAAGACTCAATGGTTTCCTTTGGAGTAATTTCCAGTATTCTGTCTGTTATTCCCAAATACCATATCCACTGGTCCTTTGCTATTTGGTCGACCAGTAACTTGTCATGTTGAGGCGTCCACCATTGGAGAATTCGTTGATTTTCAGCGTAACTTGGCTCAGTTGGGAGCCTGTTGTAATAAGACATAGTTCAACCATAAACGTATTGTTGAGTCACCAGCTTTGCAGCGAAGATAGAAGGGCCACCTGGTCATAGCTGTATGCATGTGCTTTCTCGCGCCGTAGCGTGCAGCCACTCTCTGCCTTCAGGACCCGGGCAGTAGACTCAGCTGGTGTAGTGCTTGTGCCCGCGCACGAAGATCCTCGACTTGCCCTCTGTGTTTTCCAAGATCTGCGCGATCCCACGGAGCTGTAAATACAGCTTTGTAGAGTTCTGGCTCATTCACGCCGGACTGGTTCAACTTGTCACCAATGTCTAGGAGCATCTCACCCATGATTATCCAATCATCTATGTCAATATCTTCATCAAGCCGAACCGTCTCGTAGAACGCCCAAGCCAAATTCTGTGCGGCTGTTCTTACAGCATTTACTTTGCTTGATTTGGATGCTATGGCTATCCCAAGGGTCAAAAGTGACCAAAGTGCACCTTCTCCGCTACGAAAGTCAGATGTGATATACCAAGGGTTGTGACCAACAAGCGCGATCATTGCCAGGGTTAGCTTCGTCAACCACCCGAATACATTATGCTTTTGCTGTCCAAGTGCGATGTTGCTGAAGTATTCGGCTTTTTTTGTTTCGCTAAGAAACACCATCACCAGACTCATTCTTCCATACGTGTCAGGAATAGGATACTTTGCGTTCTGTATTGCGAGCTGGAGATAGGATGCTATCTTCAGTAGCCTTTCTCGATCTCTTTCGAGGTCAATCTTTTCGATGAGCTTCCATTCATCCCGTGCTTTTTGCAAGTACTTTTCGCAGAGGTCTGGCTCCGAAGTCGAACTTGGTATCTCACGGGGCACGGCTTTTCCTGTAGTTTCTGAAGGTCTGGTGGCTTGGGCAGTGGATGCAGGGTGAGGCAGCGAAGAAGAGAGTGCTTGCTTGGCTGGTAAGGATGGCTTTGATGTTACGGGCGTCTGGCTAGCCGCTGGACTAGCGGCCTTGCTCTTCCGCCTCAGCCAGCTTACAAGTACAAGGATTGCTCCTAAGCAGAGCATTCCCATAAACACGAGGCAAAACACTGCTGCAATTAGCATGATTGCTGAATTGTCGTTCATATCCGTCCTCCCCGGATGTTACTAAGGGGTATCACCTTAGTAAGATAACCGCGAACTTGCCGCCGCGTCGCGGTTAAGGAAACGTTGGCCAACTAACCGTACCTAGTATACGGAATCCTTCAGCGCAGAAAGGAGTTTTGTAGTCGAGCGGCCAGTAAGTCCTGGCGTGGCCACAGCCACCGACAGCTCCAGTGTCGCCAGGAGCACCAGGGCGTAGGGCGTGCAGCCTGCCAATGGCCCACCGAGTGCGCCCGTAACCGGCGGCCACTCCGCCACACCGCTACCGGCCACGACGACGGGATGGCCGCCCGCAACCGAGACCTGAACTCTTGCCTACTCCAACGCCATTGCTCGTATCGCTGCATTCATCGGGTCGGTGTAGAAGGATGGCCTGAATATTGTATCGACAGCAGAAGCGAGATTGCGTGTCTTGATGATGCTCCTCAATCTTTGTGTGATCTGCAGACTGATCAGTACAACTCACCTTTGAAATAGCCTTCACAGACCACCGAATAGGCTATGAAACTATCGCAACTGGTCATGAAACCCTCGATATAGTACTTTCTTTTGCCTCCCGCCGTATGCTCTCTTTTCAGCTCATCGTCCGCGATGAGTGTTATGCACTTTCGCCCGGTGATATCTTCTTCGATGAGTGAAGCTGCCCAGTGGATGTTCCGCTGGATAAACTCGTCGCTGAAGAGTGGATTCTGCCTCGTCAGCTCTGCGGCCGCGGCAGCTCCGTGTGCAACCTCCACGAAGGCCAGTTGAAGAAGAGCTAACGGCCTGGTATACCCTTGCTGAAACTCAAGGGCGTCGTCGCGATACAGTTTGCCCTTGTAGCGTTCCAGAAGCAGCTTGACGAACTCGGGTGGAGCGATTCCACTTCCCGCAGCGAGATGCTTTGCTATCGCTTCCGCTGATGTATAGTGCTCCTCCATAATATCTGACCAGATAGCCTGGAAGCGCTCACGGCTAAATGGGAACGCAGATGTCCACCACGTCTGCTGTTGCTCTATCCAAAAGCCTTCGATCTGTCTAGGCATTTTTCAACCTTTCTACCGCTCTGCCTCCTCCACACCTCATTGCCAACTACTACGTCGTCGGCTCGGTGTAGGGCAGCACTGTGTCTAGAGAGGCGCGGCCCAGGATGGATGGTAGGTTGCGTAGGTCGCCGGTGCATAGAAATGGCGGGTGACGCAGTCAGCGGCACCTCCTGGTGCACGCTGCCATAGCCGTGCCGCACAACCAAAGAGCCAGGACCGCCTGTTGAGACGAACGCCCACTCGCCACAGGTTGACGCCCACCGCTAGCCTGCAGCCCGGTACCCGCCAGGGACAAAACCCTGGGGTCGGCGATCTAGCAGCCGGTGTTAGCGTGTCTTTGGACATGTCCGGCATTAGACAGCAGAGGAAACGGAGAAGGGAGCTGCAGTGCTGCACCCTGAGGGCTCAGCCCCCGTGGTTTTCTGGTATAGGATCAGGCAGTGAACCCTGCACTGCCCGCTACCCAATACTCGCTCAAAACCTCACCAGAGCCGCGTCTCTCACCCAACCTCTATAGACACCTTCGCATATTCTGGATCCAGCCTATATAACTCATCACGTATGCGCTGGCGGAGCTCTACGGCTGGCTTGACACAGAATTCCTTGAACTGGTCTGATGTTGGTTTCATGTCTGGGAAGAGTAACTTGAGAAAGCCGGTGGCCAGACGGGTGATGGCTTTGCGATCCCGTAGGTCGTCACAGTTGACCAAGCGCATCTCCTGGGAGACATACTCGGCGTAATGAGCATCACTACGCAAGGCATGCAGGATCTCGGAGAAGAAATCCCCCTTGAAACCCATAGAAGAGGATGGGCTATCCTTGGTGACTCGGCCCATCTCCCATCCAGCGAGCAGCCCGTGGATGCGGTCTATGAAGGCGGTCTCCTGCAGGAAGTTGGGAATCTCCCGGAACAGCCCGTCCTCCTCATGCACAGGGCGATGTTGTTCGTCCAGGGTGATGTTTCCCAGCATGACGAACCCCGCTTCCGAGGTGCCCATGGTGTTGCCACGACTGAAACGGCCAGATTCTAGGTAGACTTTCAGACCAGCTATCAACTCGCCAGTGCTGTCCCCCTGGATGCTCTGCGCTTCGTCCAGCACGATGGCGTCGTATCGGGTGATGAGGCCGGGCGTGTGCGTAGACAGGTTGTGGAACAAGACGGGAGGAGTCACTTTGCCGCCGGCCACCACCCGGGCGTAGCGGGACAGATTATCATACACGAAGGACTTGCCCGTGCCTTTAGGGGACAGTTCAACAATGTTGACCCGTGGCTCGGCCAGAGGGATGATGCGGGTGATCAGGATCATCTTTTGGCCCTGAGTTTGGGAGCGTGGATTGAAGCCGATACTGGAGACCATCAAGTCCATCCACTCGTCAAGGGTGAAGTGCTGGCGGCACTCCTGAAAGTAGTCCACGTCTACCTTGCTGATCTGGAAGGGCTTGAACTCGCGCATCCAGACCTGGCCCTTGTCTCCAGGGCCATCTGGAGGTACATAGAAGAGGGAGCCGATACCCCACACACCGCTGGTTACCAGCAATTCATTCTGATCCACGATCTGCTCGCTTACGAAGGCATCGTTGATGTCCAACAAGGGGATGCGTAGGTGGCGCTGGCCAGTATTCAGATTCACCGTGACACTGAAATCGTCCAGCAATTGCACGGTCTCCATCTTGAGCAACCGGTTCTTGATCTCGTCTTTCTGGCCTTTCTGCGGAAGATACCGACCAAGGAAATTGGCAATCTTGCCCCGATTCTCCTCGGTGAGTTCACCGCCTTCAATGAAACGCGATAGAATCCACTCCCCAACATAGGTGGGAATGGCCCGGGCACCGAAACCGGCCTTATGGATCAGGCGTTTGTTGATGATGACTTCACCGTAGTAGTCCAGGGCTTTCTGTTCAAAAGACTCAAGCATGGGGAACTCCTCATAATTCAAAGTCAAATCCGGTCTTACTCTCCGTCAACGAGCGGACTTCTACTGGGACGGTTACCGGCTGGATGTCAAAGCGCAGGCCCTGAAGCCGGAAACTCCCCTTGACCGTGATATTCTCCAGGGCCACCACCCCAGGTCGTCGCTTGATACGCACCGGCGCAGTTACTTCGGAAGCCGTGCCGGCCGGGATGACTTCTACAGTTACACCCGGTAAATCTGACTCCACCACGTTCAATTCCACATCCGTGATCTCGTAGTCATTGGGGTTTCCGACGACGAAGACCAGGCTAGCCTTGACGGAATAACGTACCACATTCTCCGGCAATCGGATGGTGGGTTGCCGCGCCTCTATCTCGGTCCTGGCCAGGCGACAGAAGGGGATAATGGTCTCTTCCGGCGTCAGCCCGCCGTGGACGTAGAGGCTTTCCGTTGTCTTAATGAAACGGCCATAGCCATGGGGTATGAAGTAGTGCGCTTGAGTGCCGAATCTGTCGGAGTGGACAATATAGCAGTGCTGCTTATCGTAATCGCTGGGATTAGTAGCGCGCACTGGGGGAACAGTGATATAGCGATGGTGCCGGTCTTGGGCCTGCTCCTGGTAGAACTTGTCGTCCAGCAGGTCTTCCAATGTCGGAGGGATCTTTGTGGAACCGTGGTCAGAGGCGATGTAGATCACGAGCTCTCTTTCTACCCTGGCCCGGCTGGCGAACCGGCACACCGACTCCACCAAGGCCCTAATATGGCCCTCGATTGTGGCTGTGTGAGTGGTGCCGATCTGCTGCTCATCCTTGTGCAGCGCATCATCAATCGGCAGGTAGTTGAGCAGGATCAGGTCTGCGTCAAACCTGGAGCGATTGTTCAGATCGCCCAACTTGGAAAGGTAGACCACCTGATAGCCCGCAAAATAGCCGTGCCAGTTCTTGTCCAGGATGTCCTTATAGCTCTTGCCCTGCACCTCCCGTAGGTCTGGCTCACCGGCCACCAGGCACCACTTGGACACTTCGGTGGTTGTAGGAATAGGTGCCCACATAGGTTCCACTTCACCGATCACACGAAAGCCCCGACAGTTGAATTGGAAAACCAGGGTGCGCAGATATTTGAAGTTGAAATTGTCTATCAGCACAAAGAGCACTTTGTGTCCTTGGGCCAGGCTCGCTCTGGCCTGGTTCAGCAAATTGAAAACCCACCGATCCTGGTTCTGGTACTTGTTGGTGACGTAGTTATCGTAGAACCAATCGGCGTAGCGCGACGCATAGCCGGCCATGGTCTCATCCCATCGGTCGTTCTCTTCCAGCCAGAAGCGGTATGGCAGGTACTCTTGGACGGCCCAATGTAGCCAATCTTCAGCAGTACCGTTTTGGTCAGGGGCGGCGGGATAGGCTGGTGGGATGAGGGCCTGCAAGGCAGCAAGCCCAGTCTGAATCTGTTCCTGGATGGGGCGAAAGCGGTTGCTGATCCGGTGCAGAAGTTGCGAGGTAGGTTGCAGAGCATCCCCTTTGGTCCTCAATTGTCCCCTTACCCACTCGAACTCCTCAGGAAGAAAGCCGCTCATCTCGTCCAGAACCGCTTCCAAGTCGGCCAGGCTGGTGATATGCGGCGACAGGTTATTGAGATAATAGCGGATCTGCTGGATCGTGTCGCCCAGGTCAAGGCCCTCCAGGTTTACCGGCGATGGGTCTAGGCCTAGGTTCTTGAAGATGGTGTACCACTCTTTCAGAATATCCTGCCCAAAATGTGGTGGATACCCTTGCAAGAGTTTGTAGATTCCCAAGTTGGTCTTCAGTGATGCTGGCGCATCGAAGAGGGCCATGACCAATCTCTTGAGTTCTCGCTGTGAGGCCTGGCTAAGCCATTGTTCCTTGCGCCTTTCTAATGCCTGCATTACCAAGGGCAATCCCCGATTGGCCTGCCAGCGGGCCGGGTCCAGGCTGTTTACCAGATCTCCGGCTCGGCGAACGGGGAACCGCACAAGGGTGAAAAACTCCCCCCAGTAATGTTCCAGCACGATGTCGTCATATGCCTGGCCAGCTCTGGGCACAATGTCGGCGGCCAGGAAGCCAGAGGACAGGATGGCTTCATCGGTGACGTGTGGCGGGATCTCAGTCTGCCAGCGAGCAGCGAGCAGACCACGGGCCCTTGTCACTGAGTAGCGGACGATGATTCTGTTGTACGAGGCGGCAAACCGCTCCAGCCAGGTGGCGCAGGTACGGTCGCGGACCAGCACCCGCAAGTCCCCGTTGATTTTTGCCGCCTGCTTGATGCGCTGAATAGCCGGCACGTAGTCCGGCACGGCGGCAACCACGCAGGCGAATTCACCTGGTTCCAGCAATTGGGCTGGATCGGCGACGATCTCAACGGCCATGTCGTTACTCCGTGTCTCCGGTAGTCAGGTTGTCCAGGATCTCCTGCACCAACTGGCGTAGCCTGGCACGATTTACTACCTCGTTTTCCAGAATGCTCTCAAAGAAGGTACGGCAGGCTGTGACGAAGCCGGCTTCATTGGCGGGGAAGATGAACTTGACCGGCATCTTTCCTTCCTTGATCAGCCTTCTTGGCATGCGGATCTCGTTCTCCATGGTCTCATCAAAGAAAGTAAGCGTCTCCACTATGCCCCAGTTTCCTTCGCTGTCCTGGGCCACATACTGGATCGTCACGTTGGTGCGTCTAGCCTGGGTCAAACGGTGGACATCAAAGCTCTTCCTACCCTGGAACTCATCGCGCTCTTTTACCCAGGCAATGGGATCGTTACCAGTGTCAGTCACAAAGACACGCACGGTGGGATCATGGTGGGAGAGGTGCAACGTCAGAGGGCCGCAGAAGAAGACGTTGCCCTTCTCCTGTCGATACGTGCCCGCCAAGTCAGCCCTGGGTGATGGCACCTTAATGCGATTTTTCTCAATATGCTTCACGCCGTCGCGTATCTTGACCAAGTAATCCGCGATAAGGTCAGCATTCCAATCACGGACGCGCCGGAAGCCGTAGCTTGGGCGCTCTGGCAACTTGTCCACAAAGAGTTCACGAGGATTGCCCAGATCCAGGAAGAGTTGAGCCAAGGGCTTACTGGCATCATTGTGCCAATTGGCCGTGGTGGAGCGTTGGTTAGAATCCAGCCCGTTATACCAAGCCTTCACCCCATCGGCTACGTCGTCCCATGTCTTGCCCTGAACGTTGAAAATCACACACAACCCGTCCCGGATGCGACTCTGGACACGCTCCCATGTGCCTTCTACCTGGTCTTTGGTGACTGTCAGGGCAGCCAGAACCTCCTGTGCCCGCTCTGAGGTCACCAACTCACTGGCATCGTGCCCTACAACTGTTTGGAGTTCACACAGTATGAAGGCATGAGGGTCCTGGGCGCGTAACCTCTCCAAAACATGCAGAAACCTCACAGCCTGGGCTTGTTCTGGTTCTTGGTAAAAGACAGCAACCTGGGCTACGGGCGGCAGGTCTTCATACCAGGCAGCAATGACATCGTAGGCATTGGTGGCCGTCACGCCAGATTGGGCGGCGCTGGTCGTGCCAGCGAAGAGGTAATATACGCTGTTGATCAATTCGCGCTCGCCCGGCTGGATCTCTCGGTATTTGATAAAAGCATCAGGATAGTTGCCGCTAACGATGTCAGCCACCATCTCAAAGTCCGCTACATGGAGATCGCCGATAGCCGCGTCATCCTTCTTGATCTTGATGGTATCACCAAAGAAGCGAATCACCGTGGCGAACATCAGCGACAGGGCAATGTTACCCAAACCGTAGGGTGGCTGACGATACTTGTTGATGAAAGCCCGCACGCCGATGCGTTTCTCTTGTCCCAATCCTTGCACATCACGGATCATACCAGCCAGCGACGGTAAGACCGCTTCAAACCTGACCACGTCGCGCTCTACCTCAACGTAGGTGGTACTTCCCCGGGCAAGAACCTTGGCCAGGGCGCCGCGCTGGTAGAGACAGCGTTGCAGATAACGAATCTCGCCCCGGTTGTCCGGTTGCCTAGCATCAATGGTCAAATCATGGCCATGCTTCAACAAGGCATCCACAGCCTCACGTAACGAGAGGTGTTTCTTAGTGAAGTTGCGCGCATCGTGCGTTTGATTGAAGTCGTCGTGGCTGAAGGTATTGCGCCGGGAGTAGAGCTGCTGCATGACACAGGTAGCAGCATCATCGGCCCTCTGGGGGTCTACAGGTAAGGCTCTGCCATGAGCACTCAACCAGGCGACTTTGCGGGAGTCAAGAATCTGGTCGCGCAGTTCCTCTACCTTCTTCCTGAACGTCTTCTCCCGATCGTTCACCAGGGCATTGTCCTGGGTGGTGAAGTTCGCTGCTTCTGGCGAATCTTTTACGTACTCTACAGCCTTCAGGTTCAGAATGGCGTCTTTGAAAGTGATAGGGCTCGTGGGTATGGCCACGATAACCCGCTGTGATACATTCTTCGCCGCCAGGTCCCGGGCCCTGGCGATATCAGCCTGGGTCTCGCACAGCACGTAAAGGGCAATGCCTTCAAATTCGCCGTTGCGGGCCACTTCCCGGTCCACCTCCTGCTCAAGCAAGTCAAAGTAGGTGATGGT
>VGOG01000050.1 GCA_016875995.1 Chloroflexota bacterium
GGGACAACGTGAATTTGAACGTGAAGTTGATCGAGCCGGTGGCGTTGGAGCCTGGGTCGCGGTTTGCTATCCGCGAGGGGGGTCGGACGGTTGGGGCCGGCGTGATCACCAAAATCCTCGATTGAGGCTTGTACTGAGCTTGTTGAAGTAGAGGGAGGAACCCAAAACAAGTTATGGCCAAACAGAAGCTTAGGATCCGTTTGAAAGCCTACGACCATCGAGTTCTGGACCAATCGGCGCGGCTGATAGTGGAGACAGCGGAGCGCACGGGGGCCGACGTGGTTGGCCCCGTGCCCCTGCCAACCAAGGTCGAGCGGTTCACTGTGCAGCGTTCTCCTTTTGTGGACAAAGACTCACAAGAGCACTTCGAGATCCGCACCCACAATCGCCTTATAGATGTCATTGATCCAGACTCAAAGACCATAGATACGCTCATGCGTCTGAACTTGCCGGCTGGCGTGGATATCGAGATCAAGCTCTAGCAGACTATTCCTGGAGACCGTCTTAAGTCAGAGAAGGAGAGGAACCATGAAGGTTACAGTCGAAGGCGTCCTCTGGACAGTCTGGATCGGTATGGGGGTCATAGGCGCCATCTGGATGGCTTACAAGGGCTATTTCAGTTGGGTGAGCAACTTAGGGTGTACCGCCTGGATACTCGGTGGCTGGCTCGGATTAATCATTGCCTAGGAATCGTTATGTTTTCGGGGGGAATCCTGCTTCTGATAGCCTGGCGACTACCCAACCGTCCACCATGCCCTTATTGCAGGCAACGGGTTAGCAGCAAGGCCACCAAAGGTCCGCACTGTGGATCTGATTTGACCGTTGCCCCATCACCTGCCAGATCCACCGAATAGCTGACGATACTTACAGCCGAATACTGTGAACAAAGGCGAGCTCATGGGCCGTGGTGGCGCACGCCATGCCTTCGATCGCCGGAGGTTTAATGTTGGGACATTATCACTTCCAAAAGCTGACGGTATGACCATGGAACTGACCTTCGAATGGGATGAGGAGAAAGCCAAAAAGAATCTCAGAAAGCGCAAAGTTAGTTTTGAAGAGGCGAAGACGGTTTTCAACGACCCATTCCTATGGACATTTCCTGACCCAGAACATTCTGACATTGAACAGCGCTATATCAACATCGGTTATTCTTCAAGAAGGCGAGTTCTGGTTGTAGTTCACACGGAGCGAGGAGCAAACATTCGGATTATCAGTTGCCGCAAGGCAACTGCAAGCGAACGGAGAGCCTATGAAGAAGGAGATTTCTGAACAAGTAGAAAACGACGATATGCGCCCCGAATACGATTTCAAGAGTATGAAGGGTGGTGTGCGCGGCAAGTATTACAAAGCCTATCGCGCAGGGCACACGGTCAAGATTCACCAAGACGATGGGACAACCATCGTGCAGCACTTCCAACTGGAAGAAGGGGCTGTGCTATTAGAACCAGATGTGCGCGAGTATTTCCCTGACTCCGAGGCTGTAAACAAGGCCCTGCGTTGTTTGATTCCGCTGTTGCCCCAAAAGCATGGAATGAGGTGACAAGACAACAAGGCAATGAGTAACGAGGCCCTCGTTAACTTGTCTCTTTAATCGTAGAGAGTGATTGTGATATGAAAGGAATCTTAGGTAAGAAGGTCGGGATGACGCAGGTCTTCGATGAGAGCGGGGAGGTGGTTCCCGTTACGGTCATCCAGGCCGGGCCCTGCTTTGTAACGCAAAAGAAAACAGTGAAAAAAGATGGATACACGGCCATCCAGTTGGGCTTCGAGGAAGTCAAGCCCAAGCGCCTGACCCAGCCTCAGCGGGGCCATTTGCGAAAGAACAACCTGCCCCCCCTGCGCTACCTGCGGGAGATCCGCATGAGCGAGGGCGAAATCGAGGAGTACAAAGAGGGGCAGAAGATCAGCATTGGCATCTTCGAGGCCGGGGGGATGGTGGATGTGATCGGCATGTCCAAGGGCCGCGGCTTTGCCGGGGTGGTGAAGCGGCACGGCTTCAGGGGTGGGTCCAAGACCCGTGGTCAGTCGGACCGTCAACGGGCCCCGGGCTCCATCGGCCAGACCAGCACGCCTGGGCGTGTTTACAAGGGGAAACGCATGGCCGGCCGGATGGGCAATCAGCGGGTGTCGGCGCAAAACCTGCAGGTGGTCCTGGTGGATCCTCAGCGCAACCTGTTGGCTGTGAAAGGGAGTGTGCCCGGAGCCAGGAACGAGTTGTTGCTGATCAAAGAGGCGAGAAAGACGGCCATTACGAGGAAGAAAAGGTAGAAACCGGAGTCGGGGGCAGAGATGTTAGTTCCCATATACAACACGGCGGGGGAAATCGTCGGCGAAATCGAGCTGCGAAAAGACATTTTCGGCGTGCCCATCAACGTGGCGGTGATGCACCAGGCTTTGCTGCGCCAGCAGGCCAATGCCCGCCTGGGCACCCACAAGACCAAAACCCGTGCCGAGGTGAGGGGGGGCGGCCGCAAGCCCTGGCGTCAAAAGGGGACGGGGCGGGCCCGCCACGGCAGCACTCGGTCACCCCAGTGGCGAGGTGGCGGCATAGCCCATGGCCCTCGCCCGCGCAGCTATTGCCAGAAGATGCCTCGCAAGATGCGGCGCTTGGCCTATAAGTCGGCCCTCTCCGCCAAAGCTAAGAAAAGACAGATCATCGTCCTGGACGACTTGCAGATGCCTGCTCCCAAGACGCGGGACTTGGTGTCCATCTTGGATGCTTTGGCTGTGGACTCCAGTGCTTTGATCCTTTTGCCGGAGAAGAACGTTAACGTAGAAAAGTCGGTTAATAACCTGCCCGATGTGAAAACCTTGCGCGCCCACTACTTGAACGTACGCGATCTTTTAGGCTACGACTACTTGCTTATGCCGCTGGGAGCCTTGGAGGTCATCGAGATCATATTGGGAGACTGATCAACTGATCACTGATTCAGGGGATAAGGTGCGATGAACGTCTACGAGATTGTGAAACGCCCGATTAGTACAGAGAAGAGCGGCATACTGTCGGACTATTATGACCAATACGTTTTTGAAGTAGATCGCCGGGCCAATAAGATCCAGGTCAAGGAGGCTGTGGAGAAGGTCTTCGATGTTGACGTTATCTCCGTCAATATCATGAACATGCCGGCTAAGAGAGGGCGTTTTGGGCGACGTCTCATAGTACGGAAGTCTGCCTGGAAGAAAGCGGTGGTCACATTGGCGCCGGGGCAACGCATCGAGTTCTTCGAAGGAGTATAACAAAGGAGCGAGGAACGAGGAACAAGGGAGCAGGGGGAACGTGCCTGTGCGACCTTGCTCCCGTGCGCCCTTGCTCCATTGAATGAGGGGATCATGCCTATTAAGAGTTATAAGCCCACCTCGCCAGGGCGGCGGGGGATGAGCGGTTACGATTTCGAAGAGATAACCAAAACCGAACCCGAGAGGTCGCTTCTGGCTCCCTTGTATCAAAAAGCGGGGCGCAACGTGCGGGGCAAGATCACTGTCCGCCACCGGGGCGGTGGCCACAAGCGAAAGTACCGCATCATTGATTTCAAGCGGGACAAGACGGGTATCCCGGCGCGGGTGGCCTCCATTGAGTACGACCCGAATCGGACGGCGCGCATCGCTCTCCTGGTCTACGCCGATGGTGAGAAGCGCTATATCATTGCCCCTCTGGGCTTGCAGGTGGGCGACGTCCTCACGTCTGGATCCGAGGCCGAGATTCGGGTGGGCAACGCCTTGCCCATCGCCAACATCCCCGCCGGCAGTCTGATCCACAACATCGAGTTGAGCCAGGGGAAGGGTGGGCAGTTGGTGCGCTCCGCTGGTTGCTCGGCCCAGCTTCTGGCTAAGGAGGGCAAGTATGCCCACGTGCGTTTGCCTTCGGGGGAAGTGCGCCTGGTACACCAGATGTGCATGGCCACCATTGGCCAGATAGGCAACACCGAGCACGGAAACATCCGGCTGGGCAAGGCTGGGCGCAAGCGTTGGCTGGGCTGGCGGCCCGCGGTGCGTGGCTCGGCCATGGATCCGAAGTCCCACCCCCACGGTGGGGGCGAAGGGCGGACCCCCATCGGCATGTCCTCGCCCAAGTCGCCGTGGGGCAAGCCTACCATGGGCAAGAAGACGCGCAGGCGTAAGGACACGGATAAGTGGATCGTGCGCCGGCGGAGTAAAAAGAGGCGATGAGGCAACGAGGCAACGAGGCAATGAGTTCACCAGACCCTCGTTAACTCGTTACTCGTTAACTTGTTGCCCTACTTGGAGGTTGGTTATGGCGAGATCGTTGAAGAAGGGGCCGTATGTAGAGCCTAAGTTACTCAAGAGAATCGAGAACATGAACAAGCAGGGCGAGAAGCGCGTGATCAAGACGTGGTCGCGAGCTTCGACTGTCTTCCCCCAGATGGTTGGCCACACCATCGCCGTGCACGATGGCAGGCGCCATGTGCCCGTCTACATCACTGAGAACATGGTGGGGCACAAATTGGGGGAGTTTGCTCCAACCCGGACCTTTAGGGGGCATGCCTTTAAAGAGAAGAAGACCCGGGTTAAGAAGAAATAGTGGTGGGAAGGGATCATGGCTTTCGAAGTGAGAGCAGTCATCAAATACGTGCCTATGTCGCCGCGCAAGGTGCGCCTGGTGGTAGATCAGGTGCGAGGCCGGGCGGTGGATGAAGCTTTGGCTATCCTCAAGTTCACGCCAAAGGCAGCGGCCAGGCCAGTGGCTAAGGTCATCGAGTCGGCTATTGCCAACGCCAAAGAGAACTATGGGCTGGCCAGAGAGGACCTGTACATCTCCCAGATATGCGCTGACGGTGGCCCCACCCACAAGCGGTGGATGGCCGGAGCACGGGGGAGAGCCAAGCCCATCTTGAAGCGCACTTCTCACATCACTGTCGTCCTTGAGGAGATGGAGGTTGGAAGTTAGACGTTGGAGGTTGGAAGTTGGAGGGCCCACCGACCACCTGACCAATACTTCGACTGGGCTCAGTACAGGCTGAAGGGAGGAGCAATTGGGGCGAAAGGTACATCCGCTAGGTTTTAGGCTGGGGATAATAAAGGATTGGCAAGCGCGATGGTTTGCTGCTGGAGAGGAGTATGCCGATCTCTTGCAGGAAGATCTGGCTATCCGCCAGTTGATACGTGAAAAGATGGGACAGGCTGGCATCTCCAAAATCGAGATCGAGCGTTTCCCCAAGCGGGTCAGTCTTACTATTTGGACGGCCAAGCCGGGCATCATCATCGGGCGCAAGGGGGCGAACGTCAAGGCCTTGCGTCAGGATTTGGAGGAATTATCAAACAAGAAAGTTCGCATTGACGTCCAGGAGATCGAACGGCCTGAATTAGATGCCTATCTCGTGGCCGAGAACGTAGCTTCTCAGTTGGAGCGACGGATTTCCCACAGCCGGGCGATGAAAAGAGCGGCGACTCAGGCGGTGCGTTTGGGTGCTGAGGGGATCAAGATCATTTGTAGCGGCCGCCTGACCGGAGCTGAGATGGCCCGCCGGGAGTGGGTGATGGAGGGGCGGGTGCCCCGCAACACCCTGCGAGCCGACATTGATTATGGTTTTACCGAGGCTCGGACCACTTATGGCCGCATCGGTGTCAAGGTCTGGATTTACAAGGGCGAGGTCTTGCCCGAAGTGGCGGAAGCAGCGGCCAGTTGAGCCCGGTTTCGATCGCCGAGGTCTCTGACCAAGGCGGGGGGCTCGGTCGGAGACCTTCGCCCATCGTAGAACGGTCAGTGGAGAGCGAATCATCATGTTAATGCCTAAGCGAGTGAAGTATCGCAAACAGATGCGGGGTCGCATGAAGGGCCGGGCTTCACGGGGGGCTACGGTGGCCTTTGGCGACTATGGCCTTCAGGCCTTGGAGCCCTGCTGGATGACCAGCCGTCAGATCGAGGCTGCCAGAAGGGCTATCGTCCGTCACGTCAAGCGCCGAGCGAAGGTATGGATCCGGGTCTTTCCCGATAAGCCGGTCACTAAGAAGCCTGCCGAAACGCGAATGGGCAAGGGGAAAGGCGCCGTGGACCATTGGGTGGCGGTGGTCAAGCCAGGCCGAATCCTCTTTGAGATGGCTGGCGTTAGTGAAGAGGTGGCTCGAGAAGCCATGCGCCTGGCTTCCCATAAGCTGCCTATCAAGACCCAGTTTGTGGCCCGGTTGGAAATCTAGCACCAAGCGATGTTGGGTGGTCTGGAAACTGGGCACTGAATACTGGATACTGAATACTGAAAGCAGGGGGTCTGATGGAGGCGCGTGAAATTCGAGCGATGGCTACGGAGGAGATCCAGCACAGGCTGGACGAAGCTCAGGAGGAATTTTTCAACCTGCGGTTCCAATGGTCAACCAGGCAACTGACGGACACCAACCGCCTTACCCAGGTGAAGAGGGATATTGCCCGTCTGAAGACCATCTTGCGCGAAAGGGAGTTGGCCTAGCTCTGGGAGGGAGAGGATTAGCTATGAGGGGGCAGCGGAAGAGGTTGACTGGTCGCGTGGCCAGTGATAAGATGGACAAGACCGTCGTGGTGGAGGTCGAGAGGTTGCAACGCCATCGCCTTTACGGCAAGGTGCTGAAGAGGACTAAGAAGTACATGGCTCACGATGAGAAAAACGCGTGCCGCATCGGCGATTTGGTGCGCATCGTCGAGTCGAGACCCTTGAGCCGCAGGAAGCATTGGGTCGTTGAAGAGATAATAGAAGCTGGTGGCTAATACAACAGCATCAGTAGATGGGAAATTGCCAGCCGAGGCGGATCCCATGCCGCCGGTCGGCGGGCGTGGGAGCCCGCTCTGCTTCAAGATTTCCGTCTACTGAGCGTCCGGAATTGGGGAGAATGGGGGATGATTCAGCAACAATCCAGGCTGCGGATAGCCGACAATACCGGTGCCAAGGAGATTCAGTGCATCAGGGTCCTGGGTGGCTCAGCACGTCGCTATGGGGGGGTAGGCGATGTCATCGTCGCCTCGGTCAAGCAGGCCACTCCCATGAGCTCGGTCAAGAAGGGTGAGGTGGTGCGGGCAGTCATCGTGCGCACCGCCAAGGAGTACGGACGCCCCGATGGTTCTTATATCCGGTTCGACGAAAACGCAGCCGTGATCCTGGATGATTATCAGAACCCCAGAGGAACACGTATCTTTGGTCCCGTTGCCAGGGAGCTTCGCGATAAAGGATTCATGAAGATCGTCTCTCTGGCCCCAGAGGTGTTATAGACAGGTTATTCAGAGCAGGCTTTTTTTCAGGGGAGTCAGATTACAGGTTAAGATAAGGAAAACGGCGATGCGAAAGATAAAAAAGGGCGACACAGTGGAGGTCATCAGTGGTGATGACCGTTGGATGAGGGGCACTGTCCGCCGTCTCGTCCCCGAGAAGGATCGGGTGGTTGTTGCGGGTATCAATCTCGTCAAGAAGCACCAAAGGCCCAGGCCCACCGGCGGCCGCACGCAGACCCAGGCGGGCATTATCGAGTTCGAGGCCCCCTTTCATCTATCCAACGTGATGTTGGTCTGTCCCCAGTGTAACCAGCGGACCAGGGTTGCCTTTGAATTCTCCGAGGATGGCAGTAAGGTGCGCGTTTGTAAGAAGTGCGACTCTGTTATTGATTAGGGTTGTGGAAGGTAGTAGCGACTTCAGTCGCCTGGAACGACTAAAGTCGTCACTACCACGAGTTTTGTTCATCAGGGAGCGAATTGTGCCAAGGTTAAAAGATGGTTATCGTGAGGAAATTGTTCCTGCTTTAATGAAAGAGTTTGGCTATCGCAACGTGATGGAGGTGCCACGCCTGGAAAAGATAGTGGTCAATGTGGGCGTAGGCGAGGCGCTGCAGAACGCCAAGGCGCTGGATCATGCCGTCCAGGACATCTCCACCATCACCGGCCAACGTCCCATCGTGACCAGGGCCAAGAAGTCCATCGCTGGTTTCAAGCTGCGCGAGGGAATGGCTATTGGCATTAAGGTCACCCTGCGGGGCGACCGGATGTACGATTTCCTGGATCGTTTGTGCAATGTTGCTCTGCCTCGCCGACGCGATTTCCGTGGCGTCTCCCCCGACTCCTTCGATGGCCGCGGCAACTACACTTTGGGCCTTCGGGAGCAGCTCGTGTGGCCGGAGATAAGTTACGATTCCATTGACAAAGTGCGGGGCATGGAGATCAGCATCGTCACCACAGCCGGGACCGACGAAGAGGGCCGTCGCTTGTTGCAACTGTTGGGGATGCCCTTCGCCAGACGATGAGCCGGACTTAGGCGAGCCCTCGATTTGAGCTCAGGCCGCAGGCTCAGTCGAGCCGTTGCCAATCAGGAGGGATAGTGGCTAAAAAGTGTATGATGATCCGGGAGAAGCGTAGAAAGTACAAGGTCCGGGTGCACAATCGTTGTCAGCGGTGTGGCCGTCCCCGGGGTTATATCCGTCGCTTTAAGCTCTGCCGTATCTGTTTCCGCGAGCTTGCCCTGGAAGGCAAGATCCCAGGGGTAGTCAAAGCCAGTTGGTGAAATCAAAAATAGGAGCCCGATGAAATGACCATGACCGATCCCATCGCCGACATGTTGACCCGCATCAGGAATGCCATCATGGCTGGCCACAGCTATGTGGTCGTTCCCGGCTCAAAGATGAAGTTGGCTATCACCCGAATCCTGAAAGATGAAGGCTTTATCGAGAGCTACGATGTCACCAGGGATCGTCCCCAGCCCATGATCAGAATCTGGCTGAGATACGCAGGGGACAGAAAAGACAGGCGGTCCGCCATCACGGGCTTAAAGCGGGTCAGCAAACCGGGGCGTCGAGTATATACCGGTAAGAAAGACATCCCCTGGGTGCTCAGCGGCATGGGCATCGCTGTCCTGTCCACGTCCAGGGGGATCATGACGGGCAAGAAAGCCCGCAGTCTTGGCATAGGTGGCGAAGTGTTGTGTTACATTTGGTAGTTTCCAGTCTGGATTTTAGAAGTTGGAGGGTGGAGGTTGGAAGTTTGTGGCAAAGGACCGATCTCTAACATCCAACATCTAACTTCTAGTTTCTAACTTGGAGGTATTTCAGTGTCACGCATAGGTCGCATGCCTATTCCCATTCCGAAAGGTGTGCAGGTAGATATAAAGGGTAGCCAGGTAATGGTGAAGGGGCCCAAGGGGGAATTGAGTCACTCCTTCAACCCAGATATCAAGATATCGCTCCAGGATGGTCAGGTCGTGGTGACTCGCCCCACAGACAACCGGCGGCATCGGGCTCTACACGGGTTGACGCGAGCCCTGTTGGCTAACATGGTGACCGGGGTGATCGAGGGGTACCGCAAGGAGCTGGAGATCCAGGGGGCCGGTTATCGGGCTGAGAAACGGGGCGATAACCTGGTCTTGTACGTTGGCTTTTCCCATCCTGTAGAGATAGCGCCCCCTTCGGGCATAACCTTTGGCCTTGAGGCTCGCGGCAAGACCATTGTCGTCGAAGGGATTGATAAGGAGTTAGTCGGTGAGATGGCGGCCAGGGTCAGGCGAGTTCGCCCTCCTGAGCCCTACAAGGGCAAGGGCATCCGCTATGTGGGCGAGTACGTGCGGCAAAAAGCTGGCAAGGCGGGTAAGGTGGTAGGAGCGGGAGGCTAAAACCCTGGGGAGGGATGAGACGACGATGAGTGAGCAGGCCGAATTGGCACGCCGGCGGCGACACCGACGGGTGCGGAGGAAGGCGGTGGGTACCGTTGAGCGCCCTCGTTTGAATGTATTCAGGAGTTTAAAGCACATCTATGCCCAAGTCATTGATGATGATAAGGGGCATACCTTGGCGGCAGCTTCCACTCTTGACTCTGAACTGCGGGGGAAACTGAGCGACCTTACCAAGACTGAGCAAGCCAGGTCGGTAGGCAGACTGATAGCCGAGCGAGCTCTGGCGAGGGGCGTGAAACAGGTGGTCTTCGATAGAGGTGGTTACAAGTATCATGGGCGGGTGAAGGCCCTGGCCGAGGGCTCGCGCGAGGCCGGGCTGGAGTTTTAAGGAGGAGGATGGATGGCGAGGGAAGATTTCCAGGAGAGGGAAGAACTGGATGAGCGGGTGGTGCACATCGCGCGCACAGCCAAGGTGATCAAAGGAGGCCGGCGCTTTGCTTTCCGTGCCGTTGTCGTGGTAGGTGATAATCAAGGCAGCGTGGGTATCGGGGTAGGCAAGGCCCGCGGTGTGCCCGATGCTATCCGCAAGGGAGCTGAACGAGCCAGGAAGAACATGAGAAAGATTCCCTTGGTGGGCACAACTATTCCTCACGAGGTGATAACTCAATTCGGCGCGGCCAAGGTCCTTTTGAAGCCAGCCTCGCCGGGCACGGGGGTCATCGCCGGCGGTGGAGTGCGGGCGGTGGTAGAAGCGGCAGGCATCCGTGATATCCTGACCAAGTCCCTGGGCAGCTCCAACGTCCTCAACGTTATCATGGCTACCGTAGAGGGGCTGTCTCAGTTGAAGGACATCGAGGAGGAGGCCAGGCTACGTGGTAAGCCTGTAGCAGAGTTGATGCCTTTCTGGGCGAGGGAGCGGGTCGGTGACTGACAAGCAGGTCAAAGAGAAGGCCAAAGGCCAAAGGAAAAAGAAAGAGGTGAAGCTGCGTATCAAGTGGGTCAAGAGCAGCATTGGCTGTTCTCAACGGCAGAAGGCGACGATTAAGTCCCTGGGCCTTAAGCGGCTGGGGGAAACGGTGGAGTGGAAAGACGACCCGGCGACGAGAGGGATGATTGATAAGGTGAGGCATCTGGTCGAGGTTGAAGAAGTCGTTGTTGGAAACTGAATACTGGAAACTGGATACTGTTATGGGGGTAATGATGAAGCTACACGAGTTGCGTCCCGCTAAGGGGGCTAAGAAGAAGAGGATACGTAAGGGCCGAGGTATCGCCGCCGGCCAGGGGAAAACGGCTGGGCGGGGCACCAAGGGGCAGAATGCCCGCTCTGGTGGGGGTGTGCGTCTCTACTTCGAAGGCGGCCAGTTGCCCCTGGTGCGGCGCTTGCCCCAGAAACGAGGCTTCACCAATATCTTCAAGGTACACTACACTGCGGTCAACCTGGACCGGCTGGACGATTTCGCGGCGGGAGACGAGGTTAGCCCGGCTACCCTGGCCGAGGCCGGCATCATCAAATCGCCGCGCGAGCCAGTGGTCATCCTGGGGCGCGGCGAGCTGGATCGGCCTCTTACTGTTAAGGCCCATCGTTTCTCGGCCAGTGCCCGGGAGAAGATCGTGAGTGCTGATGGCACGGTGGAGGTGTTGCCACTTCGATGGTTCGACGACTTTGTTCTAGAATTGAGTCCAGGGGAGTCGGAGTAACTCTGATCCCCGGAGTTCTTGTTTGGAACGTCGGCTTGCGGGCTGGGGAGTCGGGTCGAGTCCACAACTGATGGCGACAACTTCGGTCACAGCGAAATGATACGCGATTGCTAAAAGAAGTAAGTGGGGGAGATGATTTCAATGGATGAGACATTCAGGTGGTTTACAGCGGTAGATCTGAGTAAATATGAAGATAAGTATGTTTCTATTGTGAATAAAGAAGTGGTATGTGCAGATGAGGACCCAGAGGTTGTATACTTGGAGGCCAAGAGAAAATTCCCGGATAAAGAGGTCGTGCTTTGGAAAGTTCCCCGTGGCGAAACCTTCATTTTCTGGGTGAGAGAATCGGATGATTGAGTTTGATTACAGACAGGAACGGCTAAGAACAGGAGAGATAGTATTTAGACCTGTGGCCAAAGTTTATCTTCTCAGGACTGAAAGTGAGTGGATTGCCGACTATTTCTATGTAGACTCAGGTGCAGATTATACATTGATCCCTTATCGGATGGGACGGTTTTTAGGTTTAGAGAGAATCGCCACAGAAGTGAAGGAGATAGGCGGGATTGGCGGAGTTGTTGGTGTGAGATTTGCTAGCGTTTCTATGAGGATAGAAGCTCATCAGTTTGATTGCCCTATCGCATGGGCACAGATTGAGCGAGTTCCTTTTCTTTTGGGTAGGGATGGAGTCTTTGAACATTTCGATATAACCTTTCAACAGAGAAACAAAAAGACTATTTTCGTATGGCAGGGATGAACAAGAAAAAGCGATCATTGGGGAAACAGGGGAGGAGCAAATGATACAAGCTATCCGTAACGCTTTCAAGCTGCCTGACCTGAGGCGCAGGATCTTGATCACTCTTTTCATCCTGGTTGTATACCGCCTGGCTGCCCACGTTCCGGTGCCCAACGTGGATCCGGTGGCTCTGCGCGAGGTCTTTGCAGCCAGTCAGCTCTTGGGCCTGCTGGACATGTTCTCAGGCGGCGCTATGTCCAGCTTCTCGGTCATGGCTATGGGGGTCTACCCTTACATCACGGCTTCCATTGTCATCCAGCTCTTGCAGCCCCTCATTCCCGGATTAGAGGAGCTAGCTCAGGAGGGCGAGGCTGGGCGAAACAAGATCAACCAATACACCTATTACCTGACCATCCCTTTGGCAGCCCTGCAGGCCTATACCCAATCCCAGCTATTGCAGACCCAAGGCGTTATCACCAACTTTGGCCTTTCCGGGGCGACGCTCTTGCCTACCATCGCCACCGTCTTTACCCTGACGGCGGGCACGATGTTTGCCATCTGGCTGGGTGAGTTGATCACGGAGCAGGGCATAGGCAACGGCCTCTCCATCATCATCTTTGGCGGCATCGTGGCTCAGGTTCCACAACAGGTGGGCGCCTTACTGGTAGGTGACGTGCGAGGCCTGATCGCTTTTCTCATCATCATGGCTATTACAGTGGCGGTTATCGTCATCGTGCAGGAGGGACAACGACGCATCCCGGTTCAGTACGGCAAGCGAGTGCTGGCCATGCGGGGCAGCCGATTGCGCGTTGCTGGCGGTCAAAGCACCCACATCCCTTTGCGAGTTAATGCCGCGGGCATGATCCCGCTCATTTTTGCCCAGTCCTTTTTGATGCTGCCTGGGTTGATCGCCTCCTACTTGGTCGCGGCGAAAAATCAATGGGTGTCCAGTGTCGCCAACACTATCTATCGGACTTTCGATGGCCGGAGCCACATCTACTACATAATGTACTTCTTGATGGTAGTTGGCTTCACCTATTTCTACACCGATATGGTCTTCCAGCAGCAGAACCTTCCTGAGAACCTGAAGCGTCAGGGGGGGTTCATTCCTGGCATTCGGCCTGGCAAACGCACCGCCGATTACCTGAACGGGGTTATGCATCGCATCACTCTGGTGGGGGCGCTGTTTCTGGCCGTGGTGGCCGTCCTGCCCTGGATAGTTGATGTGCTGGGGATCGTGGCTAACCCTGGGATGATGCTCATCACCAGTTCTGGTTTGCTCATCGTGGTTGGCGTGGTGTTGGACACCATGAAGCAGTTGGAGGCGCAGCTCTTGATGCGTCACTACGAAGGCTTCATCAAGTGATAATACTAAAATCGCCCTCGGAGCTGGCACGCATGCGCCAGGCCGGTCGCATCGTGGCCGAGGTGTTGGCTGTCCTGCAGCAGAGGGTCAGGCCTGGCATCAACACCGCCGAGCTGGATGAGCTGGCCCACCAGGTCATTACCAAAAACAAAGCAATTCCCTCTTTCAAAGGCTATCGCGGCTTTCCGGCCTCTCTGTGTGTCTCCATCAACGAGGAGGTGGTGCACGGCCTCCCTAGCAAAAAGCGGTATCTGGAGGAGGGCGACATCGTCAGCTTCGATGTGGGAGCCATCTACCAGGGGTATCACGGCGACGCGGCCGTGACCTTGGGGGTGGGGGAAATTGCGGAAGTAGCAAAGGAACTGCTAGCGGTGGCGGCTGGAGCCCTGGCGGCAGGCATTGCGCAGTCACGGCCAGGGAACCGCACTGGTGACATATCGTGGGCCATCCAGGATTATGCCGAGAGCAGAGGCTGTTCGGTAGTGCGGGAGTACACTGGCCACGGTATCGGCCTTCAGATGCACGAGGACCCGCAAATACCCAATTACGGCCAGCCCAAACAGGGTTTTCTCTTGAAGCCGGGCATGACTTTCGCCCTGGAGCCCATGGTCAACCAGGGGGATTGGCAAACGCGAGTACTGGATGATAATTGGACGGTGGTTACCAAGGACGGGAAGCTTTCGGCTCACTTTGAACATACCATAGCCGTCACCGAAGGTGAGCCTGAGATATTAACTAGCTCATAGGTCTAGATGGAGGTTTTAATTATGAAGGTTAGGGCATCGGTTAAGCGTCGCTGTTCCAAGTGCAAAATCGTCAAGCGCAGGGGTGTGATTCGCGTGATCTGTAAGAACCCCAAACACAAGCAGCGACAAGGATAGTGCTAGAGGGAGGTAAAGATGGCACGAATCGCCGGAGTTGACTTGCCCCGCAACAAACGGGTAGAGGTCGGCTTGACTTACATCTACGGCATCGGTCGCTCGACCAGCCGGGAGATTTTGGCTCAGACGGGGGTTGACCGCGATACGCGGGTCAAGGACCTGGCTGAGGCCGAGATTAGCCGACTGCGCGGGGTAATTAACGCCAATTATAAGGTTGAGGGCGATCTACGGCGGGAGGTCAGCCAAAACATCAAGCGCCTGCAGGAAATTGGCTGTTATCGTGGGCTCCGCCATCGTTACAACTTGCCCGTGCGTGGCCAGCGGACCAGGACCAACGCTCGCACCAAGCGTGGCCCACGCAGGACGGTGCCCGGCCGTGGTCGCAGGCGCGGAGCGAGGAAGAAATAATCAATGACCAATACCTAATATCCAATATCCAATCGTTATTGGGTATTGGATATTAGGTATTGGATATTAGGTATTGGATATTGGGGAGGAAGGATGGCGCAACGAAGGGGAAGGAAAAGAGCGGTTCGCCAGGCGCGCAAGAACGTCCCTCATGGACAAGCGCACGTTCATGCCACGTTCAACAACACGATAATCACTATGACCGATCAGCAGGGTAATGCCATCACCTGGGGGAGTGCAGGCACGGCGGGCTTCAAGGGATCGCGTAAGAGCACTCCCTATGCGGCCCGCATGGCCGCTCAGCAAACGGCCAAACAGGCCATTGATCACGGCATGAGGGAGATAGACATATTCGTTAAGGGGCCTGGGCCTGGCCGAGAGGCGGCCATTCGCGCTTTGCAAGGGGCGGGCCTCAAGGTCAGGACGATCACCGATGTCACCCCCATTCCTCACAATGGCTGTCGTCCCCCCAAGAGACGAAGGATGTAACAAGGGAGCAAGGGAGCAAGGAGCAAGGGAGCAAGGAACAAGGGAGTCTGCGACCTTGCTCCCCTGCGACGTTGCTCGTTGAAACAGGAGGTAAAATGGCCAGATATACCGGCCCGGTTTGCAAACAGTGTCGGCGGGAAGGGGAGAAGCTCTTCCTCAAAGGGGAACGGTGTTTGACCGCCAAATGTGCTATTGACAGGCGTTCCTATGCTCCTGGCATGCATGGCCGTGAAAGCCAGTTCCGCCGCCGCCGACCGTCGGAATACGCCCTGCAGCTCCGGGAAAAGCAGAAGGCGCGTCGTATCTACGGTGTCCTGGAGAGACAGTTCCGACGCTATTTCCGAGAAGCCGAGAGGCACAAGGGGATGACTGGCGCCAATTTGCTGATCATTCTGGAAAGCAGGCTGGATAACGTCGTCTATCGGCTTGGGTTCGCCGATTCGCGGGCCCAGGCTCGCCAATTGGTGTGCCATGGCCACTTCAACCGCAATGGGCGGAGGGCCGATATCCCTTCGATGCTGGTAGAGCCAGGAGACGTGATATCGGTGCGCGAGCAGAGCAAGAAGTTGGCCTATTTCAGTGATAGGGCCAAGGAGCTGGAGCGCAAGGTTGTGCCCAACTGGATGAGCCTGGATGCTCTCAGCATGTCGGGGCGCATCTTGAATCTTCCTTCACGGGAAGAGATAGACCTGCCTTTGAACGAGCAGTTGATCGTCGAGTACTACAGCCGTTAGTGGTGCTTGGCGCTAGCTTTGTCCTCCTGGAGGGAGGTAGGCTAATGACGAATCAGGAAGGCGGTCCTTTGGTAAATATGGTTTTGCCCAAGGTAGAGTGTGATATCAGCTCGAGAGGCTATGGGCGTTTCGTCATCGGTCCCATGGACAGTGGCTACGGTTTAACTATCGGCAATGCTTTGCGGCGCGTCCTCCTCTCGTCCATAAGTGGAGCGGCGATCACGTCAGTCAGGGTCAGCGATGTGTACCACGAGTTCTCAACTATACCTCACGTTAAGGAAGACATGACCCAGTTGATCCTCAATCTAAAGCAAGTGCGGCTGAAGATGCCCCCCGATGCTTCGGCGGGGCTCAGTACAGGCGATTCTGAGGCGGCGCGGTTGCATCTAGAGGTAAAGGGCGAGGGCGTGGTGACGGCTGGCGACCTGGAATGTCCCAGCGATGTGGAAATCATCAATCCCGACTCGTATTTGTTCACCGTAGACTCCGATGAGGCCCAGGTGGAAATGGAGCTGACGGTCCAAAGAGGCAAAGGCTACTCACCCGCGGAGGAGCGGGGCAAGTTGCCCATCGGAGAGATCCCCGTTGATGCCATCTTCAGCCCCGTCCGTAAAGTCGGTTACGAGGTGGAGCGAACCCGCGTTGGTCAGATGACCAACTTCGATCGGCTCGTCATGGAGATATGGACCGACGGCACCGTTCGTCCCGAAGAGGCGTTGAGAGAGGCCGCCAATACTCTGGTGAAACATCTATCGCTGATAGCTGGTGTCGAGGAAGAGGGCCCAGAAGAAGCGGCCGAGGAAGAAGGTATACCTGCCCGTGTTTACGAGATGTTAATCGAGGACTTAGATCTTAACGTGCGGGTCTATAATTGCCTCAAGCGGACCGGGATAACCAACGTGGGAGAGGTGCTCGAGAGGCTGGGAAAGGGCGATGAAGAGATGTTGGAGATCCGGAATTTCGGTCCTAAGTCGTTGGTTGAGTTGAAGGATAAATTGCGGGCCAGAGGCTTGTTCTGGATAGAAGAGGAAGAATCCGAGGAGTGACATGAGACATCGAAAAGCAGGCTACAGGCTAGGTCGCTCCAGCGGCCACCGCAGAGCGCTGTATAAAAACCTGATAACTGAGCTGTTTCGCCACGAGCGGATAAAGACCACAGAAGCCAAAGCCAAGGCCATTCGGGGGAAGGCGGAGAAGCTGATCACCCTGGGTAAGCGCGGCGACCTGCACGCCCGACGATTGGCCGCTGCCAGGTTGAACGATCCGGCTATCGTTAAGAAGCTGTTCGATGAGTTGGCTCCTCGCTATGAAGACCGTGCCGGTGGTTACACTCGCCTGTTCAAGCTAGGACGACGTCAGGGCGATGGGGCGCCCATGGTTCTTTTGGAATTGGTGGAGTAGCTGGGGACTGGAAGTTGGAGGTTGGAGGTTGGAGGTTGGAAATCCGATACTTCAACAGAGCTCAGCACAAGAATCGGGAGCCAGCCCCCAGAAACTCATGGCCGTCGTGGAATACGATGGCACCGATTACCTCGGCTTTCAGATACAAGCTCAGGGCAGGACGGTTCAGGGGGAGCTAGAGAGGGCGCTGGCTGCGGTCACTCAGGAGGAGGTCAAGGTAGTTGGGTCGGGGCGCACTGACAGCGGCGCTCATGCCCAGGGGCAAGTCGTTGTTTTCAGTACAGCCTGGCGGCGTCCCCCTGAGGAGCTTCAACGCGCACTAAATGCTGTCTTGCCCGCCGACATCGCGGTTCGAGAGCTGAGGCCCGTGGCCGAGAGCTTTCATCCGAGGTTTGACGCGGTAAGTCGCGAGTATCGTTACGCTGTCTTAAACCAACCCTGGCGCTCGCCGTTGGCTCGACGCTTCGCCTATCATTTTCCTTGGCCTCTCGACGTGGCAGCGATGAACGAGGCGGCAGGCACGCTGGTGGGCAGCCACGATTTCGCCTCTTTCGGGCGGGCTCCTCAGGGCGATAACACGGTACGCCAGGTGTACCGCGCCCAATGGACTCCAGAGGAGCCATTCGTCTACTTCGATATAGTGGCTAATGCTTTTCTCTATCGCATGGTGAGAAGTCTGGTGGGCACGCTGCTGTTGGTGGGAACGGGAGAGCTGTCCCCGGATGGGTTCGAGGAGATTCTCCGGTCGGCTGATCGAGATAGGGCTGGCCAGGTTGCCCCGCCTCACGGGTTGTGTTTGGTAAAGGTAAATTATTGATGGAGGATCCAGCGGTGAAGACGTATACGGTTAGAGCAGAGGACATAGAACGAGGATGGTTCTTGGTGAATGCTGAGGGCAAGACGTTAGGGCGTCTGGCTTCGGAGATCGCCAAGGTGTTGCGGGGCAAGCATAAGCCCATCTACACGCCGCATCTCGATTGCGGGGACTACGTCATCGTGATCAACGCCGACAAAGTACAGGTCACCGGGCGGAAGCTGGACCAGAAGATGTATTATCGTCATTCGGGCTATCCTGGCGGGATCAAAAGCATCAGCTTGAGGAATCAATTGCAGAAGCACCCGGAGCGGGTACTGGAGGCTGCAGTGCGGGGGATGCTGCCCAAGAACCGGCTGGGGCGCAAGATGCTGAAGAAGCTCAAGGTTTACGCGGGCGATTCCCATCCCCATCAAGCTCAGCAGCCTGAGGCACTGGAATTGTGAGAGGAGAGGTCAATGGCAATTGTGTATTATGAGGGAGTAGGACGACACAAGACGGCTTCGGCTCGGGTGCGGCTCTATCCTGGCGAGGGCAACGTCGTCGTTAACGACAAGCCGATGGAGGAGTACTTCTCGCGTGAGGGCGATGCGTTGCACCTGCTGGAGCCGCTAAAGGTCACGGGCACCGAGGGCACATTCAATGTCTCGGTCAAGGTTCAGGGGGGCGGCTCCTCTGGCCAGGCGGGTGCTGTACGTCACGGGATCGCTCGCGCTTTGTTGGCCGCCAACCCCAATCTGCGGCCCATTTTGCGCAAGGGCGGGTTTCTGAGCCGGGATGCGCGCATGAAGGAAAGGAAGAAGCCTGGGCTCAAACGCGCTCGCAAGGCGCCGCAGTACACCAAGCGGTAAAGCTCACTCGACAGGTCGCAAGTCGCAGGTCACAGGTCGCAGGGGAAACTGGTAAAGGGGTGAGGTCATCGGGGACCTCGCCTCTTTTGTTTTTAGAACAGCGGATTCGCAAGTTGTTGACAATTTGAAGCATTGTGATATAATCGGATTCGATTGGAAATCTCTAAGTCTCCTTATTGTTTTCGGGGGCAGGGCATCATGGTGAATAGTCAAATCCTTCGGGAGCTGGCTGGTGGAATCGTGAGCGATAATGCGGTGCTCTTCCTCGGCTCCGAACTCTTCGCCGGCCCTGGCGAGGGAATCGGCCCTCCTAGCAAGAGGGGGATCGCCAGAGCCCTGGCCGAGAGGTTCGAGTACGGCAAGGACGACTACTCCCTCCCCGCCGTGGCCCGCGACTACCAGGTCCTCCACGGCCCCCATGCCCTCGTCGAGTTCCTCAAAAGCGTTTTGGACGACCCCCAACTCTCACCCACCCGCGTCCACCAGCTCGTCACCGATCTCTCCATGCCTTTCACCAAGATCATCACCACCAACTACGACTCCCTCCTGGAGCGGGCCCTCAGACGGCTTCGGAAAGAGTTCGTGCTCATCGTCCGCGACTCCGATGTCCCCTATTTCGACGAGACCAAGGTCATCCTCATCAAGATGCAGGGCTGCATCACCCAGCCCGATTCACTGGTCATCACCGAGGACGACTACGAGGAGTTCCTGGCCAGGCTGCCCACCCTTTCAGACGTGATCAGGGCTCTTTTCGCCACCAAAACTCTCATTTTCATCGGCTACGACCTGGAAGACCCTGCCTTCAAGCGGCTTTACACCAACGTCACCCGCGGCGTCGGGGTTCATCGGCGAAGGGCCTACGCCATCTCCGAACGAGAATTGGCCCCCGTGGACGTGAAGTTCTGGCACGAAAAGGGGATCGAGGTCATCCACAGGAACGTCGTGGACTTCCTCGAGGAACTGACGGCGGAGGTCAACCGCATCGGCCCGGTCGAGGAAGTGGAGGAGGTCATCCCCATACCCGATCAGCCCTACAAGTTCCTCGATTCCTTCGAGACAGAGGATGCGGGCATCTTCTTCGGGCGGAAGGAGGACAGCCACCGCCTGGCCGACAAGATCCTCTCCCATCGGCTGGTCGTCCTCTACGGCGGGTCGGGTACGGGCAAGACCTCGCTCATCCGGGCGGGGGTGGCGCCCATCCTCGCCAGGCGAAACTGCCTCTCCCTGATCGTCAGGCCGGCCGATGACCCCGCGCTGGCCACCAAGCGTGAGCTGCGGGGAGAACTGGAGGGCCTTCCCGACCTCGCCACCGACCTCCCCTCGTTCCTGCGGGCGGCAGAGCAGGCCACCGAAAAGCTCATCGTGGTCTTCCTCGACCAGTTCGAGGAGTTCTTCCTGAGATTCGGCGACGAGAGCCGGGCCAGCTTCATCGCCGAGCTGGCCCGCTGCCATCAGAGCGAGGCCATTGACACCAGGTTCGTCCTCTCCATCAGGGAGGATTTCTTCGTCAGGTTGCACGAGTTCGAGGGTCAGCTTCCCACGACCTTCGACAGCCGCTACCGGCTGGAGCGGCTGACCAGGGAGAGCGCCAGGGAGGCCATCGTCGAGCCGGTGAAGCTTTTCGGCGTCACCTACGAGGAGCGGCTGGTGGAGAGGCTGCTGGACGACCTATACGAGGAGGGGGTGGGGCCGCCGCAGCTTCAGATCGTCTGCGACAGGCTGTACCGCCAGTTCGGCCAGGCGGGACGGACCATCGCCCTGGCGGACTACGAGGAGCTGGGCGGGGCAAAGGAGATCCTGGCGGGCTACCTCGATTCCGTCCTGGCCGGGTACGAGAGTCAGGAGCTGGAGGTCGCCAGGGGGATACTGATGGCCCTGGTCACCTCTCAGGAGACAAAGGCTCTGGCAAGTTTTCAGGCCATCGTGGCTGAGGTGGAAAGGGACGGGGAGACCGTAGAGGCAACCTTGCGCAGCCTGATTGACCAGCGGCTGGTGAGGAGAGTCCAGTTGAGCGAGTATTACGAGCTGGCCCACGATTACCTGGTGGAGGAGATCAAGGGGTGGATCAGCGAGGACGCCAGGCGGGTCAAAGAGGCGAGGGAGATGCTCTCGCGTGCGCTGGCCGACTGGCACAGCAGCGGCGTGTTGCTCAACCTGGAGCGGCTGGAGAAGATCAATGCTCAGCGAGGGCGGCTGGCCTTGGGGCGGGAGGAGTGCGAGCTCTTGCTGCGCAGCGCGGCTCGTTACGAGTACAAGATGGATTACTGGCTGAGCCGCGTGCCAGAGGCGGGCGATCAGGTGGCTTGCCTGGCTGACGTGCTAACGTCCGAGTATCCTCCTGAGGAGAGGATCCACGTCGTGCGCTCCCTTGGCCGGATCAAAACCGACCAGGTCGGGCGGATATTGCAACGGGTGGCTCTGGAGGACGACGCT
>VGOG01000051.1 GCA_016875995.1 Chloroflexota bacterium
CTTCTACCTCATCAGTTGTGATGTTATGCTTCCACGATAGTTTGTCAACAACGTCTCGCAGCCAAATGATTCCAGTTACTTTCATCTATCGCACCTCGCCATCTTTGGAAACGTAATTTCGCCAAACAAAACGCCTGCTGCCAATGCCCAATATCGCACGCCTGTTCTTGTTATAACGAGCTGGCAGCCAGGGGCAACTCGACTTCCTCATCCTCCTCCAGGATAGCCAGTTCCTCGGCAGCTTCCTCCCTAACCAGGGCGAGTTCCACGTCCCCGTAGGTATCAGATGGGAGTTCGCCCTCGTGTCCAGGCCGGCCTCGGAAACCTGTTCCCGCCGGGATCAGCTTGCCGATGATGACGTTCTCTTTCAGGCCATAGAGATAGTCATACCGGCCCTCAATGGCCGCACCAGCCAGAACCCTGATGGTATGCTGAAAGGAAGCCGCCGAAAGGAAGCTATCAGTATTGAGGGCGGCCTTGCTGATACCCAATAGGACCGGTTGAGCCGTAGCCTGGCGGCCACCTTCGGCCGCCACTTTAGCGTTGACCTCGGCGAAGGTCAAGCGGTTCACAAGCTCCCCTGGCAGGAACTCAGTATCGCCTGAGGAGGTTACTTGCACCTTGCTTAGCATCTTGCTGATGATTATCTCGAAGTGCCTGTCGTTGATGTCCACCCCTTGAGAACGATAGACCTTCTGAATCTCAGAGAGCAGGTAACGCTGGGTATCCTCCCGCCCCAGGATGCGCAAGATGCGATGAGGGTTCTCGGAGCCCTCCGTCAACCGCTGACCGGCCTTCACCCAGTCGCCCTCACTCACCATCAGCCGTGCCCCTGAGGGCACCTCGTACTCCCGCTCCTCTCGCCTCTCGTAGACCACGGTAATGTGACGATCCCCTCGCCAGACCCGTCCGCTCTTCTTAGCCACTTGCTCCATCTCGCCACGACTGGCGATAGCCACCCCATTGGCTATCTCGTCGCCGTCCTCGACCAGGATCTTCCAGCCACGCTTGATGTCGTACTCGTCACGGAAAACCTCACTGTTGACGACCTTGATACAACGTATCCCCTCCTCACGCCGGATTTCCACCATCCCATCAATGTCGGACATGAGGGCCTCGCCTTTGGGGCTCTTACGAGCCTCAAAAAGCTCCTCCACTCGCGGCAAGCCGTGAGTGATGTCTCCACCTGAGGCCACCCCGCCGGTGTGGAAGGTACGCAAGGTGAGCTGGGTGCCCGGCTCACCGATGGATTGAGCAGCCGCGATGCCCACCGCAGCCCCTACTTCAACCATCTTCCCGCGGCCCAGGTCGCGCCCGTAACACTTAGCGCAGAGGCCGTACCTGAGCTGGCAGGTCATGGGCGAGCGCACATAGACTTCCTCAATGCCAGCCGCCCCGATGGCCTCCACCTCTTCCTCCTCGATCATCTCTCCGCTGGAGACTATGATCTCACCGCTGTCGGGGTGAGCAACTGGCCCCGCTGCGACCCGGCCCAGGACTCGCTCCCCCAGGGTCTGGCCACCTACGTCATCTGATTTCCTGATCCAGATGCCCCCTCTGGTACCACAGTCCTCGGCGTTGATTATCATGTCCTGAGCCGCGTCCACCAGCCGCCGAGTGAGATAGCCAGCGTCGGCAGTGCGCAGAGCAGTATCGGCCAAACCCTTGCGCGCCCCGTGGGTGGAGATGAAGTATTCCAACGTGGACAGGCCCTCTCGGAAGTTGGAAAGGATGGGCAAGGCGATGATCCGCCCCGCTGGATCGGCCATCAGACCACGCATTCCCGCGAGCTGCCGGATGGGCTGAAACCCCCCCTTGGTGGCCCCTGACTTGGCCATCATCTGAATGGGGCCCTTGGGGTCGAGGGCCTGGGCCACGGCCTCGGTCACGTCATCAGTGGCCCTGGTCCATAGCTCGATCGTCTTAGTATACTGCTCATCCTCGGTCAAGAGCCCTCGACGATACTGACGCTCGACCTCTCTGACTTGCTCAGACACCTGTTCCACAATGGTGCTCTTGGCCTCGGGCACGATCAGGTCGGAGATAGCGATAGTAGCGCCCGACCGGGTGGCATACTTGAAACCCAGGGCCTTGATCTTGTCCACCAGGTTGGTGGTAGCCTCCAGGCCGAGCTTTTGATAGCACTTGGCCACCAAATCCTTGACCCGCCCCTTGTCCAAAACCTCGTTCATGAAACGCAATTCGTCGGGCAAGATCTGGTTGAAAATGGCCCGCCCCACGGTAGTCTCGACAGGGTACTTCCTGGCCGTACGCCGCTCCAGCACTTGCATGACCTTGATCTTGGCGTGCAAGTCAACCTTTCCCAGCTCGTAGGCCAGGGAGACCTCATCCAGATCGGTGAAGACTTTGCCCTCACCGCGGCAACCGTCCTCTCCCATGGTGAGATAATAGCACCCCATAACCATGTCCTTGGTGGGACTTACAATGGGCTCACCACTGGCTGGCTTGAGCAGGTTCTGCGTGGATAGCATGAGCTTCCGGGTCTCTTCTACGGCGACCTTGGATAGCGGCACGTGCACGGCCATCTGGTCGCCATCGAAGTCAGCGTTGAAGGCAGCACAGACCAGGGGATGGATCTGGATGGCCTTGCCATCCACCAGCACGGGCTCGAAGGCCTGGATGCCCAGGCGGTGCAGGGTAGGGGCACGGTTGAGCAATACTGGCTGCTCCTTGACCACCTCCTCCAGAATCTCCCACACCTCAGGACGTTCCCGCTCGATGAGCCGCCTGGCCCCCTTGACGTTATTGGCGTAGTTATATCCCACCAACTTGCTGATCACAAAGGGACGATAGAGCTCCAGCGCCATACTCCTGGGCAAACCACACTGGTGTAGCTTCAGCTCCGGGCCGGTGACGATCACCGAGCGGCCTGAATAGTCCACCCGCTTGCCCAGCAGGTTACGGCGAAAGCGTCCCTTCTTACCCTTGAGCATGTCCGACAGGGATTTCAGTTCCCGTTGCCCACGCCGGGACACGGCCTTGCCTCGATAGCTGTTGTCAATGAGGGAATCAACCGCCTCCTGGAGCATGCGCTTCTCATTGCGCACGATGACGTCAGGCGCTCCCAATTCCAGGAGACGTTTGAGGCGGTTATTGCGGTTGATCACCCGCCGATAGAGGTCGTTCAGGTCACTGGTAGCGAAGCGGCCCCCGTCCAACTGCACCATGGGCCTGAGCTCTGGCGGAATGACGGGCAGCACGGTCCAGATCATCCATTCGGGCCGATTGCCCGATCTTCGCAGCGCCTCCACTACCTGCAACCTCTTGACCGCTTTCTTGCGACGCTGTTTTGAGCGGGTAGTACGGACCTCGGCCCACAACTCTTTAGCCAATACGTCCAATTCTATCCCTCTCAGGATCTCATAGAAGGCCTCGGCCCCCATGCCAGCCTTAAAGACCTGGCCCCATTTGGCCTTCAGCTCCCGGTAGCGACCCTCGTCCAGCAACTCCATCTGGGCCAGATCCATCAACTCCTCGCGATCGGCCTCGGTCTTCCCCTTTAAGATCTCTATCTCCCGAGCTAGCTTCGCCAGCAGGTTCTCGATCTCCTCCTCCAAAGCGTGATGCAAGCTCTCGATATCGGCTTTCACCGAGGTTTTGTTCCGCTTCTGCTCACCTCTGATCTGGCCCTCGATCTCACTCAACTTCTCTTGCACGACCTTGTTCAAAAGAGCCAAATGCTCCCGGCCCACCACCTCGCCTCTCTCGACGATGGTCTGTCCTGTGGGCGAGAAGACCAGAGGGGCTCGCCCTGTCTCACCCTGACGAGCCTCTATCTTCGTTTGCAGGGCTTGGGCCTCTTTCATGATCCCTTCGGTACCTGTGGCTAACTCCTCCTCCAGGCGCTGATGAGTGACCTGTAGATCGTCCTCCAGTTCCGCGACTTTCTCGGCCACCTTCTGCTCTAGCTCGTTAATTTGCTCCTGGATCCCTCCCTCCAGGCGAGCCTGCTCCTGGGCCAATTCCTCTTCCAGACGATGCAAAGCTTTTTGTCGCGCCTCTTCGTCTATTCCGGTGATGATGTACTCAGCGAAGTAAAGGACGCGATCCAGGTGTCGCCGCGAGATGTCCAGCAGTTGCCCCAGGTAGCTGGGCACGCGCCGCGTATACCAGACGTGGGCCACCGGCGCCGCCAGTTCGATGTGCCCCATGCGCTCCCGCCGCACCGAAGAGCGGGTTACTTCCACCCCACATTTGTCGCAGATTATGCCCTTGTAGCGCACGCTTTTGTACTTGCCGCAGTAGCATTGCCAATCCCTGGTAGGCCCAAAGATAGCCTCACAGAACAGGCCATCCTTCTCAGGCCTCAGCCGGCGGTAGTTGATGGTCTCCGGCTTGGTCACCTCACCGTAGGACCAGGAACGTATCTCATCCGGCGAAGCCAGGCTAATGCGCAAGGCGCTGAAGTCTTTTACTTCCAAAGTGTCCCTCCTGATTTGGGTATTAGATATTGGATACTAGATATTTGGCCGTTGTCTCCAGACAACGATGGCCCAACAGTCGCGCCACGAGTGAAAGGTCCTCCGTTTCGTCCAAGATGGACCTAGCGAAAGTATGCCGCAGGGCATGGGCCGATACATCCTCCAGCCCAGCAGCCTGAGTGTAGACACGTATCAGCCGTTGCACAGTGCGTTTGGAAATACAATTGCCCTCCTGACTGAGGAATAGGTTTTCGGTACTGGCCGAAGCAGGCCGGACTTGCAGATAGTCCCGCAAGGCCGCACAGGTCAGGGAATTGAGAGGGACCTGGCGGCAGTTATTGCCATCTCTTTCCCCTACCAGCAACAAACCCTCTCCACCGTCCCACAGTTGAACATCGGACACTTGCAATCTCGTCAACTCCCCCACCTTGATCCCTGTCTGGAGCAACAACTGGACGATAGCGTAGTTCCGCTTGATCAGGCTGGGCCGTCCCACCTGTACCGCCTCCAGGAAGTTGGCCACTTCCTCAGGACTTAGGGCCCGAGGCGGATTCTCCACCTTGTTGGGGGATAGCTTCACCTCGGCTGCGGGATTGCTCTCCGTCAGACCAGTGTTCACGGCAAAGCTGTAGAGTTTGCGAACAGCTTGCAGCCGCCGATTGATCGTGGCCGGGGCCAACTCCTCGTTGGCTCGCATGTAGTAGCAGTATTCCCGGATGTCATCAGCCGTCAACGTCAACAGGGAAGATTCCGTCCCTTTGACTTCAGCGTGCCAGCGAGCGAAGGCTCTCAGGTCGGCCAGGTAGTTCACGATGGTCGTTGATGCCAGCGCCGACCGCGCCAAATGCTTTTCGAATCGGGTGAACAGTTCCTCGACGTTCTCAGCCACTAACCGCGTCTCCAGTGATTAGGAAATCAGGGAATCAGGCATTTCCTGATTCCCTGATCCCTGATTACTGATTTTATACGCCATAATTATACGCCTTTTGACCGAGATTGTCAAATCACCACGCCTACCACTGAGCGCAGGTAGGTCTCGATGAAGTCGTCCAGGGCCCCATTGAGGACCGCCTCGGCGTTGCCTGTTTCGTAACCGGTGCGCAAATCCTTGACCATTTTATAGGGATGCAGCACGTAGGAACGGATCTGGTTGCCCCAGCCAGCCTCGACGTGCTGGCCTTTGAGGCGTGCCTGTTCCGCCTCCTGTTTCTCTCGTTCCAGATCGAAGAGACGGGCCCGCAGGATCTTCATGGCCGACTCCCGATTCTGGGCCTGCGAGCGCTCGTTCTGGCAGGTGACGACGATCCCTGTGGGCAAGTGAGTGATGCGCACCGCGGAGCTGGTCTTCTGCATGTGCTGCCCGCCTGGCCCGCTGGAACGGAAGGTGTCCATGCGCAGGTTTTCGGGGTTCATGTCCACCTCGATCTCTTCCCCGATGTCGGGCCAGACCTCAACCAGGGCAAAGGAAGTGTGTCGCCGGTGGGCAGCGTCAAAGGGGGAAAGGCGCACCAGGCGGTGGACGCCTTTCTCCGCTTTCAGGTATCCGTAGGCGTGATCTCCTTCAACTCCAACAATGACTCGCTTCAGGCCCGCTTCCTCACCTTCCATGCTGTCCAGGATGCTGGCCTTGTAGCCGCGACTCTCGGCCCAGCGCAGGTACATCCTGAGGAGCATCTCCGCCCAATCCTGAGCATCGGTGCCACCCGCCCCGGCGTGGATGGCCAGGATGGCGTCGTCTCTGTCGTGGGGACCCGAGAAGAGCAGCCAGAACTCCAGATGACCCAGCTCGGCTTCGATGGCCTCGGCTTCGCAGGCTATATCGCCAGCCATGACCTCATCCTCGTCAGCGATGGCTAAATCGAGCAGAGTCTGGGCATCAGCTACCCGCCCCGTCAGCCCCCTCCAGGTCTCCACCTCCTCCTGAAGCGAGGCCAGCCTCCGCATCACGACCTGGGCCTCATCAGGGCGGTCCCAAAACTCCGGCGTGGTCGCCTGATGCTCCAGCCGCGCTATCTCCTGCTCCTTGCTGGCCAGGTCAAAGACGCTCCTTTATCTGTTCGATACGCTGTTCTAAGTCGTTTAGTTCGCTCTTAAGTTCTTCCATAACTACTTCACCTCCCAGTGAACAGGGGAACAAGGAACAAGGGAGCAAAGGAGCAAGGGAGTCTGCGACCCTGCGACATTGCTCCATTGACCTGCTCCCCTGCGACCTTGCTCCATTGACCTACTCGCCGAACAACCCCTCTACGAAAACCTGGGCATCAAACTCAGCCACGTCCTCCAGCCCCTCGCCGGTGCCCACGAAGCGGATGGGCAGGCCCAGTTCTTTAGCAATGGCGAAGACAACACCCCCCTTGGCCGTGCCATCCAGCTTGGCCAGGAAAATGCCCGTTATCTCCACATCATTCTTGAAGTGCCTGGCCTGGGCGAGGGCATTCTGACCGGTGGTGGCATCCAAGACCAAGAGGGTCTCGTGGGGCGCGTCGTGGACCTGCTTGGCCGCCACGCCGCGCACCTTCTTGAGCTCCTGCATCAGGTTGTACTTGGTGTGCAGACGGCCAGCCGTGTCCACGATAAGCATGTCTGCTCCACGAGAACGGGCGGCGCGGATAGCGTCATACACTACAGCCCCCGCATCGGCCCCCGGCTGATGGGCGATGACATCGCAACCGGCTCGCTGCCCCCAGATCTTGAGCTGATCAATGGCCGCCGCGCGGAAGGTGTCGGCCGCGCCGAGGACGACTTTTCGGCCCTGCTCCTGGTAATAACGCGCCAGCTTGGCGATGCTGGTGGTCTTGCCCGACCCATTGACCCCCACCACCAGGACGACCGTGAGCAGGCGTGGCTCGTTGATGCGCAAAGAGGGCTTGCTATCCAGGATGACTATCAGCTCTTCTTTCAGCATCCCCTCCACGGCTCTGGCATCACGCACGCGCTCTTTGCCAACGCGCGCTCGCAGCCTTTCCACGAGTTCCACTGTGGTGTTCACCCCAACGTCAGCCTGGATCAGGAGTTCCTCCAGCTCCTCCCATAACTCCTCGGTGACCTCGTTGGCCCCAAACAAACCAGCGACCCGTCCGAAAAACGACTGGCGGGTGCGGGTTAAGCTGTCCTTTATCTTTCCCGAACGACCAAACACGACCAGATACCTCCAGTGGATAATTATACTACAAAGAGACGATTATGACAAAGATGCGCGACTAAACGACGAGAATGGTGTTGTTATCCTTGAAAGGGCTGGAATGCAACTCCAGGCCATCGGCTGAAGTGATAATGACGAAGATGATCGCCCGATAAGCGAAGTTGACAAATTTGCCAACCTCGCCTAGAATTTGGGGCAAGTGGGAAAAGCTAGCTGGCCTTTCAAAATCAAATTGCGGAGGTAATCTCCTTTGTCCGAACCGATTGCTTCGCTTCGCTCGCAACATGCTTACGACCTGCGTCTGTTGCCCGGCGCCGACGCCGTCCTCGACGCGGTCGCCAGCGGGGCCCTGACGAGCCCGGGCCTGTACTGGCTGCAACTCCAGGCCGAGCGCCTGTTGCTCGTCGCCGGCTTCGATGAGCTGATCTGCCTGGACAGCCTCGATTTTGTGCCTTTCGGCTACCAGGTGAAAGCAGCGCAGACGACGCTGCGTCGTTTCCGTGGCCGCGGCCTGCTGTGCGACGAGGTCGGTCTGGGCAAGACCATCGAGGCCGGCCTGGTGCTTAAGGAGTACCTGCTGCGCCGCCTGGCCAGCCGGGTGCTCATCCTCACCCCACCAGCCCTGGTCGAGCAGTGGCGCGAGGAACTGACCACCAAGTTCCGTCTGAACGATTTTGTCACCAGCTCCGATCCGGAATTCCGCGCCCTCGGCCCGCAGGCCTGGGCGACCTTTCCCCACGTGGTGGCGTCGCTGGCCACTGCCCGCCGCGCTGAGCATCGCCGGGAGATCACTCAGATCGTCTATGACCTCATCGTCGTGGACGAGGCCCACCACCTGAAAAACCGCGCCAGCGTGTCGTGGAAGTTCGTCAACGCCTTGCAGAAGAAATACATCCTGCTGCTGACCGCCACGCCGGTGCAGAACGACCTGGACGAGCTATACAATCTCATCACCATCCTCAAGCCGGGTCAGCTCCAGACGCCGCGCCAATTCCGGCAACAGTTCGTGGTGCAAGGCGACCCACGCCTGCCCAAGAACCGCGGCCGGCTGCGGGAGCTGCTGGCCGACGTGATGGTGCGCCACGCGCGCAGCCAGGTGAGCGTGTCTCTGCCACCCCGCCACGCCCACACCATTCGCCTGAGGCTGAGCCCTGACGAGCGCGCCCTGTACGACGATGTCAGCGCCTTCGTGCGAGAACAGATCGGCACCTCAGGGAGCGAGCCCGGCGACGAGACTGAGGAATCAGCAAGCAGCGGACTCACCTCTGCCCAAAAGTTTACCTTGCAGATGATCCAGCGCGAGATCGGCAGCAGCCCCTGGGCTGCCGCACCAACTCTGCAGAAGCTGGCCAAACGGAACAAAATGCAGCCCCACCGTGCTCAACTACTGGCCCTGGCCGACCGCGCCATGCAGGTCGAGTCGTGGGCTAAGGCCGAGGCCCTGGAAAAACTCTTGCTGCCCATGGTGGAAACGGGCGCCGGCCGTGACGGAAAGGCCATCATCTTCACCCATTTCAACGCCACCCTGGAGCGGCTGGCCGAGCGATTGCGTGCCTTGGAGATAGACTTTGTGCTCTATCACGGCGGCCTCTCGCTAGCCCAGAAAGATGAGGCCATCCGCCGCTTCGAAGAGAGCGCACCTGTGCTCCTCTCGACCGAAGCTGCCGGCGAGGGGCGCAACCTGCAGTTCTGCCGCACCATGATCAACTTTGACCTGCCCTGGAATCCGATGCGCATCGAACAGCGGGTCGGCCGCATTCACCGCATTGGCCAGACCCGAGAGGTGGACATCTTCAACCTGTCGGCCGATGGTACCATCGAAGACTACATCCTGGACCTGCTCGACCGCAAGCTGAACATGTTCGAGTTGGTCATCGGCGAGATGGGTATGATCCTGGGGCAACTGGCCGAGGAGCGTGACTTTGAGGACCTGGTCATGGAGGTATGGTCCCGGGCCCGCACGCCTGACGAAGTAGCCATCGGCTTTGAGCAACTGGGCGAGGCCCTGGTGCAGGCACGCCAGGCTTATCAGCACACCCAGGAGTACGACGAGGCCCTCTTTGGAGAAGACTTTACGGCTGAGTAGTGAAGGAGTGCGGACGAACGTAAAACGTCAAACGTGAAACGTGAAACGTGAAACGTCATGGATGAGTTAGCGGATTTCGTGTTGAACTATTGCCGGGAGGCAGGTGCTATCGTCGAGCCGCCAGCCTATGGGGTGTACGAGGTACTCTTGCCCGACGATCTGGCGGCGCGCCTGGGCGTGCCTGCCTATCAGCACTTCGCTTTCGACGACACGCTGCTGGCATCAGAAGCCGACGAAGCCACGCACCTGAGCTACGGCCATCCCTTCGTGGAGAGTCTGATCGAAGCGGCGCGCCAGGCACCAGCCTGTACGCACCTCTACGTGAACGCCGTGCGCCTGGACAAGCACGGCCTGGCCAACCTGGCTAGCCAGGCTCTATCCTTCCCCAACGCCCGTCTGATCGGAGTACCAGGCCAGACTGAAAGTCCCGTCCTTGGTCACTACGTGCGCTTTAACTTCAAGGCGGCTCTGATCACCGACGAGAAACACGAGCAACTCCTGTCGGTACTGATGGACGCCCAGGGTAGCTACGCGGTGAAAGAACTGGCTGAGATCGAGCGGCTGACTGCCCTGGAAACCACGTCCGCCTTCGAGCATCTGTCGGTGATGCCCCCGCTCTGGCTGCCGGGAGAAGAACCGCTGTCACATCGGGCACTGGAGGGGTTGCTCGAACGGGCCAAGCGCGCCGCCCTCGACGAACTGGCTGAGCCGCTGGATAGCCTGCAACGGCGAGCGGCGCGCTTCCTGGAGTTGGACCGCGCCAGGTTGGAGCAGTACTACGACGACATGCAGCGCGACCTGAAACGTCGCCTGGAACGCGCTGACGAAGACCGACGTAAAGCACTCGAAGATAAGCTAGTCGCAGTACAGGCTGAACGGGAGGCCAAGCTGGCCGACGCCGAGGCCAAGTACCGGTTGCGCGTCGAGCTGGAACTGATCAACCTGCTGGTCATCGCTCAGCCCCGCCTGGTGTTGCCCATGAAAATCGAAAACCGCACCGCTACCGTCACCCGTACGGTGATGTGGAACCCGCTACTCCATCGCATCGAGCCGTTGGCCTGTGACGTTTGCGGTCGTGCCTCCTTCCGGCTACTCCTGTGCACCGGAGGGCATCTGGCGCACGAGGAGTGTCTGTCGCCCCAGTGCGTGGATTGCAAGCGGGTCTACTGCCGCCTGTGCACCGACCAGATAAAAGCCTGTGTGGTGTGCGACCGGCCGGTGTGCGCCAGCAGCCTGAACCCATGCCCCACCTGTGGCCGGGGCACCTGTCGCGAGCACGTGGGACTATGCCATGCCGCCGAAGGCGAGCCGGTCCGTATCCTCCCCACCACACCACCTGAGCCAGAGCCAGAGAAGGTCGAGGCCCCGCCCACGCCACCCGTGGAGAAAAAGCCCCAAAAGAAACCAAAGCCACCTGCTCCGCCGGCTGGACGCCAGGCGACCAGACTTCCGAAGTCTCCAAGACTTCGGAAGTCTGCCGCCAGTTCTCGCCGGGCTACTGCTACCGGCCAAAAAATCGTGGTGTACACCTACGCTGCTGAGCCGGTGGTAGATGCCTTCGTCATTGCCTCCGGTGGCCGCGAACTGGCAAGGCGCACCTGGCAACTGGTCGAGGACGGCATCGTCGTGTGGTGCCAGTGTGAAAAGGGCCCTTTCTGCCGGGTGAATCAGACTGTGTTTGAGCCCAGGACTGCAAAGGAGATCGAAGGACAACTGCGGGCTGAGATCGAAGCCCTGCGACAGGAATACCAGGTGCCTGGAAAGCGCATAAACTTTTACTACGTCCTGCAAAATGTGCCGCGCCCGGAGCGACGATTGTTGCTGCGCGGCCAGTGGAAAAACGACGCAGTTCTTTCCAGAGCACGAGCCGCTTTCGTGAAGACGTACGCATCGCAGCATCCTCGCCAGTAGAGATGGACGACAGGAGGCTTAGGCCCTGAGCGAACGGAAGGAACTCACTCACGTTGACGAATCCGGCCGCGCCCGCATGGTAGACGTGGGCGGGAAGCCCGACACCGAGCGGGTGGCGGTGGCCACGGGCGAGATCACCATGCGCCCTGAGACCCTGGCCCTGATCCAGGAGGGTGGCATTCCCAAGGGTGACGTGCTGGCCGTGGCCCAGGTGGCGGGGATCATGGCCGCCAAGCGCACCCACGAACTGATCCCCATGGGCCACCCCCTGCTCCTGACCCATGTGGCCGTCGAGTTCAGGCCTAACGAGGCCGAGAGCCTCATCGAGATCACGGCCACGGTGAAGACCACGAGCAAGACGGGCGTGGAAATGGAAGCCCTGACCGCCGTCGTCGTGGCCGCGCTGACCATCTACGACATGTGCAAAGCCGTGGATCGGGCCATGCACGTCACCAACGTCCGCCTGGTCCGCAAAAGCGGGGGCAAGAGCGGGGAGATCATCTTGGAGTAGAGGAGGTTGTAAATGTCTATGACAAAGAGTGCCACCCCAATCCTTGAATATGCCGATAGGCTCTTCACACCCCTTGTGCGGGAAGGGATATTCAAGAGCTATGGCGAGCTTCTCAAGAGTCTTCTCTTGGATTACATTGATCGGCAAATTGCCCTTCACGAGGAGCAAGCGATAGCTTTTGAAGCAAAGCATGAAATGACTTTCGAGGAATATACCCGTAATTTGAGGGGAAAGGCCTCGATTACGGAGGAAGATGAATGGATGGATTGGGAAGAGACCCTGGTCTTCCTAAGAAAGTGGAAAAAGGTAAAGAGGCAGACAGTAGATGCAGCCCCATGAGCGATTGCTAACGCTTCTAGATGAAAGCTCCATCATCAAGGAGCATCGGACAGTCGAGCTAAAGATAGTTGATCAAGCGACTTTCTCTTTTAAGATCAGGGCCGAGATCACCGACGAATTCAGCTTCCAGATTCGTTACTTGCAAGATGGAGAGTTCGTCCGTTATTCCTATCAATTGTTCACCACAAAGGCCATCCTTCGTTGGGATAACACCGAACATTTCTTGGAGCTTCCCAATTTCCCTCACCACTTTCACGATGAGAAAGGCAACAGATACAGCTCTAAGCTTAAGGGAGATCTGCTTTCTGACGTTCAAATAGTACTGGGTGAGGTTGAGAAGTACTTGAAAGAGACAGGTGTACCTAGATCATAGGAGCAAATCAATGAAAGGAACCATCGTCGCCGTCTGCACCAGTAAGAAAAAGGGGATACGCAAAAGGAACGTGGGGGAAGCCAAGTTGAAGGTGGACTGGGGCATCGTCGGCGACGCCCACGCCGATGACTGGCACCGCCAGGTGAGCCTGCTGGCCCTGGAAAGCATCGAGAAGATGCAGGCCCTGGGCCTCAACGTCGGGCCAGGCAGCTTCGCCGAGAACCTCACCACCCAGGGCCTGGACCTCCTCTCCCTGCCCATCGGCTCGCAAGTGCGAGTCGGCGACCAGGCCATCCTCGAAATCACCCAGCACGGCAAGATCTGCCACGACCGCTGCGCGGTCTACTACCAGGCCGGCGATTGCGTCATGCCCCGCGAGGGCATCTTCGCCAGAGTGATCAAGGGCGGCCAGGTCAAGGCAGGCGACGCCATCGAGACCGTGGAGGCCACCGATCAGCCATGAACCTGCGCTGCCTATCTTGCCAACGCATCTATCCCCAAGATACCTACCGGTGGCGCTGCGACTGCGGCGGCGTCTTCGAGCTGGAAGGCATTCCTGGCTTCACCCAAGATGAGATCGAAACGGGCGATTTCACCCTCTGGCGCTACCGGGCCATGCTGCCGGTGAAACATGAGCAGGGCCTCATCTCCCTGGGCGAGGGCTTCACCCCCCTGGTCGAAACGCAGGTTTATGGCGCCAACATCCACTGCAAACTGGAGTTCCTGGCCCCAACGGGGTCTTTCAAAGACCGAGGCACAGCCGTGTTGGTTAACGTGCTGAGAGGGATGGGGGTGAAAAGGGTGGTGGAGGACTCCTCAGGCAACGCGGGGGCCAGCCTGGCCGCCTACGCCGCCCGAGCTGGAATCGAGGCCGAGATCTACGTGCCGGCCTACGCTTCTCCAAGCAAACTCGCTCAGATCTCCGCCTATGGTGCCAAGCTGGTGAAGGTGGAGGGGACACGCGAGAGAACGGCTCAGGTCGTTCAGGAAGCAGCGGCCCAGGGCGCTTACTACGCCAGCCACTACTACAACCCCTTCACCCTGGAGGGCCTGAAGACCATCGCCTACGAGATTTGCGAGCAACTGGGCTGGCGCGCACCCGACAACCTGGTTCTGCCCGTCGGCCAGGGCAACCTGCTACTGGGAGCCTACCGCGGCTTTGAGGATCTGCTGACAGCCAGCCTGATCGAAAGGCTGCCCCGCCTCTTCGCTGTCCAGGCTGAGCCCTGCGCACCGCTGTACGAAGCTTACCAACGAGGACTGGACGATGCCTTCCCCATCGAAAAAAAAGAGACCGTCGCTGAAGGCATCAGCTCTGCCAGGCCGGTGCGAGGCCGCCAGATTTTAGCAGCGGTGCGGGAGACCGGCGGCGCTGTGTTGGCCGTGAGCGATGAGGCGACGCTGTGCGCCCGTGACGAGTTGGCCCGACGTGGGCTGTATGTTGAGCCGACTTCAGCGGTAGCCATCGCTGCCCTTGTGCAACTTCGCGGCCTCATCGGGCTTGAGGAGATCACCATCGTTCCCCTGACCGGTAGCGGCCTCAAGAGCCACGTCATCTGAGAAACCACTGGGACTTGACGCCCAGTTCATCAAGCGACAAAGGAGGCTAAGATAAACGAGATGAGCAATCGAGTGGTGATCACGGGCATGGGCACTATCAACCCCCTGGGTCTCGACGTGGAGACTACCTGGCGGAATCTCCTGGCAGGCCAATCGGGGGCAGGGCGCATCACCCACTTCGATCCTTCGCCCTTTTTGACCCAAATCGCCTGCGAGGTCAAGGGCTTCGACCCCGAAGAATACATGGATCACAAGGATGCCCGGCGTCTGGATCGCTATATCCAATTCGCCATCGCTGCCACGACCCAGGCCCTGAGACAGGCGGAACTTACCATTGACCAAAGCAACGCTGACGACGTTGCAGTGATTATCGGCTCCGGGATAGGTGGCCTTCTGACCATGGACAAGGGCTATCACGATTACTTCGAGAAGGGTCCCATGCGCGTCAGCCCTCTCACCGGCCCCATGATGATCGCCAACATGGCCGCAGGGCAGATCGCCATCACTTTTGGCGCCACGGGACCCAATTTCTGCATCGTCTCGGCCTGCGCCACCGGCAGCAACGCCATTGGCGAAGCCTTCGAGCTCATCCGCCGCGGTGATGCCGTGGCCGTTATCGCCGGGGGCAGCGAGGCCCCTTTCGTACCCTTCGGGATGGCCGCCTTCCACCGCACGGGTGCGCTCTCGCGGCGCAACGATGAGCCGGAGCGAGCCAGCCGCCCCTTCGACGCTCAGCGCGATGGCTTCGTCTTCGCGGAAGGGGCAGGCATCTTGATCCTGGAGAGCCTGGAGTATGCCCAAAACCGGGGAGCGAAGCCATTGGCGGAAATAGTGGGCTATGCGGCCACTGCCGACGCTTATCACATCAGCGCCCCGGACGAGGCTGGAAGGGGGGTTGCCAGGGCCATGGAGAGAGCCTTGAAAAAGGCCGGCCTGGGGCCCACGGATGTGGACTACATCAACGCCCACGGTACCTCGACGCCCCTTAACGATGTAACCGAGACCAAGGCCATCAAGGCCGTCTTTGGTGATTACGCCTACCGAGTTCCTATCAGCTCCACCAAGTCCATGACCGGCCACCTGATGGGCGCGGCCGGGGCCGTGGAAGCCATAGCCTGCGTCAAGACTATCCAAGAGGGGATCATCCACCCCACCATCAACTACGAGTACCCCGACCCGGAGTGCGATCTGGATTATGTGCCCAACGTGGCTCGCCCGGCCGATGTCAAGGTAGCCCTATCCAACTCCTCCGGCTTCGGAGGGCACAATGCGACGATCGTGATTAAAGCATACGAGCCGTGAAACGTGAGGCGTGAAACGTGATGGCTATCAACTCCTCATGTTTCACGTTTTACGTTTCACGCCTGGCTTTTCACACCAGTATGGTCAAATGAATCTGTCCGAACTAGAGAAAACGCTAGGGATCACTTTTATAGACAAGTCGCTCCTGCAACGAGCCCTGACCCACCGTTCCTATCTCAACGAGAACCCCGACTATCCGTTGTCCGACAACGAGCGCCTGGAATTCCTGGGGGATGCGGTGCTCGACTTCCTCACGGCGAAGTACCTCTACCATCATTTCCCGGAGATGGCAGAAGGGGGCCTGACCAGCTTGCGTGCCGCTCTGGTCAAAAGAGAGACGTTAGCCCGCTTTGCCACCGCTTGGAACCTCGGGGAACACCTGCTGCTGAGCCGAGGCGAGGCCGAGAGCGGCGGGCGGGAGCGCGAGGCCATCCTCTGCGCGGCCTTCGAGGCGCTGATGGGAGCAATCCTCCTCGACCAGGGACTTCAAGCGGCCGAGGAACTCATCGTCAGGTGCATCGAGCCTGGGGTCGGCCGCATCCTGGAAGAAGAACTGTACAGGGATGCCAAGAGCCTGCTGCAAGAACTGATCCAGGGGCAGCTTCAGATAACCCCCGTCTACCGCACCGTAGCCGAGCGAGGCCCCGACCACGCCAAAGAGTTCACCGTCGAGGTGCTCATCGGCGACGAAGTCTATGGCCGCGGCCTCGGGCATAACAAACAAATTGCCGAGCAGGAGGCAGCGAAAGTGGCCCTGCAGAGAATCAGACCCTTAGGGTTTCAAAAACCCTAAGGGTCTCTATAGGAGAAAGAGATTGCGCCTTAAGCATCTGGAACTACAGGGCTATAAAACCTTCGCCATCAGGACGGAGTTTACCTTCGAGGACGGGATCACGGTCATCGTCGGACCCAACGGCAGCGGCAAGTCGAACATCGCCGACGCCGTACGCTGGGTGCTCGGCGAGCAGAGCTACAGCCTGCTCAGGGCCAAGCGCACCGAGGACATGATCTTCTGGGGCAGTGAAAGGCGTCCCCGCCTGGGCATGGCCCAGGCCTCCATCACCCTGGACAACAGCGATGGTGGGCTGCCCGTGGAGTACAGCGAGGTAACCATCAGCCGCCGCGCCTACCGCTCCGGCGAGAACGAATACCTCTTGAACGGCAACCGGGTGAGATTAAAGGACATCATTGAGCTTCTGGGCAAGAGCGGCCTGGGCCGCCGCACCTACACTGTCATCGGCCAGGGTCTGGTGGACGCTGTCCTGTCGCTGCGCCCCAATGAGCGACGAGCCATTTTCGAAGAGGCGGCTGGCATCAGCATCCACCAGGCCAAACGCACGGAGGCCATCAACAAGCTGGAGCAAACCAGGGACAACATCCTGCGGGTCAACGACCTCGTCAACGAGATCGCCCCCCGACTCGATCGCCTGGAGAAGCAAGCTGAGCGAGCACAACAGTACCAAGAGCTGTCCCAGCAACTGAGGGAGCTTCTAAGCACCTGGTACGCCCATCGTTGGCGAAGAACACAAGCGGCCCTCCACCACGCCGAGGCCCGGGCCAAGGGGCGGCAGAAGCTATCGCAAGAACGTGAGGCCGAGCTGGAGAAATTGGGGCAACGGAAAGCCGACTTGAGGGTTCAGCAGAGCGAGTTGCGGCAGAAGCTCGGCGATTGGCGCCTGAAGGAAATCGAGCTCCAGGTTCAAACAGAGGCAAAAAGGCGGGAGTTGGCCGTAAGCGAGGAACGATTGCGGCTGCTCAACCAACAGAGCCAGGACCTGGCGCAAGAAATAGCGTCCTTAGACGCCAACCGAGTGGCTCAACTGGAGAGGGCGGCAGCAGCTCAGGAAGAGCTAAAGCGGGCCGAAACCCGGCTTCAAGTGGCGCAAGAACATCTGCCAGAAGCCCAGGAGCAACTGGAGGCCCGCAAGAGGGAGCGACAGGCCGTCCTGGAGGAGCTGACGGAGGCCCAGGACCAAGCCTTCCAGTTGGCTACGGAAGCGGCCGACCGGCGCAATCGCCTGGTTCAGCTCTCCGAGCGCCGGGCGGAACTGGGCCGGGAGGTGGAAGCACACCGCCGGGCCCTGGCCGAACATCAAGCTAAGATGGCCGCCCGGCGGGATCAGATCGAGACTCTAAAAAGTGAACTGGAGGCTCTTCGAGCCGAGGCCGATGCATTGACCCTCCAAAGACAGGAAGTAGAGCGAGAGAGCGAGACATGGCGAGAGCGCCAGGCTCAGGTGCAGGTTGCCCTGGCCAAGAGCGAACAGGAGGAGACGCGGCTGCAAGCCCGTTACGATCTGCTGGAGAGGATGGGACACGAGGAATCGGGCCATGACGCGGGTGCCGAGACAGTACTCCAGGCTGCAAGAGACGGCCGGCTGGGGGGCATCGTTGGCCCGGTGGCCAGCCTGATAGACGTGCCCGCCGAGCTGGAAACGGCCATCGAAGCTGCTTTGGGCCCTCATCGGCACGACATCGTGGTGGAAACCCTGGCCGACGCCCAGGCCGCCATCCAATTCCTGAAGCGGACCAGAGGGGGGCGAGCTACCTTTCTACCCCTGGACAGAATCAGGGCCACTGAGAAAACCAGCCCGCCCGTCGCCGGAGTCGAGGGTGTTATTGGCCTGGCTGTTGATGTGGTGAAATTCGAGCAGAGGTTCGCCAAAGTAAGGGACTACTTGCTGGGAGGAACCATCGTCGTGCGGGATTTCGAGGCCGCCCTGCGCCTGCTGGCTCGCCTTAGTCCCACCCGAACACTCCAGATAGCAACCCTGACCGGCGAGGTCATCGGTTCCGAAGGGGCCATCACCGGCGGACCGACGCCAGGCCGGGGCGGAGGGATGCTGGCCCGCGAGCGACAATGGCGCGAGTTGCCCCTCCATCTTGCCCAGGCCCGAGAGCGCCGCTCGGAGCTGGAGCAAAAATGCCAGGCCGAGGAAGTCAACCAACGCCGTTTGCTGGAGAAGCTAACGACCCTGGAGAAAAAGGGAGATGAGATCAAAGCGCAAGAGGGGGCCAAACTGGAGGAACTGGCCTCCCAACAGCGCCAGGCCGAGCTTTTGGACCAGGAGATGGGCTGGCGGCGAGCCATAGAAGACCAACTGACGGCCGAGATGCAGGCTCTGGACGAGAAAGAAGCCCTGCTCACCGAGGAACTGGAAGGTCTGAAAGAGGAGGAGACAAAAACTCAACAGCAAATCCTGGCCTTAAAGGCGCGCCTGCCCGCTCTGAGTGGGGAGGAGCTAGAGGCCAGGCTGGCTGAATTGAGGACCGCCGTAGCCGTGGCTGAGCAAAGCTGCGAGAACCAGCGAACTGTCTGGCAAAACCTGCAGGCCAGTTTGATCCGCCTGGATGAGCAGGTATCAGCCAAGAAAGAGAAAGAGGAACGATTGACGACAGAAGGTCGGGAGCTGGTCACCCGGATAGAGGATTTGCAACTTGGCTACAAAGAACTGACGGATCAGATCCAGGCTACGGCTGCGCTCACCGAGCCCGCCGAGGCAGAGCTGGCTGCTTTGGAGAGCGAGCAAGTTGAGATAGAGAAGGCAGAGGCTCGCCTTCGCCCCTTGCTCCGTGAGTACGAAAGCTTACAGAATCAAGCCATACTGGAGGTAGAGCGCCGTAAAGACGACCTGGCCAGCCTGGTCCGCCAGATTGAGAATGACCTGGGCACGGTGGAGATGGAAATAAGCGACTACATCCTCCTCCAGTCGCCACTGCCTCTTGAACCCCTGGTCTCGGTCCTGTCTATCGAGGAGCTACCGCACGGACTGGAAGAGCAGATTGGGCAACTGAAGGCCCAAATCAGAGACATCGGCCCCGTCAATCCCAACGCACCTGCGGAATACGAGGAGGGCCTGGGGCGTTATGATTTCCTCACCACTCAGGCCGGGGACCTGGAAGAAGCGGCTATGGATCTGCGCCAGGTGATTGGCGAGCTGGACGAATTGATGGAGAGGGATTTCAAAGAGACGTTTGAGGCTGTGCGCAGGGAGTTCAAAGAGTACTTCGTGTCGCTGTTCGGCGGAGGCGCGGCTGAGCTGGTCCTTACGGAGCCCGACGATTTGATGGAGACAGGGGTTGACATCGTGGCCCGGCCACCGGGGCGACGAGAGCAGACCCTGGCCCTGCTATCCGGAGGGGAGAGAGCACTGACGGCGGTGGCTCTGATCTTCGCCGTCCTGAAGACCAGCCCCACTCCCTTCTGCTTCCTGGACGAAGTGGACGCCACCCTGGACGAAACCAACATCGGCCGCTTTCGGGAGGCACTGCAAGAGCTATCGGAGCGCACTCAGTTTATCGTCATTACCCACAACCGGGGCACCGTCGAGGCCGCGGACACCGTCTACGGCGTCTCCATGGGTGAGGACAGCGTCTCCAGAGTCATCTCCCTGAAGTTGGGTGATGGAGGCAGTGATCAGTGATCAGGGATCAGGGATTACTGATTACTGACTTTAGTTCCTGCCCTGTGGTTGGATCCAGCTTCAGCGAGCCAAAGCGAATGCTGCTGACCCCTTCCAGGCTGGGGAGAGGAGTGATAACGGCCAATTCGCGCCCTTTGCCATCGTAGGCTTTGGCTACGCCCAGGGCCACCGCGAAACCCTCCTGATCTTGAAAGGCCAACAGCCTGCCTCCGGCCATACCCTCAATCCCAAACACGACGACCTCTCTGAAAGGTACTATCAAGGTACGTCCCCTCTGAAAATAGTGCAGGAACTTCTCCTCCCGGTGGGTTATCCGTCTGGTCCTGGCCTTCTCGACCGCGTACCCGGACACCGGCAGATCGTACACCCGCACCCTCTTATCCCACCGCCACGGCCACAGGATGTGTTCCAACTCCGGCCCCCTCGCCAGGCCCACCAGGGCCGAGGGCTCCAGAAGCTCGATTTTCCACTGCTTCAGCGCCCCGCCCCCCTCCTCGCGGCACACCAGGCCGGTGGTATCCACCACGATGGCCGCCGCGCCTAGCTCCTGGGCCTTTTGCTGGAGCTTGCGGGCCCCGATGACGGTGGGCAGCATGTGCCCCCTGGGGGACGTTGCACCCACGAAGTAGGAGAAGGTCTCGCCGTTGGGTGGGAATGCTGATGGATCGCTGCCGGAGAGGGCCAGGTTCAGGGTCGTGGGCAGGCCGAGGGTGCTCTGGCCCACGTCGCAATCCAGGAAAGCGACCCGGCTATGGCAGCGACACAGTTGGAGAAAGAGATAGCGAGCGAAGGTGGTCTTGCCCGTATCCGACTCCCCGATCACCATGATCGTGCCGTCGAGGGCCTCGGGCCTGATCCGCTCCCACTCCCTGGGGATGCTGATGTCACAGGGTTTCATCTTGACTGATATGCATGGAAGATGGTATAATTTGGTAGATTGGTAGATTCGTAGACTC
>VGOG01000052.1 GCA_016875995.1 Chloroflexota bacterium
CATTGCATCCTGGATGGGCGTCCGCCGGCCATCAGCCTTCAAGATGCCCGCGCCGCCCTGGAGATGGCTCTGGCTGCCCAGCGGTCAGCCGACATTGGCCAGCCGGTCTCGCTGCCGTGGGAGGGTTAAGATGGGGAAGGTCAGTCTCAGCACACCGCAACAGCGTGATGTGAGGGAGTTGAACTCCCGAACGGAGGGCTTGGAGTACAATTCCTCGCCATCGAATTGCGGTCTACTGAGTCTGGGTATCATCAGCTACGCTCACCTCCACGCCCCCAGGTACACAGCGGCTATCGCCGCCCACCCGGCGGTGAACTTCGTCGGCGTCGCCGGCCTGGGCCTCAACGCAGGGGTGGCTGAAGCCGAAGCCCGTAAGTACGGCGTTCCCTACTTCGCCGACTATCGGGCACTGCTGGACCAGCCCGGGTTGGACGGGGTTTACATCGGCACGGAGCCCACGCGTCACCTGGAGGTGGCCCGGGAGGCGGCCGCCCGGGGCGTCCACATCCTGTGCGACAAGCCGCCGGCCCTCACCCTGGAGGAGGCGGACGACTTGGTCGCTACGGCCAGGGAAGCTGGGGTCCGGCTGATGATTCCCTTCAATCCCCGCTTTCAGCTTCCGTTGCTCAAGGTTCGGGAGCGGCTGCAGCGCGGCGACGCCGGCGAGCTGGTTTCCATCTACGCTACCAAGTATGGCCGGCTGCCCACCAAAGCGCCTGGCCCCATGCGCGCCGACTGGTTCGTGGACCCGGCCCAGGCGGGTGGCGGTGGCTTCCTGGACATCGGCATCCACGCCCTGGACGCCCTGCGCTGGCTGGCGGGTAGCGAGCCACGGCGTGTCTATGCCCACATTGGTACCCACGTCCATCCTGGCCTGAAGGTGGATGACATTGGCCTGGCCACCATCGAATTTGACAATGGCGTGGTCGGCGTGCTGAGCGCTGGCTGGTGCAACCCGGATGGCTACCCGGCCTGGCTGGACGTCCGCTTTCAGATTCTGGCCACGGAAAGCGCCTTTCTGGTGGACAGCGCCTACCACGGCTTCTGGGTCTACACGGGGGATGGGGTGGAGCGGCGCTACTGGTGGCGGCGGGACGTGGATGGGCTGGTGGACGAATTTGTGCAGGCCATCCTGGAGGGTAGGGAGCCGGCCATCACCGGCGAGGATGGCCGCGTCGCCCTGGCCATGGCCCTGGCCGCCTACGAATCGGCGCGGACGGGGCAGGTGATCGTGCTGGAAGATCAGCGATGAAGACTATCGGCATTTTCCATTATCAAGTCGGGCGGACGGATGGGGTCTCGCTGGAGATTGACAAGTGGAAGCGCGTGCTGGAAGAGATGGGCCACACCGTCCATCTGTGTGCGGGCGACCTGGGCACGGTGGAGGGCACTTTGATTGAGGAGATGTACCACCACCGCCCCGATGCCGAGCGTCTCTACTACAACGCGTTTCGCCAGTTGTACCATTATCCTGACGATGGGGCGTACCGGGCCGAACTGTTGGACCTGGCCGATGTCATCGCGCGCAAAATGCGGGGCTTTGTGGAGGAGAAAGGGATTGATTTTCTGATTCCGCAAAACGTCTGGTCGGTGGCGGTCAATCCATCGGTAGCTATCGCCCTGGCGCGGGTGATGCGCGACCTGCAACTGCCGGCCCTGGCCCACAACCACGACTTCTACTGGGAGCGAACGGACGTCGCCCTCACCTGTGCCACCGCCATCGAGCTGGCCGACAAGTACCTGCCGCCCCGTGACCAGTTGGCCCGGCACGTGGTCATCAACACCCTGGCGCAGCGAGAACTGGCGGAGCGCAAGGGAATCGGGTCCACGGTGGTGCCCAACGTCTTCGACTTCGACGGGCCACCCTGGCAGCCGGACGAGTACAACCGCGATTTCCGGGCCCGCATCGGGCTGAGGGAGAACGACGTCTTCATCCTCCAGGCTACCCGCATCGTTCCGCGCAAGGGCATCGAACTGGCGGTGGATTTCGTCAAGGCATTGGACAGCCCGGAGCGGCGAGCCCGTCTCACAGCGCGAGGGTTGTATGATGGACGCCCTTTCCACGACGACAGCCGTATCGTGCTGGTGCTGGCTGGGTACGCGCACGATGACCTGACCGCAGGCTACCTCAACCGTCTCCAGCGGAAGGTTGAGCGAGCAGGGATTGATGCCCTTTTCATCGAGGATATAGTGGGGGGACGGCGACAGACGTGGGACGGACGTAAGGTTTACTCGCTGTGGGATACCTACGTTTTCGCCGATTTCGTCACCTACCCCAGCCTGTGGGAGGGGTGGGGCAACCAGTTCCTGGAGGCGTTGTGCGCTCGCCTCCCGCTGATGCTGTTCGAGTATCCGGTCTACCAGGCCGACATCAAGGACAAGGGTTTCCGTGTCGTTTCCCTGGGCTCCGAGATCCAGGGGCGGGATGACGTGGGGCTGGTGCAAATAGCTCCCCAGATCATCGAGGCCGCCGCAGATCAGGCCGTGGAATTGCTTACCGCTGCCCGCTTGCGTCAGGAGATGGTGGAGCACAATTTCCAACTGGGCCGGCAACACTACTCGTTGGAGGCACTGCGGGGCTCCCTGGGGTTGTTGGTGGGTGAGAGAGTTGGCTTTTCGGTAAGCTTCTATTCGTCGAGAGGATGAAGGCGAAGATCGGGAATGGGGAAGTGCCTGGGGTTGGTCGTGGCCAGCGTGAGGTCGTTTCGTGGCATCCACGTCTCCCGCAAGCGGCGGACGTAGCGGTTCACGTCCTCGACGGTCATCAAGTCGGGATGGTCTTCATCGGACCAAGCCGGTTCGCGGTGCAGATCTTCTAAAACCTTTCGTAGTCTGGTACGCTTAAGCTCCTTCTCCGTGGCCTCGACGATGAAAATGTTCCTCTCCCGGCGGGGAATGTAGCGCCTGAGTTCTTCCAGCAGCGAGGCGGGGAAGGTGACGTTGATCCGTTTGAGGGTTTCTGTAGCCATTACTAATCCCCCCTGGTTATTTGATGTACAAATTATACATCAAATAAAGATGCCCGTCAAATGTGAAGGAGGATGTTGCAAATGTCTTGTGAAACCGCCCTGCGTGAAGATGCCAGAAAGCGCATTGAGGAGATCGGCCGTGCCGACATCTTAGTGGGCATCCCCAGCTACAGCAACGCCGCCACCATCGGCCACGTGGTGCGCATGGCCGCCGAGGGGATGGTGAAGCACTTCCCCGACCTGAAGCCGGTGCTCATCAACTCCGACGGCGGCTCCCCCGACGGCACACAGCAGGTGGTGCTGGGCACGCCGGTGCCCCACGGGGTGGAGGTCATAGCCACCGAGTATCAGGGCATCCCCGGCAAGGGCAGCGCCTTCCGGGCCATTTTCGAGGCGGCCAGGGCACTGGGGGTAAAGGTCTGCATCGTCGTAGATAGCGACCTGCGCAGCATCACCCCGCAGTGGATCGAGCTCCTGGCCGGGCCCATCGTCAACGAAGGCTACGACTACGTGACCCCCTTCTACGTCCGCCACAAATACGACGGCACCATCACCAACAACATCTGTTATCCCATGACCCGCATGCTCTATGGGCTGGATATCCGCCAGCCCATCGGCGGGGACTTCGGTTTCAGTGGCGAGTTGCTGGACTACTATCTGACTGAGGATGTCTGGGAGACGGACGTGGCTCGCTTCGGGATTGACATCTGGATGACCACCACGGCCATCAACGCCGGAGCCCGCATCTGCCAGGCCCACCTGGGGGCCAAGATCCACGACGCCAAGGACCCGGCGGCAAAGCTAGGCCCCATGTTCCGCCAGGTGGTGGGGACGCTGTTCGGGATGATGGCCAGATACGAGGCCAACTGGAAGCAGGTGAGAGGCAGTCGGCCCACTCCCATCTATGGCGAGCCGAAAGAGCTGAAGCCTGAGCAGGTGCCAGTAACCATGTCGGCCATGACCGGGAAGCTGCGAGCGGGGCGAGAGGAGTGGGGCGAGGTCTGGGACCGGGTGCTTTCGGCGGAGAATCGGGCGGCTCTGGAGACCATCTTAGCCCAACCCGACGACGTCTTCCAGTTTACCGCCCAGCAGTGGGCGCCCATCGTCTTCGACTTCGCCGTGGCCTACAACAAGAGCGGGCTGGACAAAGATGCCGTCATTGACAGTATGACCCCGCTCTACTACGGTCGCACGGCGGGGCTGGTGGTGGAGAGCGCGGACATGGACAGCGCCACCTTCGAGCGAGAGGTAATCCAGGCTCAGGCGCGGACCTTCGAGGAGTTGAAGCCGTGTCTGGTTAAGCGCTGGGAGCGCTGAGGTGTGAAACGTGAAGCGTGATCCGTGAAAACGTCCTCTTGCCCTGATCACGCATTACAATGTTACTCCGCAACATTTGCGTTGTCCGCGAGAATGTTGCGGGACTGTCATTGCGAGCGCAGTTTGCGAAGCAATCTCCTGGTGACGCGGGGATTGCTTCGGGCGCAAACGGCGCGCCCTCGCAATGACAGCAGGGTTTGGTTGCGGCTATGCCGCGCTACGCATCACGTTTTATGCTTTGAGGTTCTCTCAGGATCAAGGGGATTGTCGTCCCCTCTGAGCAAAGCAAAGGGAGGAGTTACCATGCTCATCGTCCACGTGCACGTGCACGTCAAACCCGAATTCGTGGAGGCTTTTCGTGAGGCGACGCTGGAGAACGCCCGAAATAGCGTGCAGGAGCCCGGCATCGCGCGCTTCGACGTGATCCAGCAGTTGGATGACCCGACCCGCTTCGTGCTGGTGGAGGTCTACCGCACGCCGGACGACCCGGCCCGGCACAAGGAAACGGCCCACTACCAGAAATGGCGGGACACCGTGGAAGAGATGATGGCCGAGCCGCGCCACAGCGTCAAATACGCCAACGTCTTTCCCAATGACGCCGGTTGGGGGTAGGATTTCGGTTCCGATGGCGTTCGCACGTTTCACACCTCCCGCGCCTCCCCCTTCGTTACCCCCAGCATACAAAAAATCGCCAGCACGAAGAAGGCCGGGGTGACGAAGAAGATCATGTTGTAGTTGCGCCCCGTCAGATCAATCACCCAGCCGTTGAGAATCGGCCCCACCACGGCCGCCAGCGTCCCCGCCACGTAGTACAGCCCCGTGTAGGTCCCCAGCACCTCCTCGGAGGTGGAGATGTCCACCACCATGGGCAGACTGTTGATGTTGACCAGCGACCAGGCCAGCCCTCCCACCGCCAGCAGGACGATGACGACGGGCACGGCGGGGGTGAAAAAGGCGATCACCAGCAGTCCGGCGAAGATGGTCAGCCCGACCATGATGGTCCGCTTGCGCCCAAAGCGGGTGGCGATGAAGCCGCTGGGGATGGAGAACAGGATAAAGGTGACGTAGGCCACGCTGAGGATCATGCTGGCCGTGGCTTCGCTTACCCCCAGCGTCGCCACGCCGTAGGAGCTGAAGAAGGTCTCGATGGCATTGTAGCCCACGAACCAGAAAAAGATGGCCAGGATGAGCAACACCAGACTGCGGACGTTCTCGGGCGGGATGTCCCGCAGCCCTCGGAAGACCCCCAGGCCCTCCTCTCGCCGCGCCGCCGATTCGACCAACTCCCTGGGCTCCTTGACCTTCCAGAAGAGGATACCGACGGCGACCAGGGTGATGGCGCCCCCGATCCAGAAGGGCAGCGGACGATAGATCTTGTAGAGCAGGCCGCCGCCCAGGAAGGCCAGCACGCCGCCCAGTCCGCCCATCAGGTTGATCACCCCGTTGGCCTGGGAGCGGAGCGGTGAGGGGGTCAGGTCGGGCATCAGGGCGATGACCGGGGTACGAAACACGGCCATGGCCAACAGCATCACCCCCAGGGCGGCGATGAACAGGGCAAACAGTCCCGTGAGTTGGCCCACCTGACCGTTCAATTCTGCCGGGATCATCTGGGGGAACACGGGGATGAGGAAGAAGGCCAGCACGGCGATAGGGGCGCAGATGACGATGTAGGGCATGCGGCGGCCGATGCGGGTGTAGGTGCGGTCGCTGATGGCCCCCATGATGGGTTGGATGAAGAACGCGGCGATGTTGTCCAGGGTCATGATAAACCCGGTGAGGGTGGCGCTCAGCCCGAAGCCGAAGGTTTGCACGGCCAGTTTCGTGTCGAAGGCCGGATCGCCTGCCTGGAGGTAAATGGGGACGTAGGTGTTGTAGAGCGCCCACATGATGCTGGTGCCGAAGAACCCGAAGCCGATCAGAAACGTCTTCTTGTAGTCCAATTTGAGTTTCATTGCTGTCCTCCTGGTGAGAAGATGGGGTTAGTATAGCATCAGTCCTGGAACAAAGCAACTGGTTGCGTTTTGGAGCTGACCGAGCTTTGGAAAAGGGTCTAAAAAAGTGGCCGTTGACTTACATTACGATTCGTGGTACAATACGGATGGGTCGAATAGCAGGGCCGCTATCGCTTCGCCGATCCCGTCTTTGATGCGTCTTTAGGGCAGCACACAGGGACGTAATACGGGATGAGGATGTTTCATGGCTTGCTCAAAGGGGATCGTCAGATCCCCGTCCAGTGCGCAGATGTGCCGATTAGATAATGACAGCTTTCTGTGGGAGCAGAAATAGGGAAGCACGTTCATGGAGAAACCACCCAGCAAAGTCAACACTTCGATGAGAACAAGGCAGCCCATACCTGTATGGGCCAAAGCCTTCATCACCGCCTCGGTGGCCTTCGTGGTGCTCTTCTTCGTCACCTTCGGAACCAGTCTGATTGCCTACGCCAACATCGCCCTCAGCCTGCCCGCGCCGGATGAGCTGGGAGCCCGCTCAGCAACCTTCGTGAGCACCAAGATCTACGATCGCCAAGGGGGACTCCTCTACGAGCTGTTTGACCCCCAGTGGGGCCGACGCACCAAAGTACCGCTGGACCGCATCTCGCCCTACTTGATCCAGGCCACCATCGCCACCGAGGACAGGCATTTTTACCAACACCCCGGCTTCGATCCGCTGGGCATCGCCCGCGCCATCTGGTACGCCATCAATGAGAGGGAGATCGTCTCCGGCGCCAGCACCATCACCCAACAGGTGGCCCGTAACGTCCTCCTTTCCCCGGTAGAACGGACGCAGCGCACTCTCGCTCGCAAGGTCAGGGAGGCGATCCTGGCCGCTGAGGTCACTCGCCGGTATCCCAAAGACACCATCCTGGAGATTTACCTCAACGAGATTTTCTACGGCAACCTGGCCTACGGCATCGAGGCCGCCGCCGAGACCTACTTCGGCAAGTCGGCGGATCAACTCAGTTTGGCAGAGGCGGCCCTCCTGGCTGGCCTGCCCCAGGCGCCAGCCGTCCACGACCCCTACGTCAATCCCGATGCGGCCAAGAAACGCCAGGCGGTGGTGCTGGGACTGATGGTGGAGGCGGGCTACGTCACCCCAGCCCAGGCCGAGGCCGCCAAAGCCGAGGAGCTGAAGTACGTGCCCCAGCGCTTCCCCATCCGCGCCCCCCATTTTGTGATGTACGTGCGCCAGGTGCTGGAGGAGAAGTATGGGGTGGATGCTCTCTACAAGGGAGGGCTTCGGGTGTACACTACCCTCGACCCTCGTTTGCAGGCCCTCGCCGAGCGGGTAGCCAGAGAACACGTCCAGAGTCTCGCCGATAAGCACGTCACCAATGCCGCTCTGGTGGCCCTGAGGCCCGACACGGGCGAGGTGCTGGCCATGTTGGGCAGCGTGGATTTCTTCGACGAGGAGATTGACGGCCAGGTGAACGTTGCCCTGCGGCTTCGCCAGCCGGGCTCCTCGATCAAGCCCATCACCTACGTGGCCGCCTTCGAGAAGGGCTGGACGCCAGCTACCCTCATCTGGGACGTCCCGACGGAGTTCCCCGACGGGGTTAATCCACCCTACAAGCCTACCAACTACGACGACAAGTTCCGCGGGCCGGTGCTTGTGCGCACCGCCCTGGGAAGTTCCTACAACGTCCCGGCGGTGAAGGCCCTCCAGTTCGTGGGCCTGCCAGACATGCTGGCCATGGCCCATCGCCTGGGCATCACCTCCCTCAATCGCCCTGACTACGGTCTGTCCCTGACCCTGGGCGGGGGGGACGTGACCCTGTTGGAGATGGTGGGGGCTTACGCTGTCTTCGCCAACGGCGGAGTGCGCGTGCCGCCGCTGGCTATCGCGCGGGTGGAGGACAGCGAGGGCCACGTCATCGCTGAAACTTCCCCCGCCCCCCTTCCCCCCAAAGTTGGGGGGACTGAGGGGGGAGGGGGGATTGAGGGGGGGCATGAGCAGGTCATCTCCCCTCAGCACGCCTACCTCATCACCCACATCCTGGCCGACAACCAGGCCCGCACGCCGGCCTTTGGGCCGAACAGCGTGCTGAAGCTCAGCCGGCCCGCGGCAGTCAAGACCGGCACCACCGACGATTGGCGCGACGCCTGGACTATCGGCTACACGCCGGACCTGGCGTGTGGTGTGTGGGTGGGCAATAGTGACAATACTGCCATGGAGCGCGTCGCCGGGGCCGGGGGAGCCGGCCCCATCTGGCACAACTTCATGGAGGAGGCCCTGGCCGGCACACCGCCCCGCGATTTCGCCTGGCCCTCAGAGATCGTGGTCGCCGAGATCTGCATGGTCTCAGGAGCCAAGCCCAGCGAGGTCTGCCCCAGGCGAGGGACGGAGATGTTCGTGGCCGGCAGCGAGCCCAACGACCCAAGCCAGGACTTTCATCAGTTGGTCAGAATCTGCACCGTGACCGGCCAGCGGGCCACCGAGTTTTGTCCGCAAAGCGTCGTGGTGGAGAGGTACTTCGAGGTCTATCCTGAGGAGTACCGCTGGTGGGTCGAGGAGCGGGGCATCGAGCAGCCGCCAGCGAGCTCCTGTCCGTTGCACAGCGGCCCGATGGAGGTGACCATTTTCCAGCCCTCCGAAGGACAGGTGGTGGAGGGCTTGGTGCCTGTGATAGGTCGCGTGCGCATGCCCGACTTCGACCATTACGAAGTGCAGTACGGCGTGGGGCCTGATCCTATTGGCTGGGGCTGGGTGAGCGGCCCTCACCTGGCGATGGTGGAGGATGGGCTCCTGACCGAATGGGACACTCGGCAGACGGAGAACGGCCTTCGCACCCTGAGGGTGGTGGCTTTCGACCATTGGGGCAACACCGCTCAGGCTCGTGTGAAGGTTGTGGTGACCAATCCCACGCCTACCCCCACCCTCACGCCCACCGTGACCCCGACGCCAACAGAGACGCCCACTCCCACCATCACCCCCACGCCGACGCCGACGGAGACCCCTACGCCGACGCTCACTCCCACACCCACGCCGACGGACACACCCACATCTACCCCCTCACCCACAGTGACTCCCACGCCTACCATCATTGGCTAACGGAATAGTGGCGCGTTCGAAACGAGCGCGGTATCAATTTCCTCGACAAAAACTGCATTCTGTGCTAAAATGGGGGCTACGTTTTCCCCAGCGGCCACACCCAGAATGCGGCTGTCCTCTGGTCTTACCTGGCCGGCCGCTACCGGCGGTGGCCCTTGATCCTGGCTGCGGTAATCCTGATCCCCCTCCGAGGAGAAAGCAAAATGAACTCACGACAAAGAGTGATGGCGGTTCTTCGCCACGAGACGCCCGACCACGTGCCCGTAGACCTGGGCTCCACGGCGGTTTCCGGTATCCACCAACGGGCCAACGATGCCCTGAAGGCCCTGTTGGGCATCGAGGCCGACGAGCCGGTGCACGACGTGGTTCAGGGCCTCGTCGTCCCCGATGAGCGCATCCTGCAACGGTTCGGCGTGGATCTCCGCCGCGTGGCGTTGCCGCCGCCCTCGAATGCTGCCGCCTTTTTGCCCTCAGGCGGTGAGGACACCTACCTCGACGTGTGGGGGATGCGGCGACAGCGCACCGAGCTGTACTGGGAGATCGTGGAGCATCCGCTGGCAAACGCCAAAGTGGACGACCTGCGGCACTATCCCTGGCCCGATCCACACCATCCCTGCTGGGTGGCAGGCCTGGCCGAGGAGGCGCGGCGTCTCTACGAGGAGACCGACTACGCCCTGGTGGCCGACTTCCTGGGCGGCGGCATCTTCGAGCAGGCCCTCTGGATGCGCGGCTTCGAGCGCTTCATGATGGATCTGGTCAGCGATGAGCCCTTCGCCACCACCCTCATGGACACCCTGCTGGAGCTGTACGTCGAATTCTACGCTGTCTATCTGGAGGCGGTGGGCCCCTACGTCCAGATCGTGGCCCTGGGGGACGACCTGGGGATGCAGACCGGGCCCCTCATCTCGCCGAAGCTGTACCGCCGGCTGATCAAGCCCCGCCACAAGGAGCTGTACGACTTCATCCATTCGCGCACCGAGGCCAAAATCATGCACCACTCCTGCGGCAGCGTCTTTCCTTTCGTGCAGGACCTGATTGACGTGGGGGTGGACGTTCTGAACCCGATCCAGACTTCCGCCAGGGGGATGGACCCGGTTGCCCTCAAGCGGCAGTTCGGCGAGCACCTGGTCTTCCACGGGGGGATTGACGTGCAGCAGGTCCTCCCCTTCGCCACGCCGGAACGAGTCAGGGAAGAGGTCAAGCGCATGGTGGCCATCCTGGGGCAAGGGGGTGGCTACATCTTCGCCCCCAGCCACAACATCCAGGCCGACGTCCCGCCGCAGAACGTCCTGGCTATGTATGAAACGATCCAGGAGGTAGCATGAAAGGCAGATTCGCCAAGATCGCCTACGGCGTGGGCAATCTGGGGCAGGCCTTGGTGATGATGCTTTTCGTCGGCGCGGCCAACTCCGGCATCACGCTGGTACGGGACATCGTGCTCAGCGACGTGATAGACGAGGACGAGCTGCGCACCGGCCGGCGGCGGGAGGGGAGCTACTTTGGGGTGAACGCCTTCATCGAGCGGCTGGTCATGGTGCTGATCGGCGGCTCCAGCAGCCTGGTGCTGGGACTGAGCGGCTACGCGGCTGGGTTGACGATCCAGCCCCCGTCCGTTGCGTTGGGCATCCGGCTGGGCATGGGCCTGCTGCCCGTCGTGGCCCTGGCGGTGTTTCTGGTGGCGATGAGGTATTACCCGCTGGGGAAGGAGCAGGTGGTAGCGCTCAAGGAAACGCTGGACGCGTTGCACCGTGAGAAGGCAGAGCAGCTTATGATTAGAGGAGGTCAAGAACTGTGAAGATATTGGATTTAAACCCGTTCTTCTTCGAGGGCGGCCCGACGGGCTGTCTTCTCATCCACGGCTTCAGTGGCAGCCCGCCGGAGATGCGCCCCATGGGGGAGTTCCTGGCGGCGAAGGGGCTGACCGTGCTGGGGGTGCGGCTGGCCGGCCACGGAACATCCCCGGAGGACATGGCCACGACCACCTGGCGCGACTGGGTGGCCTCCGCCGAGGAGGGCCTGCGAGAGCTGCAGGGGCGCTGCGACCAGGTTTTTGTCGCTGGCCTGTCCATGGGCGGATTGATCACTCTGCACCTGGCGGCCCATAACCCCCTGGACGGGATCGTCGCCATGGCCGCGCCGGCCTACATCGCCGACTGGCGCTTTCGCTTCCTGCCGCTGGCCCAGTATTTCGTGCGCTGGCTCACCCCCGACATCGAATCAGACCTGACCGATCCTGAGGCCGAGGAGCGACTCTTCTCTTACCCCGTACTCCCTGTCCGTTGCATCGCCAGCCTGCGGCAGTTGATACGCCTGGTCAGGCGGGAGCTTCCCCAGGTCAAGGTGCCAGCCCTGGTCGTGCAGGGGGAGAAAGACCACCACGTCCCCGCGGACAGCGCGCGGATCATCTTCGAGGAATTGGGAAGCGAGGAGAAGGAAATCGTTTGGTGGCCCAACTCCGGCCACTGCATCACCGTGGACAGCGAGCGACAGGCAGTGTGGGCCAGGGCCTACCAGTTCATCGCCAACCATAGCAAGGGCTGAGAGCGAACGTGAGTTTTGGGTTTCAGGGAATTGTGTGATATAATATGACTGGACACTGGCGTTTTTGGCCCGTAGTGACGACTTCAGTCGTTGGTGGCGGGGCAGAAGCCACTGAAGTGGCAACTACGAACCCACATCTTGGGGACAATCGAGTAGATTCCGCAAGATATGGTAGGATAAAAATTCGCCAGACTCCAGATATGAGTTATTATTTGGGAGACTGCAAGCTGTGGCGTTTAGGCCCCAGTGCAGCTGCAAGCGGTGGCGTTTAGGCCACAGTGCAGTAAACCGCCCCGGATTATGGCGAAACAAAGGCGAACCAGGAAAAAGAAGAGCAGCTTCCACATAAACCTTTCTGGATTATTGCGGGCGGATAGGGTGGGCATAGCCTTGCTGGCCCTGGCCTTGCTGACTCTGCTCAGCCTGCTCGCCCTGAGCCGAGGGACCATCACCGAGGGCTGGCTACACCTCTTGTGCCTGGCCTTTGGCTGGGGGGCGTATCTCACCCCGCTCATGTTTGGAGCAGTGGGGCTCTGGCTGCTCCTGAAGGGGTCGGGCCGCCAACCACAAGTGGCCTGGGAAAAAGTCGTGGGGATAGTTCTGCTTTTCGCTCTGGGCCTGGCCCTGGTCCATTTACTTCCCTCCAATGAAGACCCACGAGCCTGGGCTGCCCAAGGGGGCGGTGGAGGCTACCTGGGCTGGCTGATAAGTTGGGCCCTGGTCTCGAGCCTGGGCGATCTGGGAGCTTACGTGGCCATCATTGCCCTGGCCAGCGTAGCCATCATCGTGCTCTCCGGCCTCTCCCCTGCCGAGATGGGTCAGGCTTTGAGACAAGGATGGAGTAGGCTTCGTTATCTCGGCCAGAGGCGCCTTTCTCGCCTCCGACGCCGGAGTGAGATGAGGCCCTCCATCGCTCCCTCGCCTGAGCCTGCAACTGAGCCACCCCGTCCCGCACGGGGCCCCATCTTCCCCCGCATCATCGGCGGCGATCGGGAGTGGCGTCTGCCTCCGGTGGCCGAAATCATGGAAGATAGCCTGGATCAGGAGATCAGTCAGGCCGAGATTCGCAGGCGAGTTAAGATCATCGAAGATACCCTGGTCAGCCTGGGCGTGCCGGCCAAGGTGGTCGAGGTCAACCAGGGGCCGGTGATCACCCAATTTGGCGTCGAGCCAGGCTTCGTGGAAGGGCGCGCAGGGAGGCGCATGAAGGTCAAGGTGTCGAAGATCAGCGCTTTGGCCGACGATCTGGCCCTGGCCCTGGCCGCCTCGCCTGTCCGCGTCGAGGCCCCCGTGCCTGGCCGCTCCATCGTGGGCATCGAGGTGCCCAACGCGGAGCTGACTCTGGTGGCTTTACGTGGCGTTATGGAGTCAGAGGCTTTCAGGAAGCTGAATTCCAAGCTAGCCATCGCTCTGGGCCGTGACGTGTCTGGCGAGCCCATCGTGGCTGATCTGGGAACCATGCCCCACCTGTTGATCGCTGGGGCAACGGGCTCAGGTAAATCGGTCTGCATCAACTCCATTATCGCCTGCCTGCTGTGCAACAGCACCCCCGATGACCTGAAACTACTGATGATTGATCCCAAGCGGGTCGAACTGACCAATTTCAATGGCATTCCCCATCTTCAAGCGCCCGTAATAGTGGACCTGGAACGAGTCGTGGGCTCTCTGCAGTGGGTCACGCGGGAGATGGATCAGCGCTACAAGAAGCTGGCCAGAGCCGAGGTGCGCAACATCGAGGAGTACAACAAACGAGCCAGCGCACGGGGAGAGGGTCGCCTGCCCTACCTGGTGGTCTTCGTGGACGAGTTGGCCGACTTGATGATGCTGGCCCACGACGAAGTGGAACGGTCGCTCTGCCGCATCGCCCAGATGGCCCGGGCCACGGGTATCCACCTGGTTATCGCTACCCAAAGGCCCTCAGTGGACGTGGTCACAGGGCTCATCAAGGCCAACTTCCCCGCTCGTATCTCCTTCGCCGTTACCAGCCAGGTGGACTCGCGGGTGGTTTTGGACATGGGAGGGGCGGAAAGGCTGCTGGGGCGGGGAGACATGCTCTACATGGCTTCGGATTCCAGCCAGTTGGTGAGGCTGCAGGGTTGTTTCGTCTCCGATCGGGAGCTGGACCGCCTGGTACGCTACTGGAAGGGCACGGAGGTAGGCGCGAGCGTTCCCACCAGCTTCTACAGGGCTGAGGAGATGACCCAGCAACCGCTTTGGGAGGAGATGAGAATTAAAGAAGAAGAAGCCAGTCGGAGAGATGATCTCCTGGAAGAAGCCATCGCGGTGGTGCGTGAGTACAACCGGGCCTCTATCTCCCTCCTACAGCGGAGGTTACGCATCGGCTACTCGCGGGCCGCTCGTCTGATAGACCTGCTGGAGGAACAGGGTGTCGTCGGACCAGACCAGGGGGCCGGTCGCTCGCGGGAGGTGTTAACTGGAGGGGAGATAGAAAATTGAATTTGAACTTGTTTATCACCCGATGTGAGGGAGTTGTACTCCCGAACAGGGGTTCGGAGTGCAACTCCTCGCCATCAATTGTGATGTACTGAATTTGGATTTGCCTATCTTGACCAAATGCACTATAATCAGTCCCTGGGAAGACTCGCTGGAGTGCGGACGCAAGTCCGCCTTTACAAGGCTCGAAGCAGGCTCGCGTCTGCACTCCAGACCCCCAATTCTCAAGCACTGATAATCATAGCAGACTTGCGCACTTAAACAAAATAGGTTATAATGGCTACGGTGTTAGCTACGGAGATGCAGCGAAAAGACCGGGCTACCTGTGCAGGCGGACCGCCCGCCCAGCATCTGGAGGGAGGTGATAGCTGATCATAATACTTTTGGGCCAGGGGAGAGCGTAGCAATTCCCTGCGGAGCTTTTCAATCAACATATAAAACTGACTGAAAGGAGGGATGCCTATCGCAGGAACAGCCAATGTAGCATTATCCGACTACTATCAAAACTCAAGGAGGACTGACAAATGTTGAGGAAACTGTTCAATCTGATTGCGTTGGTCGCCATGGTGGCGACGCTAGGGGTGAACGTGGCCAGCGCTGCCCCGCCGGCCCAGGAGGAACTGACCTACACGGTGAAGCTGGGTGACAACCTCTGGACCCTGGCGGAGAAGTATCTGGGCAGTGGCCCGGCTTATCGCGCCATCGTCATGTCCACCAATCTCAAGGCCCTCGAAGACCCGAGCTTCGCCAAGATCAAGAATCCCAACCTGATCCATCCCGGCTGGAAGTTCCTCATCCCCAGCCCGGAGGAAGGTGCAAAACTCACCGCCGCCTGGTACGCGGGGGCGAAGACCAAGATCGCCGTCGTCTCCGACATCGGCGGGAGGGGTGACCTGAGCTTCAACGACATGGCCTTCAAGGGGGGCGACGATGCCGCAAGGGACTTCGGCGTCAAGATGGTGGAGGTGATCAGCAAGGTGGAGGCCGACTACGTCCCGAACCTGACCGTCGCTGCTGAGGACCCCGACGTTAAGCTCATCGTTGGGGTGGGGTTCCTGTTGAGCGACGCCCTGGCTGAGGTGGCGAAGAAGTATCCGGACAAGAACTTCGCTGGCATTGACACCTACTCCCAATTCCTGGTGGCTCCGGCCGAATACCCGCTGCCGAACCTGATGGACATCGTCTACGAGGAGCACAATGGGAGCGCCCTGGTTGGAGCGCTCGGCGCGCTGTTGGCGGCTCACTACGATAAGCCCCACATCGGAGGCGTGTTTGGGATCGAGATCCCCGTCCTGTGGAAGTTCGAGATTGGCTACAAGTGGGGGGCTCGCTGGGCCACCGAGTGGCTCAAGAAGAACAAGCCGGCCGAGGCCTTCGACTACACCAAGGACTTCGTCCTCTGGACCTACACCGGCACCTTTAGCGACATCACCAAGGGCTACGCGGCCGCCAAGCCGATGTATGCCAAGGATGCGGTGACCGTCTACAACATCGCCGGGCCGCTCGGACTGGGCATCAACCAGGCCGTGGCGGAACTGGCCGAGGAGAAGGGCCTGAAGATGGGGCCTCCCTTCTGGACCGGCGTGGACGCCAACCAGGACTGGATCAACCCCGGCTTCGTCATCGCCAGCATGATGAAGCGGGTTGACTACGGCGTTTACTTCCCCACCAAGCTGGTCCTGGACGGCACGTTTAGGGACGTGGTGAAGGAGACAAATGGGAGCCTGGTGCTGGGCATCGGGACCGAGACAATGGGCAAGTTGATGGAGGGCATCTCCGTCAGCACCCTGGCCGATCTGGACGAGTTCATCGAGATGGGCGTGAGGGCGGAGGAGTTAACGGGGAAGAAGGCCCTCCCGATGCCGGCAGCGGAGATTCGCGCCAAGGCCAAGGCCATGAGGGATGCCCAGCCGGCCTGGATCTGGGAGGCAGTGGCTGAGTTGGAGGAGCAAATCCGCACCGGCGAGGTCGAAGTTCCTCTGGCCTTCACGGAAGATGATATAAAGAAGTGGCGTGACGAACTCGGCTAAGCAGGCACAACTAAATATCCTCTCTTCACCGTCCTATCCATCTCAGCGCGGACAAAATAGGGGCAAGCCGCGGCTTGCCCCTATTTTTGGGTAAGACGAACTCTACGAGTCATGCTCAGCCGCTTGAGTCCGGCGAATGTGAAGGTCTTGGAAGTCGCAGCGATGGCATCAAGAAGCCAGCTTTAGGGAGAAACAGAGAGCATGGAATCCAAACCCTTCATTGAAATGAAATCTGTCGAAAAAGTCTATCCAGACGGCACGGTGGCCTTGCAAGGTGTGGATTTCGACATCGCAAGGGGGGAGATAGTTGGGCTACTGGGCGAGAACGGGGCCGGGAAGACAACCCTGATGAAGATCCTCTCCGGACTCCTGCCACTCACCGCCGGGGAGATATCCGTGGACGGCAAGCGGGTGAACTTCAGGAACCCCTCCGATGCCCTCGGGCTCGGGATAGGGATGGTCCACCAGGTCTTTGCCCTCGTCCCTCCCTACACCGCTGTCGAAAACATTCTCCTCGGCCAGGAGGCCGCCGGTTCCCTATCATTCCTCGGCCTGAAAACGGCCAGGAAGCGGCTGGCCGATTTGGCTGCGGATACGGGCTTGCAAGTCCCGCTGGACACGCCCGTGGAGTTGCTGCCGGTGGGTGTCCAGCAGAGGGTCGAGATTCTGAAGGTGCTCTACCGGGTCACCGATGTCCTGATCCTCGACGAGCCCACCTCGTCCTTGACCCCCCTGGAAGTGGATGAGCTTTTCCGCTTCATGCGCCGACTGAAGGAGGCGGGGAAAGCCATCTTGTTCATCACCCACAAGCTAAGAGAAGTCCTCGAAATCTCCGATCGCATCGTTGTCCTCAGAAACGGCCTGGTCACGGGAAGGGTGCCCACCAGTGAGGCCACTCCCCAGAAGCTGGCGGTAATGATGGTGGGGAAGGAGGTAGTGCCGCGGGTAACCAGGGAGGAGAAAAAGCCGGGAGAACCTGTGCTCACGGTCAAGAACCTGCAAGCGACGGACGACTCCGGTGCCATGGCTGTTAAGGATTTGTCCTTTGAAGTGAAGGCTAGGGAGATTTTCGGCGTGGCTGGCGTGGAGGGCAATGGCCAGAGCGAGCTTGTGCAGGCCCTTACCGGCCTCAGGCCCCCCAAAAGCGGCGAGATCAGGCTCAATGGCACCGATGTTGCCACCTTCAACGCGAGAGAGCTCTACGGAATGGGAGTCTGCCACGTCCCGGAGGACACAGCCAGGTTCGGGTTAGCGTTGAACTTCGACGTTTCCGAGAACAGCATCCTGGGAAGGCAATGGGAGCCCGAGTTCCTCCTCGGGTTGGGCCGGTTGAACGGAAAGAAAATCATAGAGTTTGCCAAGCGGCTGGTGGAAACCTTCAACGTGATAACTCCCAGCCTGAACACTGCGGCCAGAAGCCTCAGCGGCGGAAATAAGCAGCGGCTCGTCGTCGGCAGGGAGCTGAGCAAGAAACCGGCCCTGGTAGTGGCCGCCCACCCCACCCGGGGACTGGACATCGCGTCCACCGTTTACATCAGGGAACTCCTGGTCAAGATGAGGGACGAGGGCAAGGGCGTCCTGCTCATCTCGGCTGACCTCGACGAGATCATGATGCTCAGCGACAGGATCGCGGTGATGTACGAGGGCGAGTTCATGGGCATCGGCAAGGCCGAGGAGCTCAGCCGGGAAGAGGTGGGGATGATGATGGGAGGGGTCAAAGTGAGGGGGAGAGGTAGCCGTGGATGAGGTGCTAATAAGCAAGTAGGCAGGTGAACTTTGCCTGCTTGTAAACTCTCATGGGAGAATTACTATGAAGCCTTTTGAGATCACCGCACGCGCACGTCCTCTGGTGGAATCGCTCGTTACCATCCTCATAGGTTTAATAGCCGGTGCTCTGTTGATGATGCCCTTTGGCTACGAGCCGCTAAAGGCATATCAGGCCCTATTCAAAGGGGCCTTTGGCACCGTGCCTGATATTCTGGAGACGCTGGCCTTCGCTACCCCGCTGATGCTCACCGCGGTAACCTTCGCTATCGGGGTGAAGACGGGCCTCTTCAACATCGGCGCTGAGGGTCAGATGTACCTGGGGGCGATAGGGGCCATCGCTATAGCAGGCCGGATTCCTCTCCCTCCGGGTATCCACGTAGTCGTGGCCACTGTTTTTGCCATGCTGGTGGGTGCCCTGTGGGCTCTTCCGTCTGCCCTCCTGAAGGTATGGAGGGGTGTCCACGAGGTCATATCCACCATCATGTTCAACTGGATAGCCACTCACCTCTCCATGTACCTCGCTATCTACTACCTGGCGCAGCCGGGGAGGGCGGAGAGGACCGTCCCAGCCTTGCCAGGCGCTCGTTACCCTGTCCTGGCAGAGGGAGCTACCTTGACCGCCGCGATATTAGTGGCCGTAGCCTTTTGTATCGGGGTTTATTTCTACTTGTGGGGCACCAAAGCGGGATATGAGCTGCGGTTGGTGGGGGAGAACCCGGACGCTGCGCGCTACGCGGGGGTTAGCATTCGGCGCACCCTGGTCCTCAGCTTCGTCATCGGTGGTCTGGCGGCGGGCCTGGCCGGAGCCAGTCAGGTCATAGGTCGCCCACCGGCCTGGTCCCTATATGCAACCTTAGGCAACGTGGTCACGCTGGGCTTCGACGGAATCGGGGTCGCTCTGATAGGGAGAAATCACCCCATAGGGGGAATCTTTGCGGCCATACTCTACGGGGCACTGCAACACGGCGGCCGATTCATGGAGTACCACGCCGGGGTAAGTTCTGAGCTCGTGCGAGCCATCAATGGCCTCATCGTGGTCGCCCTGGCCGTTCCAGAGATATGGGCCATCATCAGAAGGAGGTTGAAGCGATGAGATTCTTTTCGCGTCTCAGGGGGCAAAAGGCTTTTTGGCTCTTCGTCGTCCTGTTCCTGATCGCCCTCGCCGTTTACGGGATAGAACAGGCCAATCTGAAGCCGATCTCGCTTCTGGAGGCGGCGTTGCTGGCCATGACCCCGCTGGCCTTGACGGCGGTGGGGGAATGTGTGAACGAAAAGGCCGGTGTGATTAACATCGGTCTGGAGGGGATCCTTCTCATAACCGCCGTCGTGAGTGTTTGGGGAGCGGAGCTGTTCGAAAATGGGGTCATGGGACTTCTGGTTGGGATGTTGGGGGGAGCGCTCATCGGATTTCTCTTCGGGCTGGTGAGTGTCTATGGGAGGGCGAATCAGGTCGTGGCGGGGATGGGAATCAATCTATTTGCTCTGGGTTTCGTCCCCTACCTCCTGATGTCCATCTGGGCCTTCCCTGGCATCTATGTCTTCCCGCGGAAGCTTATGGTGCCCCCGATATTCACCTTCTTCGGGCGGTTGAGCCCGGTGACTATCGCTACCTTGGCCATGGTCTTCCTGGCCCATATCCTCCTGCACAAGACAGTGCTCGGATTCAGGATAAGGGCCGCCGGGGAGGAGCCAGAGGCCGCCGACGTGGCCGGGGTGAGAATTGACTGGATTAGAATCTTCACCGCCACCCTCGGAGGGGCGCTGTGTGGCCTGGGTGGGGCCTTTTTGCCCTTGGGCTGGTTTGGAGGCATCACCAAAGAAATGACCGCCGGCAGAGGCTTCATCGCTCTGGCCTGCGTGGTATTCGCCGGACTGGAGCCATTGTTAGCCCTCGTCGCCGCCTTCATCTTCGGCTTCGCTGAGGGCTTTGCCTACGCGGTAGCGGTTACGCCTGGGGTCAAGGAAGTCATCCCCTTCTACTTCGTGAACATGCTCCCCTACATCACCACCCTTTTGATGGTAATGCTTGTCATCGGTAGAAGGAGGTTCCCCGCCGCCAGCGGTCGTCCATATACCAGGGAGTAGGGAGGTGGACCGTAGGAACGGCAGATGCACATTATTACACGGAAACGGAACTGACCGAGATATAGCAATACTCTCCAAAAGTTGTTGTGAATAGAGAAGCTCGATGAACCTCTTGCCAACGGAGCCCGCCGAAGTGCGGGCTCTTCTCGAAAATCGCTATGGCCGGCCAGAAGCCGCCCCCATCACTCCGCACCGGCGAGTGGAGATGGCCCTGCGCCACCAGGAGCCCGACCGGGTGGCCTTCGACTTCTGGGCCGTGCCCGAGGTGTGGACCGCACTACGCCGCTATCTGGATACAGACGACGATGGGGAAGTCCTGCGTCTGCTGGGCGTTGACTGCCGCTGGATAGTCCCCGATTACGTGGGGCCGGCGCCCATCGTACAGGAGGACGGCAGTTATTACGACGCTCTTGGCACCCACCGCCGCTCGGTGTCTAACGAATTCTGCACCTACCAGGAGTACGCTGGCCATCCCCTGGCCCATGCCCAGACGGTGGCCGAGGTGGAGAGCTGGCCGGGCTGGCCCAAAACGGAGCACTGGGATGTCCGCACCCTGAAAGACAAGATCCAGGAGCTGAACCAGGGAACCGAATACTGGCTGTGTTACGAGGTGGGAGGCATCTTCGAGTGGTCGTGGGGGCTGCGCGGCTTCGAGCAGTTCTTGATGGACCTGGTGGTCCGACCGGAGATAGCCTGCGCCATCATGGATGGCTACACCGACCTGTACATCG
>VGOG01000053.1 GCA_016875995.1 Chloroflexota bacterium
GGGGAGCCTGATCGTTGTCCGCCAGTTCGTCGTCGGGCACCAGGCGGAGCACCCCTAAGTAGGGGGCAGGGCCATGCCAGGGCATACCCAATTCCTCCTCTGGATCGAGCAACAGCAGGATTTCACCACCGAATATCATGTTGCGGCCGATGTTCCCCTGCACCCTGAGTTCCCCCTCTGTACTCCCCTCCGCATGGAAGGCTTGCCGGGGGTCGAAGGAGAGACCGCTGGTCAGCCGCAGTTGCGGTTCCCCGCTCTCGTCCAGTAGCTCCAGGAGCGGAGCGGCACTGACCCGCCCGCGAATGGCGGTATAGGGGTGAAAGTAGGTCCCCTCGCGGGTGATAGGGGTCAATCCCGCTTGCTCGAACTGGGTGGCGATGTAGTCAGCGGCCTGGGTTCCGCCCTCGGAGCCGGTGGGCCGCCCCTCCAGCGCTGGTTGGGTGAGATGAGCGATGTCATCCCAGGCCCGGTTCACGTCGAACTGGCGGGCCAGCCCGGCGAGCTGGGCCTCGACGCCGGTGTTCTGCAGGAGAGCGCGGGCGCCCAGGAGGAGCAGCGCCACGACGATCAACAAGCGGAGCACCGACCAGCCGCTGGGGTGGAACCGTCCCCGCTCGATGAACCGCTGCAGGCCGTAGCCGAACAGGTTGCAGCCCAGGATGGCGGCGAAGAAGGCCAGGGCCGGGGCCAGGGGAAACCAGGGGTACGAGCGGAACCAGCGCCAGGAGGTGCCTAGCATGGCCCCCCAGTCGGGCACGTCGAAGTAGTGGCGCACCTCCCACGTCGCCATGTCGAAGCCGGTGCGCCCGCCGCCGATGAAAACGTGCAGGAAGCCCAGTTCCCCCAGCAGGAGCAGCGCAGCTCCCATCTCCAGCGCCGCCAGGGCCAGCAGGGTCGGCAATAGGTTGGGCAACACGTGGCGGCTGAGGATGCTGGGCGAGCTCAGCCCCACCGCCCGCGCGGCGGTGATGTAGAGCCGGTTGCGGATGGTCAGGACGTGGCCGCGCACGATCTGGGCGATCTCCCCCCAGCCAACCACCGCCAGGGCCACGACGAAGGCCGTTTGTCCCCTGCCGACGCCGATGGCAGATAGCACCAACATGGCCAGGATCAGGCTGGGGATGGACGCCCAGAGCTCGGCGACGGCGCCAACGGCTCGGTCGAAGAGACTCCCCGGCCACCAGCCGGCGAACGTCCCCAGGAAGAGTCCCAGCAGTAGCCGCACTATAGTGGCCACGAAGGCCATGACCAGCGTCACCCGGGCTCCGTAGAGGAGCAGGGAGAGCTGATCCCGGCCCAGGTCGTCGGTCCCCAGGGGGTAGAGTTCGCTGGGGGGAAAAGGCGCCTTGTGCAGCTCTCCGTCAATCCACTGCAAGCGCTTTACCAGATAGGGGTTGTGGGGAGCAACGTCTGGCCCTACGACGGTGGCCAGGACCAGGAGAGCCACCAGCAGCGAGCCGATGACGAAGTAGGGATCCCGCACCGCCCGCCCCAATCGCTGCCAGAAGGTGAGGGGTTTCATACTGTGCCTCCCTCCGCAGCCCGCAGGCGGGGGTCTACCAACAGGTAGAGGATATCCAGGAGCAGGTTGACCAGGACGAAGAGGAGAACCAGGGGCATGGTCATGCCGATCACGGCGATGGCATCCTGAGCCTCGATGGATTTCAGCAGCCGCAGGCCGATGCCCGGCCAATTGAAGATGTACTCCACGATGGGGAGCACGGCCAGGCTGAAGCGAAGCGAGACGCCCACGGTGGTCATGAGGGGCACCCCCGCGTTGCGCAACACGTGCCGCAGGAGGATCAGGCGGGGCAGCAGTCCTTTGGCTACGGCAGTGCGGATGTAATCGGATTCCAGGATCTCTACCAGGGCGTTGAAACTGAGGCGCGTCACCGCGGCGGCCGGGCGGGCGGCCAGTACGAGAGCAGGCAAGATTAAGTGCAAGTCCCAGCCAAAGCCGGAGATGGGGACGATGTGCTGGCCGGTGGACTGATAGAGCCAGACGGCACCCCAGATCAGCAGCATGGCGGCGAAGAAGCTGGGAGTGGAGATGCCCAGCACGGAGGCAAAGAGCAGCAGCTTAGACAGGTTGCTGGTCCGTCGGAGGGCGGCAATGATCCCCAGGATGAGGCCCAGCAGCGCGGCCAGGGTCAACGCGAAGGCCAGCAAGCCCAACGACTTGGGCAAAGCGCGGCCCACATCCTCAGCTACGGGTGTGCCCGCGATGGACTGGTGGCCGGAGGCGATGGTCCCCATGTCGCCCTGGGCCAGCCCTCTGAGGTAATCAGCGGTGAAGCCAGCGGCCGGGGGCACCGCTGACGGCAGCGCCTGCAGGTTGCCCTCTTGCCCAAGGTTTACGGCCAACGCCACCAGGAAGACCAGAGCGACCAACAGCACAGGAATGGAAAGCAGCCGCAAGCCAAATCGCAGAAGCACATCAACCTCCCTGTTGCATCAACACGCAACACGCAACACGCAACACGCAACACGTTTTCACGTTTCATGCCTTCATTCCCTGGTCACATCCCCCACCGTCCACTGGCTGACGAATTCCTGATCGGAGATGTCGCCATTGCCCCACGCCTCCAGGCTTGGCCAGCCGATGGCGGTCACTCTAAGCCCCACCTCGCCCTCCCCAGCGGGCATGACGGCCAGGCGTATTCCACCATTGACTGGGGGCTGAACCCTGGCTATGGCTCGGGCCGCAGTCAGGGCGATAAGCACCGTCTGGGCGTTAAACACGCTGCTGTCAACGTCGTAGGAACTCGAGTAGCGGATGGAGGCTGATCGCGATTCCTGTCCTATGCTGATCCTCAGGGTGTGGGAGGCAATCCCGCGAGCGGCTATCTCCTGTTTGATCAGCGCGATGGCCTCGGCATCTGTCAGCGGGCCGGGCGTAGGCGGCTGAGTAGGGGTCGGGGGTGGTGCAGTAGTCGGCAGGGGAGAGCTGGTAGGGGTTGGCGGGGGGGACTGACAGGCCATTATCACCCAGCCAAGAAGGCAGAGAGCGATGCCAGCGACAACGAGAGGTCTCATTACATCCATTCCTGTTTCGAGTTTTGAGTTGCGAAACCCGAAACTAGAGCTATGCCATGCGAGGGGCCACGTAGATGATCAGGGTCAGGAAGGAGTCAACAATGGCGTAGATGAAATAGGCGACAAAGATGGATTGGCTGTGGGCGCGCTTCAAGTAGGCCCACACCGCCCCCGCGGCTACAGCGGCCAGAAGCAGCGGAAGGATCCACCGCCCCAGGACGAGGCCCAATGAAGGCGATAGCAGAGAACCGAGTGGAGGTTGATTCAGCAGGTCAGGGAAGATGAGAAGTTTGGCGAGCAGTTGTAAGAGCATGGCCAGAACCAGGGCCTTGAGGCCGTGGGGATCTGAGACCTCGGATTCCTGGGTAGTCAAAGCGAAAAGGGCCAGCCATCCAAAGGGGATGAGCAGCCAATTCAAGATGAGGGGGACAAAGAACAAAGCGGAAAAGACACGCATCACCCCACCCAGGATTCTGTCCAGCACGTCATAGGCGGTGATGCGGTTGAGTGTTTCTTTGGCCTGCGGCGAGGTGCTGGCGTATACAACGTGGTAACGCTCGAAACCCGCCGTGTCGATCCACACCAGGTGGAGATTTCCTTCATTATCAACAGCTATGTTCGGCCGCACCGAAGCACTGCGGCTGGCATTGACGATTTCCTGCCCCGTGGTCCGTTCTGGCTCCACGTCAACCGTCGCCATCTGGAGGGTTTCCACGTTGCCCGGGCCGCGCACCTGGGTGAAGAAGGCCAACGCCTGGTGGGTTGGCTGCCCCCTCAGGAATTGTGGCTGGCCTGTCATACTCGGGTCAACCCCCCGCACGTGGACTGGCTCGTTTGTCACCGTGGGCGGGTTGTAGTCGAATGGTTCCGTGGCCTGGCGCTGGCCCAAAACAGGCTGGGGGAACACCTGGTAGAAGGTGAGGTTTAGAACTTCTGTCCTTTCGCGCACCTCGAGCACCCAGGCCAGGTACACCGAGCTCTCGTCCAGTCCCAGCCACGGCCCGTCGAATGCTGCGCCGGCCGTTGGCCGGCCCAGCAGGCTCATCTCGATCAGGGGTTCGCTCGCCAGGATGTCTGGACCCAGCAAGCGGCGTTGGGGATCGTAGACAGCGTAGTGGAATGTGGGCTTGTCTGGCTCCAATTCCGCTCTCCAGGCCAGGTGCACGAAACCATGTTGGTCTATCTGGGCCGCCGGCAGTAGTCCGTATGGGATCAGCATTTCTGCCGGGACGACGACCTCCCCCGACCAGTCCAGCGCAGCGTGGTAGCAGCCAGGGCGGACGTAGACGTTGTCAGACCAAAAGAGCTCTACGGTCTGGCCCACAGGATCGAGGACCATCGAACTGTGGGACACCCGCCGTTCGGGCGGCGAGAGGGCGGTTGCTTCCTGGAGCACTTCGCCATCGGCTGATAGGCGGGCGTAGAAGAGTTGCACGCTTTGTTCCCCCCTATCCAGCCAGAAAAGGTGCAATTGACCGCTAGGGTCTAGCAGCAGTTGGGGCTTCATGGGGGATTTGACGCTCAGGTCAAGAGGCTGTTGGGTGACGACTTCAGCGTGTTCATTCAAGTGGGCGAACTGCAGCTCACGTGCAGGTCCTACCCATGTCAGGAAGCTATTCCCTGCCTCGTCCACCTGCAAGGCCACCTGGTTGTTCAGGATGGCCGTGCCCAGCAGCTTTCCGTTGCTCCACTGGGACGAAGCGCGGGGGGTCGTACTAGGGGTCAGCCCACAGCCCGTAGCTATCAGAGCTAACGAGATCAACCCGGCCACCAGGGGGAGTCGTAGACAGGGATTTCTACCTCGTTCCATATATCCTACCTCTGTAACTGTTTGGGTGGACGGCAGGGGCGAGCCTCAACGTGCCAGGCACTTGCGAATAGCCGAGCGATTGAGCGATCTCACCTGGCTTGGAGGCACTGCAACCTTGAAGAAGCCCATGAAAGTGCCTGGCACGTCAATGCTTACCTTATTATGCACAAGCGGAGAACGTGGTTCCCCGCCTGACGAGAGTAGTATCCAGACTTTGTGTCCCGTGTGTTTGCTACATCATGCCCCGCATTTGCGGATCCAGGGCATCGCGCAGGCCGTCGCCCAGGAAATTGAAGGCCAGCATGACCAGGGAGAGGGTGATGGCCGGGAAAAAGATCAGATGGGCATCGGTTCTCATGGCCCGCCAGCCCTCGTTGATCATCTGTCCCCAACTGGGGAAGGGGGGCGGCACACCCAGGCCGATGAAGCTCAACGTGGCCTCGAACATGATCAGGGTCGGCATGTTCAGGGTGACGGCCACGATGATGGGGCCGAGGCTGTTGGGCAACAGGTGACGGGCGATAATGGTGACGTCCCTGGCTCCGACCATGCGCGCTGCCTCCACGAATTCTTTTTCCCGCAGGGAGAGGAATGAGCCGCGCACCAGGCGTGCCATGCCCATCCAACTGACCAACCCAATGCCCAGCACCAGGTTGCGTATGGCCGGCAGGCCGGTCGTAGAGCCCAGGATGACCATGATCAGAATGATGAACAACAGGGTGGGGAGGCCATACAAGATGTCCACGATGCGCATCATGATGGTATCCACCCGACCGCCCGCGTAGCCAGATATGGAGCCATAGACCAGGCCGAAGGTCATGATCACCAGGGAGCAGAAGATGCCTACCGCCAGGGACACGCGGCCGCCGTATATGATGCGGCTGAAGACATCCCGCCCATATTTGTCGGTGCCCATGATGTGCGGAAACCTGCCTTCGTCTACGCGCTGCAGGCTGGGGCTGGCCCTGGTGTTTTCGAAATCAACCTCCTTGTAGCCATACGGGGCCAGCAGAGGTTGGGGCGGACGGTTCAAGGCCCAGGATATGAAGCCATCGTCGGCGAAGACGGCGGCCACGAAAACGATGATGATAAAGATGCAACTTGCCAAGGCTGCTCTGTTGCGCAGCAGCCGCCGCCAGGCATCTCGCCACAGACTCTCTGGCGGGCGGGTGAACTCCCATTCCGCGGCTCTTTTTCTACCCTCAACTATGGCCACTGCTTCACTACTCATAATTCTCCTCGAAAAGTGATCAGGAAATCAGGGATCAGGGACTAGGGATCAGGGACTAGGGATCAGGGACTAGGGATCAGGGACTAGGGATCAGGGGCTTGTCCCTAGTCCCTTGCCCCTTGTCCCTTGCACGATGATTACTCAAAACGGATACGCGGATCGAGAAAGGCGTAAGAGATATCCACCAGGATGTTCATGATGACCAGGATCACCGCATAGACCAGCATGGTACCCATGATCAGCGTGTAGTCACGATCGGCGATGCTGGTGACAAAGAAGCGGCCGATGCCCGGTATCGAAAACACGTGCTCGATGATGAAAGAGCCTGTCAACCAGGCGGCCATGAGCGGGCCCAGGACGGTGGTCACAGGAATCAGCGAGTTCTTGAGGGTGTGGCCCCAAATCACCGCCCGTTCCCGCAGCCCTTTGGCTCGGGCGGTGCGGATGTAGTCCTGCCGGATCACCTCCAGCACGCTGGCTCGGGTCAGGCGGGCGATGAGGGCCGACCCTCCCGTGCCCAGGGTGATGGCCGGCAGGATCATGTGGCTGAACCAATCCCAGAGATCCTTGGTGCCCCAACGGGCCAGGGGGAGAGCTGGCAGACCACGCAAGCTCAGCCAGAGCATGGCCAGTATCAACATCAGTCCCAGCACGAAGTTGGGGATGGATACGCCCAGCATGGCGAGGAACATGCTGATATAGTCAAAAATGGTGTTCTGCTTGAGGGCCGAGATGATGCCCAGAGGAATGCCTATGCTCACTGCAATAATGACGGCTAACATGCCCAACTGGGCCGAGACCGAGACGGCCGCCTTTGTTATCCCACCATCGAACAACACGTTGTTGATGGTACGTCCCCTATACTTGTAGGAGGGACCCAGGTCGAATCCCAACAGACCGTGCTTCCCGAAGTCTCGTATGTCACCGGTGTCAACGATGTCGCCCACCATGTAGCGGATGTATTGCTTCCAGGTTGGCTCGTCCAGGTGATAGCGGGCCTCGAAGTTGGCCCGGATCTCCGGCGACATGGGCCGACCCTCGGTGCTGAAGGGCCCTCCGGGCACCAACTTCATGGCCCCAAAGACGACAACGGTCACCATCAATATGACAGGGATCAACCACATAAACCTTCTGATGATGTATGCTATCATGTTTTTCCCTCCCCCTTGGCTTCAGGGTGTGAGATGCCACTCAACCAGCGTTGACCATTATCTTTTGTCAACGCTGGTTCATACCACAGGTATGATGATTTGATAAGCTTGCAGGAATGATAGCAGAAAAGAGCTATGTAGCTCTCGCCAAGAGAGCTACATAGCTCAGAGGGTTCACTAGCCTACGGCAATGCCCAATAGGCGAAGTTGGGCGCGCCAAAGGGCGGGTACTCGAACTTGACGCCAGTCCTGACCAGGGTATTCCGCTCGTACCCGTGGATGGGGATGATCGAGACCTCATCCTCGCACAGGATCTTGTCGGCCTCCATGTAGTAGGCCTCGCGCTTGTCGGTGTCGAACTCGCTCCTGGCCAGATCCATCAGCTCGTCGAAGCGTGCGTTCTCCCAACCGGTGTACTGGAAGGTTGACCTGGGGGCGAACACCACCTCGAGCTGGTTCTGCGGGTCTCCGTAGTCCATCACCCAGCCCATGCGGTAGGCGTTGAACTCGCAGGCCGCCAGGTCTTCCTTGGTGTTGTTGCACTGGTCCAGATAGTCCAGGTAGACGGCCCACTCGTTGGTGCGCAACTCTACCGAGATACCCAGGTGCTTCTCCCACATGGCGGCCACGGCCTCGATGACGTCCTCGTTGTAGTCGGCCCGGTTGAACCAGAAGCTGAGGACAGGGAAGCCCTCGCCGTCCGGGTAGCCGGCCTCGGCCAGATACGCCTGGGCCTTCTTAGGATCGAAGTCATAACCGCACGTACCACATTCCTGGTAGCCCAGGATCTTGGGCGGGGTAGTGCAGCAGAGAGCCGTCTGCCAGGGTCGCTGTACCACGTTGATATTGATGGACACCCGGTCAATGGCCGAAGCCAGGGCCTTGCGCACCAGCAAGTTGTCCGTGGGCTCCCGCAGGGTGTTCAGGCCGATGTAGTAGACACCGGGGCGCGGCAGGATACGGAGTTCCTTGCTGAGGACGGGGTCGGTCGTGATGCGCGGAATCTCCTCGGATGGAAATCCGGCTTCGCCGCTGGCATGAAGCTCATCATTCTCATAGAGGGCCAATGCGGTGGCTGACTCCCTGATGATGGGGATGGTGATCTTCTCGATCTTGACGTTGGCGGCGCCCCAGTAGGTGGGGTTCTTCACCAGCCCTACCTCGGCCTCGTGCTCCCAGTAATCCAGTAAGTAGGCACCGTTGCTCACGTAGTTGCCCGGCTCGGTCCACTTGTCGCCGTACTTCTCCACGATGTCCAGGCGGACGGGGTAGAAGGTGGAGAAGGGCAGGACGGTCTCGAAGTAAGGCGTCGGCGCCTTGAGCTTGACCTCCAGGGTGTAGTCATCCAGAGCCTTGACACCGACCAGCGCAGGATCGTCGGTCTCGCCGATGTTAAACTCCTCTGCTCCCTCGATGTCGTACATCAGCCAGGCATACTCAGCCGCCGTCTCCGGCTTCAACAGACGGATGACGCCGTCCACGTAGTGCTGAGCGATGACGGGCACGCCATCGGACCACACGGCTTCCTTGCGCAGGGTGATGGTGTATATCAGGCCGTCGTCGGAGACCTCGTAGGCCGTTGCGCCCGTGGGCTCGATGGAGCCGTCGCCTCGGTACTCGAACAGCCCCTCAATGCACTGGTGGATGATCAGGTGCGAGGTGGTGTCGGTGGCCAACTGGATGTCCAGCGTGGGTGGCTCGGTGCCGATGGGATACCACAGGCCCTCTAGCTTCTTCTTGGGCGGCGGTGGAACGGGTGTCGGCGTGACCACCACTTCCTTGATCACTTCTTTTGGTACTTCTTTGACCACCTCTTTCTCGACCGGCACTTCCTTCTCGACCACCACCGTCTCGACGACCTTCTTCTCGACGGGCACCTCCTTCACGATTACCTCAGGGGTGGCCGGCGGAGCGCAGGCCGCCAGTATCGTGGCGATCATCGCTACCAGGGCGATCAAGGTCATACACTTTTTGTCGGTAAACATTTCGTCCTCCTTTTAGTTTGTTAGTTTGTTTGTGTTGCGACGTGCAAATTAACCTGGGGGCAGAAGGTCCCTCTGCCCCTATCTTTTTCTTTTTGACCCGTTTCCTCACCTCCTCTCCCGATGTCTGTTATCGGAGAGAACCTCTCTCTCCAGGAAATGGCTTAGTGTTACTCTATGTTGTTAAAGGTCACCAACTCAAGGACATCGTCTCGCTTATTATACCTATAAGTTGGGTAAAAGGTTCACTCTTGAGATAGCGCTCGTATTTTACCAACAAAAGCGAAAAAAATCAAGCTAAGCCCTTACCCCACCCGGTGACAAGCTGTCCAGTGCTCGCTGCTCACTTCCTTGAACTCCGGGTCTTGTTCGTGACAGATGTCCATCACTACCGGGCAGCGGGTGTTGAAGTTGCAGCCTGGGGGCGGATTGGCCGGACTGGGGACGTCACCCTCCAGGATGATGCGCCGCCGCCTCTCCTCCACCACGGGGTCCGGGATGGGCACGGCCGAGAGCAGGGCCTGGGTGTAGGGATGGAGGGGGTTGCTGTAGAGCTCGTCACGGCCGGTGAGCTCCGCGATCTTTCCCAGGTACATCACCGCCACCCGGTCGCTGATGTGACGAACCATACTCAGGTCGTGAGCGATGAACAGATAGGCCATACCGAACTGGGCCTGCAGGTCCTCCAAAAGGTTAACGAGCTGAGCCTGGATGGAAACGTCTACCGACGAGACCGGCTCGTCACAAACTATAAAATCGGGATTCAGCGCCAGGGCCCGAGCCACGCCCACGCGTTGCCGTTGTCCGCCGGAGAACTCGTGGGGATAGCGATTCACGAAATAGGGGTTTAGCCCCACCGCATGAAGCAGCTCTTGGACCCGCTCCCTTTTCTCTTTACCTTTGGCGATGTTATGTACCTCCAGGGGCTCGCCGATGATGGCGCCGATGGTCATGCGGGGGTTGAGAGAAGCGTAGGGGTCCTGAAAGATCATCTGCATCTTGCGGCGCATGCGCCTGAGCTGCTCTCCCTTTAACATACTGAGATCCTGCCCCTCGAAATACACGTGACCATCGGTGGGCCGGTAGAGCTGCAAGATGGTGCGACCGGTGGTCGTCTTGCCGCAGCCGCTTTCTCCGACCAGGCCCAGGGTCTCGTTCCGTCGGACGAAAAAGCTGATATCGTCCACGGCCTTGATGTCACCTACGTGTCTTTGAAACACGCCCCGAGTGATGGGGAAATACTTCTTTAGATTCTCCACTCTGACCAAAATTTCGTTTTCAGTTGTCATTGTCTCCTCCTAAGTGAGAGATCAGGGACTAGGGATTAGGGACCAGGGACTAGGGATCAGGGACTAGGGATTAGGGACCAGGGACTAGGGATCAGGGACCAGGGACTAGGGATCAGGGGCTAGGATCAGGGACTAGGATCAGGGGCTAAGTCCTTGTCCCTTGTCCCTTGTCCCTTGTCCCTTGTCCCTTGTCCCTTATCCCTTGTCCCCAGCATTACTTGCAGACTTGCTAACTTGCGAACTTTTCACGTCTACCCAACAGGCTATTTCGTGGCCAATAGTGACAGGCTCCAAGGGTGGTGTTTCCTCCCAACAGCGATCAATGACATAGTCGCAGCGGGGCGCGAAAGGACAGCCGGGCTTCAAATCAATCAGGTCGGGTGGCAGCCCCCTCATGGAGAATAGCCTCCGTTTACGAGTCTCGTCCAGGCGCGGCAGAGACCCCAGCAGGCCGATGGTGTAGGGATGCCGTGGGTCACCGTAGACATCCTTGACGTTGGCTCGTTCCACGATGTAGCCGGCATACATGACGATGAGCTTTTCGGCCAATCCAGCGACCACCCCCAGGTCGTGGGTGATCCAAATAATGGCCATGCCGATGTCATCCCTCAGCCTCTTCACCAGATCAATAATCTGGGCCTGGATGGTGACGTCCAGGGCGGTGGTGGGCTCGTCGGCGATGAGGATGCGGGGGTTGCAGGAAAGGGCCATGGCGATCATCACCCGCTGCCGCATCCCGCCGGAGAACTGGTGGGGATAATCGTCGGCCCGCTGTGCTGCCTCGGGGATGCCTACCATCTCCAGAAGCTCGATGGTACGCTGGCGGGCCTGGCGTTTGTCCATGCCCATGTGTAGCTCCAGGGCCTCGTCAATCTGCCGCCCAATGGTCAAGACGGGGTTGAGGGAAGTCATGGGATCCTGGAACACCATGGCGATCTTGTTCCCTCTCACTTTACGCACGTCGTCCGAGTCCATCTTTAGCATATCCCGTCCCTCGAAGACCACCTCGCCCCCCACGATCTTGCCCGGAGGCTGGGGGATGAGGCGCATCACTGAGAGGACGCTCACACTCTTGCCGCACCCCGACTCGCCTACGATCCCCAGCGATTCCCCTTCCTCGAGTTGGTAGGAGATACCATTGACCGCGTGAACCACCCCGTCTTCGGTGAAAAAGCGGGTCTTTAGGCTGTTTACTTCTAGTAATGCCATTCTATTCCTCCTCACTCTTGGCTTATAATCATAGGCACCAGGTCACCGAGGCACGAAGGCACCAGGGCACGTTCCCTAATCGCCTCGTCGCCTCATTGCCTCGTTACCTCATTGCCCTGTTGCCTCGTTGCCTCATCGCCTCATCGCCTCATTGAGGCCGTCGCCGACGAAGTTAAAGGCCGCTACCATGGCCCCGACGATCAGGGCTGGCAACCACAGCAGCACTGGAGCCGCTGGGCTGCGCCAGAAGCTGTAGTTGTCAATGATCAGCGCGCCCCAGCTCGGCGTCGGAGGGCGGATGCCGATGCCCATGAAGCTGAGCCCTGCCTCGGCCACGATGGCACTTCCCATGCTCATGGAGACGGAAACGACGATGGGGGCCATGGCGTTGGGCAGGACGTGACGTCTGATCACCCGCCACGGCCTGGCCCCGATGGCCCAGGCTGCCTCGACGAACGGCTCCTCGCGCAGGGAAAGCACCTGCCCGCGCACCAGGCGGGCCATGCCTGGCCACCCCACCGCGCTGAGGGCAACGATGACTACCAGGACCTGGGCAAAGCCGGCCTTGACGAACCCCTCCAGCGCCTCGAACCCCTTCAGCCAGGCCTCGATACGGGTCTGGACAGTGGCCGCGATGAGGATGGCCAGCAAGATGCCGGGAAAGGCAAACAGGATGTCGGCCAGACGCATGATCACCGTCTCCACCCAGCCCCGATAGTAGCCGGCCAGCAAGCCAAACAGAAGGCCCAAAGATACGCTGAAAAAGGTCGCCGTTGGGGCGATGATCGCTGCCGTGCGCGCCCCCCAGATGATGCGGCTGAGCTGGTCACGGCCCAACTCATCGGTCCCCAGCGGGTGGGCCAGGCTGGGCATCTGCTCTACGGCGTCGAGGTTCTGCTCGGTGTAAGAGTACGGCGCCAGCCAGGGCGCGAAGATACCGGTGAAGAACATCACACAGACCAGCCCCAACCCCACCACGGCCAGCTTGTTGCGACTAAAGCGTCGCCAGAATCTCGCAAGCCAGTGATCAGTGACCAGTGACCAGGGATTAGGGGCCAGGCAATCCCCTGGCCTTTGCTCCTTGTCCCTTGTCCCTTGTCCGTAGTTACCCATAGCGAATACGGGGATCAATGAACCGATAGCAGACATCCACGAAAAGATTGGCCAGGGTGTAGGCCGCCGCCACCAGCAGGGTATAGGCCATGATCACCGGATAGTCCCGCGCGGTGAAGGCTTCCCAGACCAGATTGCCGATGCCCGGTATGCCAAAGATGCTCTCGGTGATGATGCCGCCTCCCACCAGGCCGCCCAGCATCAGTCCGAAGATGGTGAACAGAGGGATCAGGGCGTTGCGCAGGGCGTGGGCGACGATCACGGCAGTCTCTCGCAAGCCCTTGGCCCGTGCCGTGCGCACGTAGTCCTGCCCCAGCACCTCCAGCAAATTGGCTCGCGTCTGGCGGACAAAGACGGCGGCCGGGCCGATGGCCAGTACCAGGGTAGGCATGATGATTCGTGGGCTAAAAATGCCGTCCCATCCGCCAGAGGGCAGAAGATGGAAGCGGACGGCCAGGAACCACATCGCCATAGGTGCGATGGCGAAGACCGGAAGGGAGATACCAGCGACCGTGAGCGATACGACAAGGTAATCTATCAAATTGTTACGGTTCAGAGCGGCCAGGATTCCCAGAGGGATTCCCACAGCCACGCCCACCGCCATGACGACCACGTTGAACTGAACGGTGACCGCCAGGCGTTTGGCCAACAACCGGCCCACAGGTTGACCGCGATATTTTAGAGATTCGCCCAGGTCGCCGTGGAGGGCTTTCCTGACGTAGTCGGCGTATTGGACCAGAAAGGGCCTATCCAGCCCTAGCTCGTGCCGGACCCGGGCTGCGGCCTCCGGGCTGGCATGCTGGCCCAGCATCACCAGCACCGGATCGCCTGGCCCGTACAAACCCAGGGCGAAAGTGATAAAAGCAATGATCAGCAGCAAGAAGGGCAACCACAACAGACGACGAACAAGGTAAGTGATCATTATTCACGCAAAAGTGGCGACGGGCACCAGTTCCATATGCTTCGGCGACTTCTTTTAGGTCACTCGCGATATCCTGATTTTCGACGGACGAACGTCCAGGTGAGAGCGAATATAACGCCGAACACCACCCCAAAGATGACAAATTGCAGCCAGGTTTCCATTGGAAGTTGCCTCTTTTCATGTCACGGCAATTGCGCCTGGCTTGCTGACTAGCCAATGGCTGTCTGAAGCCGCCTATCTGCTGATCGAAGCATACTTCAGCTTGGGAATAATGGCCGGCGGGTAGATCATCCCCTCGACGTAAGGCTTGGTCAACCAGTAATCCACATCGTGGGTCAGCGGCACGATCGGGGCGTCCGCCAATATCATCTCTTCGGCCTGCTGGTAAAGCTCCATGCGCTTCTCAAAATCCTGCTCTCCCCGAGCCTTCTCTAGTAGCCGGTCAACTTCGGGGTTGGAGTACCTCGTATCGTTGTTGCGGCTCTCACTATGAAACAGGATATCCAGGAAATCCTGGGGGTCGGGATAGTCGGCTATCCAGCCTGCGGTCAGGCCGAACATCTGGTAGCGATGGGCCCTCAAATCCCAGAGATAGGTCGCCCAATCGGTCTGCTGGATGGCGATGACGATTCCCAGGTTCTGCTTGTACATCTCCACGATAGCTGCTACCTGCCTGGCTGCTGCGCCACCTCCGCCGGAGACGTTGAGAGTGATCTCTGGCAGCTTGCTGGCATCGCCGTATTTGGATTCAGCGATGAGTTGGCGGGCTTTCTCCGGGTCGTAGAGGTAGCCTCGTAGGTCCTCGTTGTATCCCGGCATACCAGGGGGAAGGATGCCCTCTGCTTTGACCTGCATCTTCTTCCACACCACGTCCACGTATTTGTCTTTGTCAATGGCATAGTTGAACGCTTGGCGCACTTTCTGGTCATCGAAAGGAGGCTTTTGGACGTTGAACCCAATGTAGAAGAGGCTCAGCATGGGGAGGGTAACAGAGAGTTCTTCGTTCAACGGGTTAGAGGGGTCTAGAACTCGCTCGATGTCGGCCAGGCCCACGGGCACGGCGTCCAATTCCCCGGTCTCGTACATGGTCATCGCCGAGCCGCCGGCCAGCAGGAAGTTCACCTGTTCCAGGGCCGGCTTGGGGGTGCCATAGTAGGCCTCGTTCCGCTCCAGCACGATTCTGAGGCCCAGCTCGTACTCGGCCAGGCGGAAGGGGCCGGTACCGTTGGGCCTGTCGGTCCAGGGCTGAACCGGGCCTTCCACGTTCTCCTGATCTACGACGAAGGCCGTGGGGTAAGTCAGCTTGGCGAGGAAATACGCCTTGGGGGAATCAATGGTGATTTTTAGGGTGTGATCGTCAACCACCACCACGCCTGATACCTCGTCGGCCTGGCCGCGCAGTTTGTCGTGAGCTCCGACGATGTCGCCCAGGTAGGTATCGGCCACCACCGATCCGGTGGCCGGATCGCAGGCCCGCTCGATGGAGTACTTGAAGTCGTGAGCGGTGACGGGCTTGCCATCGTGGAACTTGACGTCATCACGAAGGTGGAAGGTATAAGTCGTACCGTCCTCGCTCAATTCCCAACTGGCAGCAATGTCGGGAACCACCTCCAGATCCTGATCCAGGGTTACCAGGCCACCGAAAATCTCTACGATGTAGCTAGCTGACGTAGCGTCCTGAGTGAGCGCGGGGTCTAGAGTAGGGGGCTCGCCTCCCGGCAAGTTAAGCGTGGCGCTGGGTCGAGCCGGTGGCTTGGCCTCAGGTGTTGGCCTGATGCCTGGCGTGAGCTGGCTGGACGGAGCGAGCCTTTCCAGGAACTCGATTCCTTCACCCTGCTGATACCATAGGAAGAGGAAGCCGCCGCCGCAGGTCACCAGCAAGCAGGCCACCACTACTATGGTGAGGGGTATCCAAATCCATCTGTTTCTAGGCACTTATCCTCCTGCAGATACCTCGCTATCTCAGTAGATTAGCATCGCTGTTATAGGTATCATTGCTAGCGAGAGACTCTCCCTCCAGATCAGATACGAGCGCTCCTGTGGGGTGAGCCTGAGGTCCCAACTCGTATTCAAAGGGGCGATAATGTCCGATGCCCAGACTCGCAGGGCAGAAGCGAGCTGTCGCCAGGGTCGCCGCATTCCCGGTGGGCTGGGCATGGCCTGGGAGCGCGCCGCTATCTTGGCCTGAATATTCTGCCAGACCTGGGGCGACGGCTCCTCACCAGCCACTTCGTCTACAAGCGTCCAGCGGATCAACTTGTCAATCTCATCCAAGTGGATTCTATGAGAACTCATAGGCCACCTCCGGCGACAAACGCCTGTCTCTTTCCAGCTTGCGACGCAGGGTTAGACGAGCGTAGTGTAGGCGAGACTTTACTGTACCCACTGGGCAATCCAGGATGTAGGCTATCTCGTTCAAGCTAAAACCATCCAGGTAGAACAGAACAATTACCACTCTATGCTCGAAGCTTAAGGACGCAATGGCTTTCTGGACAATACCTTGCAGCTCTCCCCTCTCCAGGGCGGACTCAGGCAAGGTGCGTGGGCCTGCTATCAATTGCTCAATTACTTCTTCCAATGGCTGCAACCAGCGGTGCTTTTTTTTAACCCAGTTGTAGCTCAGGTTCACGGTCACCCGATGCAGCCAGGGGGACAAGGGGAGAGAGCCATCGAGTTTGTCAATGTGGGTGTAGACTTTCAAAAAGCAATCTTGGAGAATGTCCTCTGCGGCTTCTCGATCGCGAGTGACGGCCAGGGCCGTTCGATATACTTGGCCCTTGTATTTCTCGTACAGGGTTTTCAGGGCCAGGATGTTCCCCTGGCGAATTTGAGAGATCAGGCGGCCGTCTTCACTGAGCGACACGATGTAACTCCCAGCCAGTACAGTGGCAAATGATGATCTCTCCTGTTTATACACAAGCAGGAGAGGTAAAAGGTTCAGCCCCGTCCCTTCAGGCTCTTATTTTAAGAGCAATGGGCTGAAAAGTCAAGTGAGTGGCGAAGAAGCAAAACGCTAAGCAAGCCAGCGATGCTCTTGCCATCGCAGATCTCGCCCCGGCTGACCATGGTCGGTATGTCAGATAATGGGACCTTGATGGTCTCAATGGTCTCATCGTCCTCAGGAACTGAGGGGCCCTTGTGCAAGCCAATCGCCAGGTAAAGACGAATGCACTCGGTACAAAAGCCGGGGCTCGGGTAAAAGCTACCTATTTGTTCCAGGCTCTCGGCTCGATAACCAGTTTCCTCTTTTAACTCGCGCCGGGCGCAGGCGATGGGCTCCTCGCCAGCTTCCAGGGTGCCGGCGGGGATCTCCAGCAGATCCTTTTCGGCCGCCTGGCGGAACTGGCGTACCAGAAGGACGTTATCGCCCTCGTCCAAAGCGACCACGGCCACCGCTCCTGGGTGTTCGACAATCTCCCGCTCGGTTAGCCTGCCATTCTCCAGGCGGACAGTGTCCACGCGCAGGTTGATAAGCCGTCCTTCGTACACTCGTTGGCTGGCGACAGTCACTTCCGCGCCCAAATCCGTCTCCTAGGGTATGCGCAACCTCTGCCCTGAGTAGATAAGGTGGACATTTCTGATGCCGTTAGCTACGGTGATGTCCTCTACCTTGACGCCGTACTTGAGGGCGATGCGGAACAGGTTCTCCCCTGGCTGCACCACGTGAATTCTCTCCCCCGTTGGCCCAGCCGGCACCTTAGCGGAGATGGTCAACCTCTGGCCGACGTAGATGAGATCGGGGTTGATGATCCCGTTGGCGGCGGCAAGAGCCGTGTACGACATGCCATAATGCAGGGCGATGCGGAACAGGTTCTCCCCTGGCTGCACGGTGTGGATTCGCTCGCCTGAAACCGCCGCCGTTGGGGCTGGCGTTGGGGCGACCGTCGGGACAGGCATTGGAGTAAAGACGACGGTCACTGCGGTGGTGGGTGTTGGGGTAGCGTCCTCAGGACTGGGCGTAGGTGTGATCGTCGGAACGACCTCGGAGGTTGGGGTGGGCGAGGCGACGGGGACAACTGTGCGCCCCGTTGGAGTAGTGACTGATGCTGTCGGGGTTACCTGTACCTCGGAGACGACAGCGGGTTTGGCTCGCCTGCAACCGGCTATTAGAGCGACGAGGAGTAGGGCCAAAGTGACCATAGCAAGTGCATTCTTTTTCATGTTACTTTCCTCCTTTTTGGAAAAGGCAACGGCGGTTAAACTCCATAAATCATACCACAACTAGCCCATTCAGTCAAGAACGGTTTTATGCGACCTCCCCGACTCAAAATCGTCAGGGGATAAAGAAAGAGGCTTTTGGGTGTTGCCAAAGGAGGCGAAATCTGGTATACTATGCTTGATGCACTGTCCGATGAGCCGCTTAGCGACTCACCCTGGGCCCCGATTTCAGATGGAGAGAAGATGATCTTTACGCTTCTGGCTGGTGAGGCCAAGCCCCTGATCGTAACCGTGCAACTGGATACGCCGAAACCCACTGTGACCGTCCCGCCGGAAAGCCCGCTCACTGTTGAGGACAACCGTATTCTGCTCGAAGACGGCCGCGAGTTGATGATTCAATTTGCTGGATGAACCGATGCCGGGTATTGGGGACCATTTGCAGACAGGAGGGGTTACAGAGTCACAACTCTGGTAATCCCAACTCCTGATTGGCCCAGGAGAAGGTCGAGAGTAGTACAAAGCCGCTCCCTGGGCGAGTCGGAAGCAGCTTGTTTGTGTTAGTGTGGGGGGATTCTGGCATGGCAAGCAATGCAAATACCGATTTGGACAAACTCCTAACCTTCGGCCAGATGGCGCTTGAACAGGGCTGGTATGACCAAGCTCGCGACTACTTCGAGCAGGCGCTGGCCTTGGATGCTTCCAACCGAGAAGCCATTGAGGGGCTTGCACAGATTAGTGAGATCTTGGGCCGTAGGATGGCTGTGCCTGTTGAGCCGATAGAGGACAAACCAGTCGTGGACAAACTCTTAACCTTCGGCCAGATGGCGCTTGAACAGGGGTGGTATGACAAAGCTCGTGAGTACTTTGAACAGGTGCTGGCCTCGGATGCTTCTAACCGAGAAGCCGTGAAGAGGCTTACGCAGGTTAATGAGATACTAAGCCGCAAGGAAACTATAGCAGTTGAGCCAATAGAAGACGAACCAGTAGAACCAGCGCGCGAGTATGTAGAATGGCTAGAGAAGTGCCCCTTCTGTAAAGAAGGTAGGGTTTACCGAGAGAGGAAGCCTATTGTTTTCGGGCGTTTCGGACCAGCACTGACCCAAGCATATGTATGCGATTTTTGCGCAACTAAACTTTCCCCACTAGTAGATTTAGCTGAGAGGAAGTTCCAGTGCGTCTTGATAGACAAGCGATACCCTGAAATGCAAGTTTACCACAACGCCGAGCTAACACGGGAAGAGCTGATCAGGATTAGCGAAGGGGGACGCTCAGATTTGGAGCAGGAGCGACTTGTGGCACGACAGAGAGAAGCGCAACTAGCCCGAATTGCCCAAGAGGAGGCAGCCAAACTCAAGCTGCAGCTTCGCAGCACTTTGAGGGAGTTCGTCGGCCAGATGACTTACAGAGAGGCCATAGAGCGAGCCCAGCAAGCTACGGTAGGCGTTGGCATAGCCATAGACAGAGTATGCTCCCCCCTTGGGTCAGGAGCTGTTATTGCCCCCACAGGACTAATTATAACTAATGCGCACGTGGCGAAATGGAGAAGCCTGTACTGTATAACGCGCGCTGAATACGTTGAGGGGGAAACATACTGGTATTACAATGCGCAGATTGTAAAGTGGGACGGCGGGAAGGATTTGGCGCTACTTAGGATTGAAAGCCTTAGCGATGGATCACCTGTTAGCAATCTATCGCTGGTCTCGGTTCCACTAGGAAATTCCGACAAGATACACACTGGAGATACCATATATGTTTGTGGGTACCCAGGGGTCGGGGGGCCCAACGTGACTGTCACTAAAGGACTCGTTTCTGGCTTTGAAGCGGATCGTGCTTTAATCAAGACTGATACAGAGATTAGTCCTGGCTCTAGCGGTGGTGTTGCGATTGCCGAGAACGGTCTATTGATTGGTATTCCTACAATTATACGCATGGCCCCTTGGGGCTTTGGGAAGATTGGCTATCTGATTGCAGTCAACGAGGTACGGCGCTTTCTGCAATCCTATCAAGGGCAGTAACATCGGAGATGACAAGACCATGAAAACCCTGACTCAAGCGGCAGAGCAAGGAACGTAGAATGACAGACGAAATCGAAAGGCTACTTGCCTTTGGCCGAATGGATTTGGAAGCTGGCTATCCTGAGTATGCACGCCAGTACTTTGAGAAAGTGCTGGCGCTGGATGCTTCCAACCAAGAAGCCATGAAGGGACTTGCCCGGGCTAACGAGATATTGAGCCGCAGGATGCCGGCGCCTGTTGAGCCGAAACGACCCGAACCAGTCGAGCCGCTGCACAAGGCATCTCTTGAGCCGACAAAGCCAAAAGCAGAACCAGGAAGGCCAAAGCCTGGGCTTAAACTCGCTACCATGTTGGAGGGGAATGGGCGTTGGCTTGCTTTGGCTTTGATACCAGTCTTGTTACTGATTTTCGTGTTTGCTTACCAGCGCATTAAGCCGATGGCTCAGCCTACACCTACGCCCATACCTACATCCACACGCATGCCTACATCCACGCCTAGGCCAACGCCCCGCCCAACTGCTACACTGCGTTTTAATGAGTGGATTAAGTGTAAGCTGGCAGCGGTGGGCAAGAACGACGTGATTCAAATAGAACTACTTCAGATTAAATTTGAGGTCGCTAATGCTACACTGGACTTAAATGTTATCAATATCAGTCCCCGTACAATCCACGTTAGCCCTATCTCTTTTGTTCTGATTGATAGCACT
>VGOG01000054.1 GCA_016875995.1 Chloroflexota bacterium
TTGCACAAGCTGCAGGCGGTCGGCGTTGATCTCAATACCCTCGAGGCCCTCATCGTTACTCACCACCACCCCGATCACATCTACGGTGTGCCTGCCCTGTTGCTCGGTCTGTGGCTCTATGGCCGCCAGGAGCCATTTCACATCTTCGGCCCGCCGGGGAGTGTGGCCGCCCTCGCTTCGATCATGGAATCGCTGGAATGGCAGGACTGGCCCTGCACGATGCCCGTTGCCTTCCACCAGGCGGAGATGAGGGAGGGATACAGGGTCATTGCCTCGCCTGAGTTTGAGGTCAGCATCGCGCCAGTGGAACATTCAATTCCCGCCATCGCTGTGAAGGTGATGTCCAGGGAGACCGGCAGGACCATCGTCTACTCCGGCGACACCGAACCTTGCGAGGCATTGGCCAGGCTGGCCCAGGGAGCGGACATCCTCATCCATGAGTGCACTGGCGACTACGCGGGACATTCGACCCCCGCTCAGGCGGGAGCGATGGCCAGCCGGTGCGGAGCTGGCAAGCTGGTGCTCATCCACTTCACGGCACCTGATGGTGAGCTGGAGGGTTTACGGCACGCAGCCGAGGCCGAGTTCGATGGCCCTGTCGAGTTAGCCGAGGACTTCGCTGTGTATCTCTTTTGAGGGCAACTTCCGGCGCATGAATTCCAACACCACCTGATCTATGTAGGCTCCTTCTTGCCAGCGCTCCTCCAGGTTCTCGATGCCAGAGAAATCGAACAGGGCCTGCCTGGTGGCTTCGTCGTAGAGGCCGTGGATTTCGCCGCGGTAGTAGCCCAATTTGGAGAGGATCTCCTGGACCTCGCGGGCCACTTCCCCCTCCAGAGGCAGCAGGTCTTCCGGTTTGCTCTTGTAGAAGTACAGGTTGTGGAGCCCCAGAAGTCGTTTCAACTCCTGGATGGGTGTGGGGTGGTCGTCAACCCGCAGGTCCAGGTAGCGGTCGTCGAAGCCACCGTAGCCGCCCTTGTCTCGCACCACCAACAGGGCCGCTGACTGCTGCCCCCGGCTGTCTCCACCGGCTTCCTGTCCGGCCTCCAGCGCGGCCACCAACCGGTCGGCCAGTTCGCCCTCGCTTTCCTCGAACGTCTGGGCCATGGCTTGCACGGTCTCCTCGCCCACCAGGATGTTGCCCTGGCAGGCAAAACCCTCCCCCACGATGTGGCCGGCCCACGCAAAGCATCCCTGGCCGGTGTAGGCGGCGGCATCGCCACGGACATCTACCATGCCGGCCTGCCGCCGGTCGCGTTCCTCGTCGGCCTCGATCAGCTTCGCCAGCGCCTCCTGCGCCGACAGCCCCTCGGCCATCAGCTTCAGACCTTCAGGCCCGTAGGTGGTGTTGGCCCAGGACTGGGTGGCCACAGCCCCCACCCCGGCTCTGGCCCAGGGCACCACCGCTCCCACGGCCAGGAACTTGGACTGCACGGCTATTCCCAGGTCGCCGTTTTCCGGGTCATAGGCGACGATGGAGAAGGTGGCCACCAATTTTTCTCGCTTGCAAGTTGTCACGGGAATCCTCCTTTGCGCGGTATTTAGGCTTGTGCTATACTTATTTTAGGCCAAGAAGGGGAAAGAGGCAAGTCAAGCGTGAGGCGTAAAGCGTGAAACGTGAAAATAGGCGTGTTCACGCATCACGTTTTACGTTTCACGCCGAGTCTGTTTCCTGCGTTCCTGGATCATGACAAAATGAGGAGGGATCACCAATGCCTACTTTGTTAGTCAAAAACGCGACCTTGCTGGTCACGATGGACGAGGGGAGGCGACGCATCGAGGGTGGCGGCCTCTTCGTGCGGGATAACGTCATCGAGGCAGTGGGGCCAACGGAGGAGTTGCCGCAGGCGGCCGACCGGGTCATCGTCGCCTCAGGGATGATCGTCCTGCCGGGGCTGGTGAACACCCACCATCACCTCTACCAGACCCTGACCCGCGCCCTGCCTGCTGTCCAGGACGTGGAGCTTTTCGACTGGCTGCGCACCCTCTATCCCTTATGGGCGCAGCTCACCGCGAAAGCCATCTACGTCAGCGCGTTGGTGGGCCTGGCGGAGTTGATTCTCTCCGGCTGCACCACCACCACCGATCACCTGTACCTGTTTCCCAACGACGTTTCGCTGGACGACGAGATCCGCGCCGCTCGCCAGTTGGGCATCCGCTTCCATCCTTGTCGGGGCAGCATGTCCCTGGGCCGGTCCCAGGGGGGCTTGCCGCCCGACCGCGTCGTCCAAAGCGAAGAGGCTATCCTGGCCGACTGCCAGCGGGTTATCGAGGAGTACCACGATCCGCAGCCCTATTCGATGTGCCGCATCGTCCTGGCTCCCTGTTCCCCCTTCTCGGTGACGGCGGAGTTGATGAAAGAGTCAGCAGTTCTGGCTCGCCGCCACGCCCTGCACCTCCATACCCACGTGGCCGAGACCCTGGACGAGGTGAGCTTCTGTCTCGGCAAGATAGGCTGCCGGCCGGTGGAGTACATGCAACAGTTGGGCTGGGTAGGCCCCGACGTCTCCTACGCCCATGCTATCCACCTCAACCAACAAGAGATAGAGCTTCTGGCCGATACAGGTACCGGCGTGGCCCACTGCCCCAGCTCCAACATGCGCCTGGGCTCAGGGATCGCCCCCATCCGCGAGATGCTGGACGCAGGGGTCAAGGTGGGTCTGGCGGTGGATGGCAGCGCGTCCAACGACAGCTCCCACCTGCTGGCCGAGGTGCGTATGGCCATGCTCCTGCAGCGGGTTCAGAAGGGCGCTGGCGCGCTCAGCGCGCAGCAGGCCCTGGAGATGGCCACCCTGGGCGGGGCGGCTGTGCTGGGCCGTGACGACATCGGCTCGCTGGAGGCGGGCAAGGCGGCCGATTTCATCGCCATTGACCTGAACAGGCTGGAGTACGCCGGCGCCCTGCACGATCCTTTGGCGGCGCTGATCTTCTGTGCGCCAGCCAAGGTGGACCTGTCGGTCATCAACGGTCGGATAGTGGTTGATGGCGGTCGCCTGGGGGGTTTTGACCTGGGGGAGATCGTAGCCTGCCACAATCGGATCTCGCGGCAGATGGTGGAGAGGGCGACAACGTGAAACGTGAAGACGTGAAACGTGAAGACGTGAAACGTGAAGACGTGAAACGTCAAACGTGAAACGTGAGATGAAGGAGGGCGTTGGATGAGAGGAGCCAGGAAGAGGCTGGGCCGGCGGGGCGAGGATTTGGCGACGGCCTATCTGGAAGAACGGGGCTACGTGGTGCGCGAGCGCAACTGGCGCTGCCTGGCCGGCGAGATAGACATCGTGGCCGAAGAGGGCGGTTGCCTGGTCTTCGTCGAGGTGCGTACCCGCCGAGGCCGAAAGTACGGCTCGCCTGAGGAGTCGGTGACGCCAGTCAAGCAGGCTAAGCTGGCAGAGGTGGCCCAGACCTATCTCCAGCAGCACGGTTGGGAAGGCGATTGGCGCATTGACGTGGTGGCGGTGGAGATGACGTCTGGCGGTAAGCTGCTGCGGGTAGATCTGATACAGAACGCGGTGACAGATTGGGGGTTGCTATGACTCAGGTGCGCTTGGAGAATGTGACCAAGATCTTCCCGATAGAGGGCCGAGGTCTGGTCAGTATCAGGGAGTTCCTGGGCGATAAAGCCGGGATCAAGGCCCTGGATAGGGTCAACCTGCTCATTCGCCACGGTGAGACCATGGGCCTGATCGGGCCTACGGCCTGCGGCAAGACCACTCTGCTCAGGGTCATCGCGGGGCTGATCGCCCCCGACGAGGGCGCGGTCTACTTCGATGGCCAGGACGTGACCAGGATGCCGCCGCGGGAGCGGAACATCGGCATGGTCTTTCAGAGCTATGCCCTCTATCCCCACCTGACTTCCCTGGAGAACCTGGCCTTCCCCTTCGTCGTGCAGCAGCGGGGAGAGGAGATTCCTGAGCGGGTGAGGGTCACCTCCCAGATCATGGGCCTGGGCTTCGATAAGCTGCTGGGCCGGTTACCGCGCACCCTCTCTGTGGGGGAGAAGCAGCGCGTGGCGGTCGGTCGCTGCATCATCCGCGAGCCCCGCGTCTTCCTCTTCGACGAACCCCTCTCCAATCTGGACGCCAAGCTCAGGGTTCAGACCAGGGTGGAGATCAAGAAGCTCCTGCGGCGGTTCCGCATCACCAGTATCTACACCACCCACGACCAGACCGAGGCCATCGCCCTGGCGGAGCGTCTGGCGGTGATGAACGAGGGGCGCATCGAGCAGGTGGGCACCCACGCGGAGATCTACAATTGGCCTGTCAACGTCTTCGTGGCCGGCTTCGTGGGCACGCCGGCCATGAACTTCTTCCAGGGGCGAGTGGAGGACGGTGGGTTGCGCTTCGCCGACTTCAGCCTGCCCTTCCTGCCGCGGCTGAAGAGCAGGCTGCGGCCAGGTCAGGAGGTGATCCTGGGCATCCGCCCGGAGCACATTGCCATCGGCGCGGAGGGCCCGCTGCGGGCCAGGGTGGAGGAAATCCAACCCTGGGTGACCGAACGCGCCCAGATCATCCATGCCCGGCTGCCCCCTGTTCCCCCCAACTTTGGGGGGCCAGGGGGGAACATCTGCGTGGTCAGGACAGGGGCCGAGGTGACGCTGAGGCCTGGCGATTCCGTGTGGTTGCGTTTCGACGAGGAGCGGCTGCACTTTTTTGACGCTCAGACTGGGAAGAGGTTGCGATGATCGGGGAACTCAGGGGAACTTGAGGGAATTCGCCATGTTTGGAATGGGTGAGTTGCATGGAAACTCGAAAATCGAAAATCGCCAATCGGAAATTCTAATCGTCCTCGTCGGGCCGACGGCGGTGGGGAAGACGCGCCTGGCGTTGCGCCTGGCTCAGGAGTTCGACGGCGAGATCGTCTCCGCCGACTCCCGCCAGGTGTATCGGGGCATGGACATCGGCACGGCCAAGCCCACCCTGGAGGAACGCCGCCGTGTGCCCCATCACCTGATAGACGTGCTTGCTCCCGACGAGACTTTCACCCTGGCCCAATATCAGGAGCTAGCCTACCAGGCCATCGGCGACATCTTAGCCCGAGGCAGGGTCCCTTTCCTGGTCGGGGGCACGGGGCAGTACGTGAGGGCGGTGGTGGAGGGATGGGGCATCCCCAGGATTCCGCCCAACGAGAAATTGCGGGCAAAGCTCTATCGCCAGGCGGAGGCCGAAGGCGAGGAGGCCCTCCACGCCCGCCTGTGGGAGGTGGACCCGGCCGCGGCCCAGCGGATTGATCCCCACAACGTGCGGCGGGTGATTCGCGCCCTGGAGGTCTACCTGGAGACCGGCCAGCCCATCTCCGAGCTGCAGCGCAAAAAGCCGCCGCCCTACCGCATCTTGCACATCGGCCTGACCATGGAACGTCAGGAGTTATACCGGCGCATTGACCAGCGGGTGGACAGAATGATCGAAGAGGGGCTGGTGGAGGAGGTTAGGAGGCTGGTGGAGCGGGGGTACGGCTACGACCTGCCTTCTATGTCAGGGCTGGGCTACCAGCAGATCGGCCTGTACCTGCGGGGCCTGGTCAGCATGGAGGAAGCTGTCCAGCTCATCAAACGTCACACCCGTCGCTTCGTGCGCCACCAGTACAACTGGTTTCGGTTGGACGACGCAAACACCCACTGGTTTGATGCCCTCGGCGATTCTTACAGGGAAATCCGGGAGCTTGTGGTCTTGCTTCTTCTCTATCGTCGCCCCAAGGCCAGGTAGCGGTCAGGCTCTTCCCACACCTTCACTTTTCCCAGCCCCGCTTCCCGCAGCAACTCCCTCATCGCCTTCTTGTCGGGGATGGTATCGTGGGCCACGACACCACCAACCGAGCGGTGGAACTCGTTGATGGGCTGGCGGTGTGGCCGATGACTGGTAGTTCCTCTTACCTGAGAACCTAGTACTCTGTCAAGCGTGATTTGATGGGTAAAAACAGCCACTGTACGGCAAATTCACCCATCAAATGAGCCTTGACAAAGTACTAGCTGGCCTCGCTCAGGGCGCGCTGCTTATCGAGGAGGCGGGACGAGGCCATGGGAAACGAGCAGGGGGAGGTCGGATAGGAGGCGAGAGGTGAGGTCATCGGCCACCACCCATCCCTCGTCTAAGAGGATGGATCTCTGGCAGAGGACCCGCACCATCTCCAGGTCGTGTGTGGCGATCACTTTGGTCAGTGGGAGAGCCTGCAGCAGCTCGATCAGTTCCCACCTGCCCCGCGGGTCAAGGCTGCTGGTGGGCTCGTCAATGACCAGCACCTCCGAGCTCATGGAAAGGACGGTGGCGATGGCGATGCGCTTCTTCTCCCCCACGCTGAGGTGATGCGGCGAGCGCCGCTCGTGCCCGCTCATCCCCACTTGCTCCAACGCCCGCCTCACCCGCTGCCTGACCTCTTCCTCGGGGCATCCCATGCTCATGGGACCGAAGGCCACGTCGTCGAAGACGGTGGGGGAGAAGAGTTGGTCGTCGGGGTTCTGAAAGACCAGGCCCACCCTGCGCCTGATCTCTCTGAGGTGCTTCTCTTCCACGGGCAGGCCGAAGACCCGCACCGCGCCATTCTCGCTTCGGAGGATGCCGTTCAGGTGCAAGAGCAGCGTGGACTTCCCTGCCCCGTTAGGGCCAATGAAGCCCACCGTCTCCCTTTCACTCACCGTCAGGCTGACGTCTTTCAGCGCTTCCTGCCCATCGGGGTAACTGAAGGATAGATTCTCGATTTCTATGACGTTCACTTCTTAACCCTCTGTGTAACTACAAGCTGCCAGAGTTCTTATGAGTTCCCCCAAGTTCCTCCGAGGCAGGCATAGGAACTCGGAGGAATCTATCGCAACGCGGTCAGCCAGATGACAGCCAGACACAGAGAACAGACGATGCCGAACCACAGGTCAGCCCTTTCAAAGCGCAATTCGCTCAGCGTCCGCATCTCTCCATCGAAACCTCGGGCCACCATGGCCTGGTAAACGTGCTCGGCCCGCTCGTAGCTCCGCAAGAACAGGGTGCCGACCATGTTGCCCAGGGTCCTGATCTGCCATATCCGCCCCCCTCCGAGGTTGCGGCTCTCCCTGGCCCGCCCCAGGCGCATGGCCTCGTCCGCCAGGACGAAGAGGTAGCGATACATGAACGACAGGAGCATCACCATCACCCTGGGCACGCCCAGCCGCTGTAGTCCTTTCAACAGGCGAGGGAAAGGGGTCGTGGCCGAAAGGAGGATCAGGCTCAGGACCGAGAGCCAGGACTTGATGATCACGTTCCACAGAACGATCAGCCCGTCGTAGGTGACGGAGACCCGCCACAGCCAGACGTTGTAGCTGCCTGCTACCTCACCGCCCTCGAAGAAGGGGAGGAAGATGGCGATCATCAGGACAAAGGGCACGACCACTGCAGACCTTTTCAGGGCGTAAAGGGGCGGCAATCGCGCCAGAAGGATCAGGCCGATGATGAGGATGGCGCACAGGGCAAGGGACAGCCAGGCCATGGGTGGGGTGGCCATCACCGTCAGGACGAAGGCCAGCACGACCAGGGTTTTGGTACGTGGATCGAGTTGGTGAACCAAGCTGTCCAGGTCGCTGTATTGGTCAATAAAGGCGTGTCTCATCATGCCTCCATGTGATGGCTGCTTTCTTGGCCTCTTCGTACACCTCTTTGAGAGGGATGCGGTACGTCTCGGCGATCCGCCGGCACTCCTCGTATTCGGGAGAGATGTTCTTGACCACATTGCCGAGCTTAGCCACCTTAACGGCGATGGGGCCATAACGGGTGTCTATCACGATGATCTCCCTGGTCAACTTCTTCCTCTGTATCTCCTGCATTCTCAACCCTAAGGTTGTCGTCTCTTCGAAGATGACTTCCAACACCTCGTCCACATCCTTTTGGCCCACGATGATGCTCAGTGTAATCGCTGGCCTGTTCCGCTTCATCTGGATGGGGGTGAGGAAAACGTCTAAAGCCCCCTGTCGGAATAGCTTGTCCATCACGTACTCGTAAAATTCCGGGTTCATATCGTCAATATTAGTCTCCAACAGAATAACAGTGTCCTCCTCGAACTCCCTTGCAGTGTGATAAGGAGTGGCCACGACGAGCCGTAACAGGTTGGGGATAGGGAGGTCACGGTGCCCGGCACCGTAACCGATTCGCTCCACCCGCATGGGCGGTGGCGGATCGAATTTGGCCAGGGCGGAGATGATGGCGGCTCCGGTAGGGGTAACGAGCTCTGCCTCGACGTCCCAGCCATAGACCGGTACCCCTTTCACCAGCTCCAGCGTGGCGGGCGCCGGTACCGGAAGGAAGCCATGAGCACATTCCACGAAGCCTCTCCCCAGGTGTAGAGGAGAGGAATAGACCTCCTCAATGCCCAGGAGCTTCAGGCCGATGACCGAGCCGACGACGTCCACGATGGCGTCCAGGCCGCCCACCTCATGGAAATGGATTTCCTCAACGCTCACTCCATGTACTCTCGCCTCCGCCTCGGCCAGGCGGGTGAAAATTGCTCCGGCTCTTTCCTTCGCATCCTCCGGCAGGGCGCTTTCCCCGATGATCTCCAAGATATCGTCAAGGTGTCTCTTCACCTGCCCTTCCGAGGTTCTGACGTCCACGAGGGTGCCGGCCAGTTCTTTTCTCCTCACTTTCCTGGCCTCTATCTCGTAGCCGGAAATTTTTAATCCGGCCAGAGCCTCTTTGAGCGTATCGAGTTCCAGTCCGGCGTCGAGCATGGCCCCTAGCACCATGTTGCCACTGATGCCCGAGGGGCAATCGAGATAGGCAAGCTTCATCCTCCATCCTCCTTCCCGGGAGCCCTTCGACTTTGCTCAGGACAGGCCTTGGCCACCTGGCGGGCGATGAGGGCGGCCAGGGCACCGGCTCCGACGCCGTTGTCAATATTCACCACACACAGCCCCGGAGAGCACGATTGGAGCATGGTGGTCAGTGCTCCCACACCACCTGCGCCGAAACCGTAGCCCACCGAGGTGGGCACTCCGATGACAGGCACATCAACCAAGCTGGCGATCACTGAAGGGAGAGCCCCTTCCATACCGGCCACTACCACGATGGTGTCTACGCCCTCCTGGAGCATCCTCTTGAGGGGTTCGATGTGCCTGTGGAAGCCTGCAATTCCTACGTCATAAGCGGTTATGACCTTGCATCCCATCTCCTCGGCCACTGTCCTGGCCTCCTCTGCCACCACGACATCGGCCGTGCCGCCAGTCATTAAGCCGACTTTACGGCCTATGCTGGGCCGTCCTATCCCCTGCCGCCGGGCCACGATGATGCTAGCCTTCTTGTCCACCCGAAGGTCACATTTGTCGGATAGGGCCTCCTCGACAGCGTATATCTGCCCCTCTGAGGCCCTGGTGACAATGGCTCGGCCCTCGCCAGCCAGGAAGGTGGAGACGATTTCCACCAGTTGGGCCGGGGTTTTCTTCTCCCCCAGTATGATCTCTGGGACGCCAATGCGGGATTCTCTTTGGATATCCAGGGCCGCGTCCTCAATCTCCTCCACGGCGTTAAGCCGCAAAAGCCTTTCTGCCTCTTCGATGGACACCTCGCCGTCCCGGAGCTTCTCCAGAATCTCTCTCATTTCTCCCCCCATGCCGATAGTTCATCCATGCTGCCAGTGCGATAGCCTTCCAAATCTAAGGCTACGTAAGTATAGCCTAATGCCTTCAACTCGTCAACCACCTGAGAGGCCATTTCCCCCAACAAGAGGGGCATCTCCACCTGAGCCACCTCAACCCTGGCCAGGACGCCATGATCCCTGACGCGCAATTGCCTCAGGCCAAGAGAACTTAGGAATTCCTCAGCTTCCTCTACTCGCTTTAGCCTTTTGGGGGTAAGTTGCTGTCCATAAGGAAAACGGGTGGCCAGGCAAGTCTTAGCCGGCTCGTTCCAGGTGGGCAATTCCATCTGCCGGGAGAGGGCACGAATTTCCTTCTTGGTGAGACGGGCCTCCGCCAGGGGGCTCCTCACGCCCAGTTCTCGCACAGCTCTCATGCCGGGGCGGTGTTTACCCAGGTCGTCGTAGTTGGAACCCTCGACCACCTGTTTCAGACTGTGTTCCTCAGCCAGTTCCTTTAGAGTGGATAGAAGCTCGCGCTTGCAGAGGTAACATCGCTCTGGCGAGTTGCGAGCGAAATCGGGATTGGCCAACTCGTGGCTTTGGATAAGGAGATGTCTGGCTCCCAGCCAATGTGCCATTTCCTCAGCGGCGGCTAGATCGCGGGCCGGACGGATCGCCGAACTTGCGGTGATGGCCAGCACTCCCTCTCCCAGGACATCCAGCGCCACTTTCAGCAAAAAAGTGCTGTCCACCCCACCTGAATAGGCAACCAGCACACTTTCCATTTCGGCCAGCATCTGCCTCAGGACATCCAGTTTGGTAGGATAATCTTCCACACCTCCTCCCTTATTAGTGAAGGTGAAAGCGAGGAGCCCAAAGCGCAAAAGCCCTGGGCTCCTCCGTTTCATCAGTGGGCTTAGCCTGTTTCCCGTTTCTTGAGCATCTCCCCCACTCCGTAGCTCAGGCCGAACAAGATGAGAGTGCCGACCAGTCCGGCCACGATTGTGGCCAGCGCCTCGTTCCCCACGCCGGGGAAGACGTAATCGGGGATGATCTCGAAGGCCGGTTCCAGGGCGGCCTCGATGAACCCTTTGTCCTCGGCCACCCTCTCCAGTCCGTCGGGCCAGGGGGAGGCCAGGGGCGAGAGGATGGCCAGCCCCAGGGCGATGAGCAGTCCGACGTGCCACCATTTTAATTTCATTTCTCCCCTCCTTACACTTTCTGTAGCTTCAGCAGGTCGGCGCGGGTGGCCCTCACGAAGGCCAGCACCGCCGTGGTGATCAGCCCCTCACCGATGCCGATGAGGGCGTGCACCCCGGCCATAGCCGGCAAGACCACCCCCAGGGGTGATCGGCCGGACACGGCCAACTCCAGGGCGCAGGCGATGCTGGCCACGAAGACCGAGGCCCAGGCCCCGACGAAGCCCCCCACCAGCGTGCTCCTCCGGCCCTCGCCCATGAGCGAGACGACGGCCTGGTAGAGATAGTACCCCACGAAGCAGGCTACCAGCCCCATGTTAAACACGTTGGCCCCCAGGGCGGTGATGCCGCCATCCTGAAAGACCAGGCATTGGACGATGAGCACGCAAGCCATGATCAGCGTCCCTGCCCAGGGGCCCAGGAGGATGGCCGCCAGTGCCCCACCGATGAGGTGCCCGGAGGTGCCTCCGATCACCGGGAAGTTGAGCATCTGGGCGGCGAAGACGAAGGCTCCCATCACGCCCATCAGGGGCACGTGTCGGTCGCCCAGTTTTCGGTTGGCCTCCTTGATGCTGTACCCCACCCCGCCAGCGGAGACGACGTAGGTGGTCGCCGCCGTGGCTGCGTTCAGAAAACCGTCTGGAATGTGCATGTTCCTCTCCTTTCGAAGTGTTATCTGATACTGTGTTAAAAGGCTGACTTATCTGTCCAGTGCGATCACCTCCCCTCTATCGTGCAGAGTCGGCAAAATCGCTCCTCCGACGGTCACCGGATGTAAGAGGCCACCGACTCGCCGAGGTGCCTCTATTTCTCCAATTCCCTCAGAGCAGCGGCCAGAGCCTGGCTGCAGGCTGCCATCCGCTCCACTGCCTCCTCTATCCGCCGTGCTGTCTCCTCTTGTCCCAGTTCCCGCGCCCTTTCTGCCCACTCTTGGAAACTTTCGGCGTGCTCCTCGTTGTGTTCGATCCAGTGGGGGAGCAGGATGCGTAGCTTGGCCAGGCTTCGCCCTGAGGCTCTGCCCGAAGGGTCGTCGGGCACGCCCTTTGCTTCCTCGTGCGTGTGCCCTGCGTGGTGGTGATGATGCTCTCCATGCTCCGGCGGGTCTGCATCCGGCACAGGGGTTGCCCCGCAGGACAGGCAGGTTGGTTGATCGTTGATGCGAACCATCTCTCCGCCGCACTCGGGGCAGACGAGAGCAGTACGAAGTCCACAACCACATTCTTTACACATCTTTGACCTCCTGTATTTCCAGACTTGAGAGAAACTTATTGCACACCAACCGACAGGTTGGTTTGCTTGCCTTTTTATAGCCGGCAGAATGATGAACTGCCGGATATCCATGTTCCTCGAGCCAGGCGGAGAAGGCCAGTACCTCCGGCAGTGGGAAGACTTTCCACTGTCCCGCCCGACACAACTCTACGAAGGTGGCCCACGCTGCCCGCAACTCTTCTGGCGTTCCCCAAACCTGCCTCGCTGTCCACAAGCAAGTGGCGATGAGTTGCTCCATGTCTCCTCCCCGGGCTTTGAAGGGCCGCAGGTTCAAGCGCACCAGTGCCCTGTCCGGGCGGACCGGCTCCCAGAGCGGTTCGGCGGCGCAGGAAGGTTCGTTCTCGTACTCCGTCCGCAGCCGGGCAGCGAAATCCTCCGGTGAAGCGACGAGGTGCTCCGGCCCCAACACACCCTGGTAGAGGAGCTTGTACACGTCACAGGGCTCCATCGCTGGATGCCGAGCCAGGTGTTCGTCAATCAGGTGGGTTAGAGAGACTCGCTTCCACATCTTGCACCCCGCGTACCGATAGCCAGCGCCTGGTGTTCAACCTCACCGCGTGAATTCGGCATCTCGAAAAACCTCTCCACTCCATCCACCTTAAAGCCAGCCTGGGTCAACAGGCTCATCCACTTCTCCTGGTCGAACTCCGCCCTCAGCGGCTCGATGGAAAGTAGCATCCCGCCTGGAGCGGTCACCCGCGCCGCCTGGCAAGCGATACCACCTGCGTCGAGGTCGGCCGAGCTGTGATGCAATACCCAGCCGATCACCTTGGTGGGAAACGTGCCATCGGCGAACGGCAGTGCCTCTCCTATTGAGCGCACAATTCGGCTGAGGCCATTGCGCCGCATTAGTTGCACCCCCAGTTTCGCTGGCTCGACATAAACCGCTCGTAGGCCCAACTCATCGTAGAGCGGGGCCAGCCGGCCCCAACCCGCGCCCACGTCCAGCACCGGCCCGTGTGCCCGTGCCAGTTCGCGGCGCAACAGGGCTACCTCGCGTCGCTCGGCCTTGCTCTCGTCGGCAGCACGGCGAAGGGCGATGTCGGTGTAGTCGCGCAGCGCTGCCTCCCAGTCCGCACCCCGTTTACTGACGGTCATACACACCCAGTAGGCATAGGCGGTGAGGGTGCCTTCCAGGTCCGCCTCGCCCGGCAATTGACCGGCCAGGACCTCTCGCAGCCGTTGGCGCGTCAGGTCGTACAAGCTCAGTTCATCAGATGGTTCCTGCATTGGTGAAACCAAAAAGGGCCATGAAGACCGCCCGGCTTCACGCCGGCCATACGGCCTTCATGGCCCTTTTCATACCTGGTTCGACTGATTTTGGAGGTGATAAAACAGCAGTCGGGGTCAGCCTTCGACAGCCGTCTCCTCTGGTGGGCTCAGGTGGATGGTGTGCTTCAGGAAATCCAGCTTCTTGATGGCCCCCCGTATCAGCTTCTGCTCGCCCAACAGCGTGACCAGCAGCCAGGCATCGCCTTCCGGCTGGACCAGCACCACGTCTTGCATGACCTTCTTCTCCCGGCCGTCTTCGGTTAGATACACGGTCGCTTCGCACATCGCAATCCCTCCTGAAAATGCAAAGATCACCAGCCCGACCTCCAGGTCAGGCGTTGGTGATCTTCATGATCGCAACATCGGCTTCATGCCAACGATATGATAGCACACAGTCAGGGAATTGTCAAATGCCTAAACGCGCATCAAAACATCGTCCGTACTGTGCCCATCACCTGGTCACGCAACTCGGCACTGATCCAGATATCGCGGCGGAACTTTATTGCCTCCAACAGCTCGATGGCCCGCTGAAGACCGAGGATACGGTTTTGACAGGCGGTGACGATGATGCCTAGTGTGCCTTTCACGTCGGCCTTGGCATTCAATCTGTGGAAGTTAGCTTCGGCAATCTGCCGGGCATCCCAGTCGTCAATGAGCAGCAGATCGGCTTGAAGCTGCAATGCCAGCAAGATACTATCCAGTTCGCCAGGATGGAGCAGCTTAGGCAAGTTCAGGGCTGGAGCCTGTTGGGTATCTACCGAGGCGACTTCTAACAGGGCCCGTTGGTAGGCCAACTGAAGCTCGGCAACATCATCGGCGCCTATGGCTAACCCCTCGGTCACTGTCTCGTCATAGACGCTCTGGGAAGTGTAGACCTTGCCATAGAGGTTTGCTAGCAGGTCTAGGGCATTGAGCTTGGCCAATGCCATCAGCGGCCCGGCATCGCTCACTACAATCATAGGTGCGCAGCCTGTTCAGTGGTCAGCTCACCTTCTAGCAGACTTGGATCTACATTAGGTTTCAGGCCATGAGCGTAGGCCAGCGGGATCATCTCTCTCAAGGTAACGCCTGCTTTTTGGGCCGCATAGGCCAGTGTGCACTCACCTCGTCGATACTGCTCCAGTGCCCGCTTCACCCGTAGTTGCTGTAAGCCCAGCAGAATTACCTCCCGCTGTTCTTCGGAATTCTTAGGCATTTGTTCAGCGAGTGGGCCTGGGACTTGGAGGACTAGAGTCCTAATAGCTGTCTGGGTAGTCATTGGTCTCTTGCCTTTCCTGTTTCGCTATACAGCAGATAGTGTACTGCTAAAATGGCTATTTGTCAAGGGTCAGTGTGAGAGAATTCCTCCGGAGAGGCGATGCCTGCCCGCTCCCGGATCATTTCGATGGCTTGGCTGATCTGCTTGGTGAGGGCTTTCCACTCGATGCCTACGATCTCGAAGTGGGGCTGGTTAATGGGCAGGAGCAGCTTAACCCCCGGCGCGTCGGCTATGGCTGTGGCGATAGCGGGGGTGATCTCTCCCATCAGCGAGTTGGGGATGACCACGCCGATGGGGGCCAGGATGAAGTCGGCCTGGTGGATCGAGACCTTGATGGCGTTCTCGCCGCTGGCCCCGCGATTTGCCCGGGCTTTCATCATCTTCTCAGTAGCGATGGCATTGGTGCCCAGAGCCAGGATCTCTACTTCCAGGGGCAATTCCTGTCTGAGTTGGGTCACGATCTGAGCGCCGATTCCCCCGCCCATGCCATCAATGACAGCGATAATCATCTCCAACCTCCAACACGGTAGTAATCATGCTCGGGTCCTCAGTTGAGGGTCCAGCGCATCTCGCAGGCCGTCCCCCAGCAGGTTGACCGAGAGGACGGTGAGCATGATGGCCAGGCCCGGTGCGGCGGTGATCCAGGGAGCCTGACGCAGGTAACCCCGCCCCTCGCTGAGCATGGCCCCCCATTCTGGCGCTGGCGGCTGCGCACCCAGACCCAGGAAACTCAACGAGGAAGCACTCAGGATCGCCCAGGCCAGGTCCAGCGTAGCCAGGACGAGCACCGGGGCGAATATATCGGGCAGGATGTGGCGTAAAACAATGCGCCAACTGGGACAGCCAACGGCGCGGGCTGCCCGCACAAACGATTTTCTCTTGGTAACCAGGACAGAGCCGCGCACCAGCCGCGTGTAATTGGGAATGCCGGCGATGCCCACGGCGATCATGGCGTTGGGCAGGCCAGGCCCCAGCAAGGCCACGATGCTCAAGGCCAGAAGGATGCCAGGGAAGGCCAGCATCATGTCCATCACGCGCATGATGAGGCCATCTATCCAACGGCCATTGTAGCCAGCGATCAAACCCAGCACGAGGCCGGGGACGGAGGCAATGACTACCGCTACCACCCCCACGAGCAGCGAGACCCGCGCCCCGAAGAGGAGACGGCTGAAGATGTCCCGACCAAAGAGGTCTGTCCCCGCCCAGTGCTCACTGCTCGGCGGCAGCAACTGCGCATCCACGGCCACGGCCAGGGGATGGTAAGGGGCGAGAATCGGCGCTGAGATAGCTGCGGTTGCCAGAATGGCCAGGAAAATCGAGGACAGTAGAGCCCCCTTGTTGCGCCGCAATTTTCGCCGCGTGACCAGGGGAGGGATCTCCCGCCGAGGCACTGTTTTTCGAGTTGGGATAGGAAAGCGGCGTTTGCTCATTCTTCCAACCTCCAACTCCCAAACTAATCGTAGTGGATGCGGGGATCAATGATAGCGTACGAGATATCTACTAGCAAGTTGACCAGGGTGTAGATGGCAGCCAGCCATAGAACCGTACCCTGAACGATGGGGAAGTCTTTCCACAGGATGGCATCCACCACCAGCCAGCCGAGCCCCTGGCGGGAGAAGACCGTCTCGGTGACCACCGTGCCGCCCAGCAAGTAGCCAAACTGCAGGCCCATGACGGTGACGACCGGGATCAGAGCGTTCTTGAGAGCGTGGCGGCACACGACCATGTACTCACTCAGGCCCTTGGACCGGGCGGCGGTGATGTATTCCTGGCCCAATACTTCCAACATGGAGGACCGCACCAGGCGGGCGATTGATCCTGAAGAAGCTAACCCCAGCACGATGGCCGGCATGACCAGGTGTTTGAGAGCGCCCTGTCCCGTGGCGGGCAGCCAGCGCAGCCGCGAACTGAACAGCAAGATGAGCAGGAGTCCCGACCAGAAGATGGGCATGGAGGCCCCGGCCACCGCGATAGTTACGCATAGGTTGTCCACCCAGGTGTTTCGGTTCAGGGCCGCGGCGATGCCCAGGGCAGTGCCGATGGTGACAGCCACCATCATCGCCGCTACTGCCAGTTGTACGGTGTGGGGCAACTGCTCCAGTATGGTCCGGGTGACGGGGCGGTTGGTGAAAATGGAGCGTCCCAAATCCCCTCGCAGGGCATTGGCCAGGAAGCGACCATATTGAACGTAGAGGGGGGCATCGAGGCCCAGTTGATGGCGCAGTTGGGCGATGGATCGGGAGGAGCCCCCGGATTCGGCCAGCATCAACTCGGCGGGGTCGCCTGGCAAGAGGTGCACCATGAGAAATACCAGTGTAGTTACACTCCATAGGACGGGTATGGAGGTGATCAAGCGCCTTCCGATGTATTGGAGCATTGTTCAAAGGAGCAGGGGATCAGGGACAAGGGATCAGGGACAAGGGACAAGGCTGATTCCTTGTCACCAGTCCCTAGTCACTCCTCCCTCCTGCTAGGTAAACATCGTATAGCCACGGGAACCAGCCACGCAGGTCATAGCGCAGCCCCTTCACCTGGCCCTGGGCAGCGTTGAGGTTCACGTAGTCGCGAATGGGGATGATCAGTGCTTCGGCCATGATAATCCGTTGGGCCTCAGCGTATAGGGCCTTGCGTTTCTCAAGATCGAGGGTGCGGGCTCCTTCCTCCAGCAGTTCATCCAGCCTGGGGTCCCGAACTTTGGCCCAGTTGAAACCACCCTCGGAGTGGAAGAAAGTGCGCAGGATGTCTGGATCGCTGCTGGAGAGGCTGAAGGGGATGAGGTTGTGCTTCCCTTCGCGGGCGGCCTCCAGGGCGGCAGGGTAGGCGACCACCTGGCTCTGCATCTCGACTCCTACGGCTTTGAACTGAGCCTGCAGCAGTTGAGCCACCTCAGGCATGAATCCCCAGCTCATGAGGTAGGCTTCTACCCTCAGCGGCTGGCCGTCCTTCTCCAGAACGCCATCGCCGTTCGCATCCACCCAGCCGGCCTGCTGCAGAAGGTCTTTCGCCAGCTCAGGGTCGTGGTCGTAGAGCCCGACTACGTTTTCGTCGTAGCCTAGCGTTACCGCGGTCAATGGCCCGTAGGCTACTGGGGAGAGGTTCTTAAAGATGGCGGCCACGATGGCTTCCCGATCAGTGGCGTAGATCAGGGCTTGACGGACCTTGAGGTCGTCGGTGGGAGGACGCGCCGTGTTCACGAATAGCATCAGGGGGGTGCCGGGCAGGGCTACCGGGATCAACTGGAAGTCGGGGTCCTGGGACAGACGCTGGGCATCCTGGGGCGGTATCTCGCCCATGACGTGAGCCTCGCCTGACTCCAGAGCCAGGGAGCGGGTGGCTGGCTCTACGAAGAAGCGGAACTCGATCTCCTCCAGATAGGCTGGCCCCTGGTGGCCGAAGATAGTGGGCGCCCAGTTGTAGTCGGGATTGCGCACCAGGGTCAGGTGATCCTTGGGGATGTATTCCTTGAACATGAAAGGCCCCGTCCCCACCTGGTGCATCTGGTAGTCCAGGCCCCACTTCTCTACTGCCGCAGGGGAGGCCATTCCCAGATAGACCTGGCTGAGGGAATCCAGCAGCGGAGCGGAGGGTTCCTGGAGATAGACCTTGATGGTATAATCGTCCACAACTTCGGCGTGGTCGTAGGGTCCCAGCATGAAGACGGCTTTTTGCGATTTGGTCTGGGGGTCAACGACACGGTCTAGATTGAACTTCACCGCCTGGGCGTTGAAGGGAGTGCCGTCGTGGAATCTCACATTCCGGCGCAGGTGGAAGGTGTAAGTCAAGCCGTCGTCGGAGACTTCCCAGGACTCGGCCAGGCCGGGCACGAATTCGCCATCCAGGTCTTGCCAGACCAGGGTATCGTAGACGCTGGTCAGGGGGATGCCCAACTCCGAGGAGGCATTGACGTGGGGGTCAATGCCTGAGGGGGCCAAAGTAAGGCCGTAGATCAATTTGCCGCCCTGGGGAGCGGGCATTGAGCTACACCCTGCCAATATCCAAACTAACACACTTATTATCACTGCCAGGCTGGCTACTTTAGCGCGTTTCATTTTTGTTTCCTCCTGGTATTTAATAGTGAACCAATGACCATCAGACCGAGGACTGGACCAACTGACTATCTGACCAAGAACTACCAGGCCAATTGTACACCAGATGGCCTAGTTTGTAAACCCTCTCATTAGCAAGCAACAGGCAATTTGACATTTAGTCTCTGTCGTGTATAATCAGCACTTGAGAAAAGTCGCCCCGTCCGGGTGGCGGGGACGCCACCCGGGAGCAGGAATTTCTCATCTACTGATCATATTAGCCCGGAAGGAAGATGGCCGTGGCTGAAGTCGTGCCAGTCTTTGCCAGGCGCTGTCAGCGACTCGGCCATGATGTGTCCCATGATGACCCCATGAAACCACTTCTTGAAGTTAGCAACCTCCGAGTGCATTATCATACCCTGCGAGGCCCGGTGAAGGCGGTTGACGGCGTCAACTTCGATCTCAAGGCAGGGGAGAGGTTCAGTCTGGTCGGTGAGTCCGGGTCGGGCAAATCAACCATAGCCCTCTCACTTATGCGACTCATCAAGCCGCCTGGCCGTATCGAATCAGGAGAGGTTTTGCTGGACGGGGTCAATGTGATGACCCTCTCCGAAGAGCAGATGCGGCAGTTGCGCCTGGCAAGGATCGCGCTGATCAGTCAGGGGGCGATGAACTCTCTCAACCCGGTGATGCGCATCAAGCACCAGATCGCTGACGGCCTGCAGAGCCACGGGGTGCGGATGTCCAGGCAGGAGGCGGCTGACCGTGTCGGTGAGCTTCTCCAGTGGGTGGGCCTCCGACGGGAGGTCGCCGACATGTTCCCCCACGAGCTGAGCGGTGGCATGAAACAACGGGTCTGTATCGCCATCGCCATCAGCCTGCGCCCAAGGGTGATTATTGCCGACGAGCCTACCAGCGCCCTGGACGTGGTGGTGCAACGCCAGGTGATGGAGACCTTGCGCCGGGTGCAGGAGGATCTGGAGGCATCCGTGATCCTGATCGGTCACGACATGGGGCTCATGGCCCAGTTTGCCGATCGCGTGGGGATCATGTATGCGGGAAGGCTGGTGGAGAATGGCCCCGTGAGGGACATTTTCTCCCATCCCCGACACCCCTACAGCCAGTTGCTCATCGCCAGCCTTCCGTCCCTGGGGAAGAAGGGCGTTTTCCAGGGGATACCTGGCTTCCCACCTTCGCTGCTCGATCTTCCGCCAGGATGTGTTTTCCACCCCAGATGTCCCTACGCCATGGACCGCTGCGCAGGGGAGGACCCGGTGCTGAGGCCCGTAGGGTTTAACCACTCGGCGGCCTGTCACTTGCTCGAGGAGCACCAAGAGGCGACGTCATGACTGCTCTGCTTGAGGCCCGGCATATCACCAAGATCTTCGGCGGGGGGCTGATCAAAAGGCACCGCACCCTTGCTCTGGAAGATTTTTCGCTCTCCATTGGCAGCGGACAGCCGACGATTACCGGCGTGGTCGGGGAGAGCGGGAGTGGGAAGACCACGATGGCTCGTCTCCTTCTCGGCCTGGAGTCACTGACGCGGGGAGAGGTGCTTTACCAGGGGAAGAACCTCCGCCGGCTGTCGCGTACAGAGTGGCACGCCTTCCGGCGGGATGTGCAGGCTATCTTCCAGGATCCATGGTGGAGAAGATCAAGGACCAGTTCCGGCGGGCCATGGCCATCTGGCTCGATGAACTGCCCGTCATCCCAGGCGTTCAAGCGCCTGCCCTGGTGCCTTTCAACACTACCTACTGGGAAGGGTGGCCT
>VGOG01000055.1 GCA_016875995.1 Chloroflexota bacterium
CGCTCTGGGGAGTCTCGCCCTGCCGAACGTTGTTGTTTATAAAGATAAAGCTCACGTAATTACTTTGGGCAAACTGCAACTGCAGGCCGACTCTCCAGACATACTGATTAGGAGGGCCGGCTTTTTTTGTTATACCAAACGCACGTGGGTAGTCTCCCCCTTTGCCCATTCGTAAAGCATAAAACCTAGCGCGGCATAGCCGCAACCAAACCCTGCTGTCATTGCGAGGGCGCGCCGTTTGCGCCCGAAGCAATCCCCGCGTCACCAGGAGATTGCTTCGCAAACTGCGCTCGCAATGACAGTCCCGCAACATTCTCGCGGACAATGCAAATGTTGCGGAGTAACATTGTAAAAACGGGTTACGTTTTACGCATTACGTTTCACGCCCTCATGGGAGTGTCCCACGTTGGTATACTCAAAACTCATTCAGGAGGTACTGAAATGGTCGAATGTCCCGAATGTGCCGCCGAACTGGAACTGGCCCCCGACGTGGAGGTGGGGGAAATCGTGGTCTGTCCCGACTGCGGCGTCGAGCTGGAGGTGATGGGCGTGAATCCCATCGTCCTGGAACTGGCTCCGGAAGAGGAGGAGGATTGGGGGGAATGATAGCATGAGGGTCGGTGTTCTCTGCTCTCGCGTGCGCGTCGAGGAGAAGTTGATCTTCCAGGCCCTGCAGGACCGGGGGGTGGACGGCGAAAGGATTGACGACGACGCCGTCACCCTCGACCTCACCGGCGGCCTCGACGGCTACGACGTGCTGCTCATCCGCTGCCTGAGCCATTCGCGCGCCCTGTACGCCAGCAAGCTCTTGGGCGACAACGGGCTGCGCACAGTCAATACCTACCAGGTCATCGCCACCAGCGGCGACAAGCTGTTGACCAGCCTGGCCCTGGCCAAGCGTGGCGTCCCCACGCCGCGCACCAGGGTGGCCTTCACCCCGCAGGCAGCCCTGGAGGCCATCGAGGAAATGGGCTACCCGGTGGTGTTGAAGCCCCTGAACGGCTCGTGGGGACGGCTGCTGGCCAAGATCAACGACCGCGATGCGGCGGAGACGATTCTGGAACACAAGCACACCCTCGGTGGTTATCAGCACTCCATTTTCTACATCCAGGAGTACATTGAGAAGCCCGGACGCGATATCCGCAGCTTCGTCGTCGGTGGCGAGGTCATCGCCGCTATCTATCGCCACGCACCCCACTGGATCACCAACACGGCGCGGGGAGGGGAGGCCATGGCCTGTCCTATCACCCCTGAAATCGTGTGGATTTCCCGCGCCGCAGCGGAGACGGTGGGAGGTGGGGTGGTGGCCATTGACATCCTGGAGGCTCCAGATGGACGCCTGCTGGTGTCCGAGGTCAACCACACGCCGGAGTTTCGCAACAGCATCGCTCCCACAGGGGTGGATATCGCCGCTCGCATCGTTGATTATGTCCTTCGACACGGCTCAGGACAAGCCTTGGAGGTGGCTAGTATGGAACCGGGAAGGTAAAGCTGGGCATCCTCTGTTCTCGCATCCGTCTGGAAGAGAAGCTCATTTTCAAAGCCTTGCAGGAGCGAGGGGTCGAGTACGACCGGCTGGACGAGCGCGATCTGGCCCTCTGGTTGCAGGCCAACGGCCTGGGCAAAGAGTATGACCTGATCTGGTGCCGTGCCATCAGCCACAGCCAGGCCGCCTACGCCCTCAGCATTTTCAACGGCTGGGGGATCAGGACGGTAAACAGTTGCCAGGTGGTCAACGTCTGTGGCGACAAGGTTCTGACCAGCATGGCTCTGATCCAACACAACGTTCCCACGCCGCGCACGGTGGTGGCCCTCAGCGTTGAAGCAGCTCTGCAAGTCATCCAGGAGATGGGCTACCCGGTGGTACTGAAGCCGGCCGTGGGTTCGTGGGGACGGTTACTGAGCAAGGTCAACGACCGGGAGACGGCCGAGGCGGTTCTGAACCACAAGGCCACCCTGGGTGGGCCGGCGCACAACGTGTTCTACATCCAGGAGTACGTGGACAAGCCCAGCCGGGATATCCGTACGCTGGTGGTCGGCGAGGAGGTGGTGTACGCCATGTACCGCCGTTCGGCTCACTGGATCACCAACACCGCCCGCGGCGGGGAGGCGCTACCTTGCCCTCTCAGCCGCAAGATCAGGGAGCTGTCGTCGGCAGCGGCCCAGGCAGTGGGTGGGGGCATCCTGGCCGTGGACCTCATGGAGACCGCCGACGGCCGCCTGCTGGTCAACGAAGTGAACCACACGCCCGAGTTCCACGGCGCCGCAACGGCGGTGGACGTGGACATCGCGGGCAAAATGGCCGATTACGTGTTGCAACAAATGTAAGGGCTTAGACCCTTAGGGTTTTACCGAAACCCTAAGGGTCTCAAAAGATAAAGGCGCGAACCCAAGCGGCAGTGTCGCTGCTGAATGCCCCGATGTGGGGGCTGTAGCGAACTGCCCACGGGGGAGCGCCTTTTTGTTAAGCAGGAGAGGACGATGTTGAAAGCATCCATCGTGGGTGCATCCGGATACGTCGGAGGGGAGTTGTTGCGGCTGTTGCTGGATCATCCAGAGGTAGAGGTGAAGCAGGCCACCTCGGAACGATTCGCCGGCCAGCCGGCCCATTTTCTGCACCCCAACCTCAGGGGGCGGACGGACCTCCGCCTGGTGAGCCTGCAGGAACTGGGGTCGTGCGACGTGCTCTTCGTCGCCCTTCCCCACGGCCAGGTGGCGCCCCGCATCGAGGAATTCGCGGCCCTCGCCGGGCGCATCGTGGACCTGAGCGCCGATTTCCGCCTCCACGACCCGGCCGATTACCCGCGCTGGTACGGCTGGGAGCACCCGGCCCCTGAGTGGCTGCCCCGCTTCGTCTACGGCCTGGCGGAGTTCCATCGGGAGGCGCTCCGCGAGGCCCGCTACGCCAGCGGCGTGGGCTGCAACGCGACGGTCATCAACCTGGCCCTGTGGCCGCTCTACCGCACCGGCGTCGTCGGCAAGACGGTGGTGGAGGTCAAGGTCGGCTCCTCGGAGGGAGGAGCCGAACCCACCCCCGCCTCGCATCACGCGGAGCGCAGCCACGTCGTCCGCTCCTACGCCCCCACCGGCCACCGCCACCTGGCCGAGCTGCTACAGGAACTGACCTTCGACGGGCGACGGCCGGACATCCATATATCGGTAACATCGGTGGAGTTGGTGCGCGGCGCGCTGGCCACGGCGCACTGCTTCCTCACCGAGGACCTGAGCGAAAAGGACGTCTGGCAACTGTACCGGCAGACCTATGAGGACGAGCCCTTCATCCGTATCGTCAAAGTCCGCAAGGGGTTCTATCGCTACCCGGAGCCAAAGATCCTGGCCGGCTCCAACTACTGCGATATCGGCTTCGAGAGGGAGGAGGGGAGCGACCGACTGGTGGTCATCTCCGCCCTGGATAATCTGATGAAGGGAGCGGCCGGTACGGCAGTGCAGGCCATGAACGTGATGTGCGGCCTTCCGGAGACGGCGGGGCTGGAATTTCCGGGATTGCATCCGATATAACATATTCTAAGGCAGCACAAGCAAACCCTGGAGGAAGAAGATGAAGATACCGAAGTGTATGAGCACTCAGCATCCTGACAATGTGACCATCCCCTTTTTCGCCACCAATTTTGAACTTGGTGGGGAGGACGAGGTTCAAGAGGCCTACTATGCCTTCTCTCACCTGGGTTGCGATGAGCAGATGTGGGATTGCGAAGGTAAAGAGGTAGATAGCTTCGTGGTCAGGAAGCTACTCACTAAGTATGAAACTTTCTTCCGGGAGAGAAGGCTGGGAAGAGACCTCTTCCTCACCCTGCGAGTCCCCAACCCATTGTTTGAGAAGGCGGAAGCGAAGGCCTTAGTGGAGGCTTTGGATGGTATTCCCCGCTCTTTCGATGCAACCGGCCTCTTCTATGGCGACGACCTGCCGCCTATCTTCGAGGTCATCCTCCCAATGACCACCTCCGCCCGCAGCCTGAACCACCTTTACGAATACTACCGCCTCTTCGTTGCCGGAAAGCAATACCAGCACCTTGGGGAGGGAAGTGATATCACCGTTGCAGAGTGGGTCGGGGAGTTTAAGCCCGAACGAATCAACGTTATCCCCCTCATCGAGGATATGGAACACATGCCGGATGCCCACCGGATAGTGGGAGATTACCTGAAGGGGAAAAAACTCACCTACCAACGAGTCTTCCTGGCCCGCTCCGACCCCGCTTTAAACTACGGGTTGGTGAGCGCGGTGCTGCTTAACAAAATTGCCCTGCAGAGGCTCTATCGTCTATCCCAGGAAATAGGGGTGAAGATCTATCCCATCGTCGGTGTGGGCGCTGCCCCCTTCCGGGGAAACCTGCGTCCCCCGAGTGTGGAGAGAGTGCTTCAAGAATACCCCAGCGTCCACACCTTCACCGTCCAATCGGCTTTTAAATATGACTATCCTACCGAGGAGGTGAGGATGGCTATCGAGAAGCTCAAGCGGAGGGAGGCCACCGCGCCTCAGGAAGTGGACGAAGAGGGAGCTTTAGAGCTCATTAGAAGGTATGCCGCTGAGTACCAGAAACAGGTTACCGCCCTGGTATCCCTCATCAACTCAGTAGCCAAATATGTTCCCAGTCGGAGGAAGAGGAAGCTCCATATCGGCCTTTTTGGCTATCCACGGAACTTTGGGGGGGTAAAACTGCCTCGGGCCATTGGATTCACCGCATCCCTCTACTCCATCGGGCTTCCGCCCGAGCTCCTGGGCCTGAACGCCCTCACGCCGGAGGATAGGGGTTTCCTGAAGGAGATCTACGTAAACTTCGAGGAAGATTTGAGGGATGCCCTTCGCTACTTCAACCCTCGCAGCCTCTCTCTGCTCCGCAATCGCTTGACCCCTTCGTTCCATGGCGTGGCATGCTCACATCTGGGCTTGGAGCCAGACGATGTGGACGAAGAGCATCGGGAGATGACCGATTACACCATTGAGAAGCTCCGGGAGGGGGAGAACGAGAGCATCACCGAGCCCCTCTTGAGGGCGGCATACCGAAGGAGGTTTCTTGGCTGATAGGGAAGGGTGTGTAGCCATGTTGGTGGTCAAGATCGGCGGGGTGGAGGGGTTGGGCATCGAGCCGCTTTGTGCCGATGTCGCCCATCTGATAAGAAATGGCCAGCAGGTCGTGCTCGTCCACGGTGGCTCCCACCAGACCAACGTCATCTCCGAGAAGCTGGGCAAGCCGCCCCGCTTCGTCACCTCGGTCTCAGGCCACGTCAGCCGCTACACCGACCGCGAGACGCTGGAGATGTTCGCCATGGTCACGGCAGGACAGATCAACAAGCTGCTGGTGGAGCGGCTGCAGCGGCTGGGGGTCAACGCTGTAGGGCTTTCGGGGCCTGATGGACGGCTGCTGGTGGGGCAACGAAAGTCAACGCTGAAGATCATGGAGAACGGCAAGCGGAAGGTGCTGCACGGTGAGTGGAGCGGCGTCATCGAGCGGGTTAACGTCCCCCTGTTAAGGCTGCTCCTCGACCAGGGCTACACGCCGGTCGTCGCCCCGTTGGCCATCAGCCACGGGGGGGAGATGATCAACGTGGACGGCGACCGGGCGGCGGCGGCGGTGGCCGCGGCGCTGCGGGCCGAAGCCCTGGTCTTGCTGTCCAACGTCCCCGGTCTGTTGCGGGACTTCCCCGATGAGAGCACGCTCATCCACCGCATCGGGCGCGGTGAGGTGAAAGCTTATCTTCCCTACGCCCAGGGGCGGATGAAGAAGAAGCTGCTGGGGGCCAGCGAGGCTCTGGAAGGCGGGGTGGGCCGGGTGATCCTCGGCGACGGACGGATCGAAGCGCCGCTCAGCCAGGCGCTGGCGGGCAGAGGGACGGTGCTTCAATGACCAACCGGCAAATCAGCAAATCGGCAAATCAACAAATCAGCACATGGATTGAATTGGAAGACCGCTACACGAGTGGGGTCTACACCAAGCGGCCCCTGGTCATTGTGCGGGGGGAAGGGGCCAGGGTGTGGGACGCCCAGGGGCGGGCGTACATTGACTGCGTGGGCGGGCACGGGGTGGCGAACGTCGGCCACTGTCATCCCAGGGTGGTGGCAGCTATCAGGGAGCAGGCCGAGAAGCTGATCACCTGTCCGGAGAGCCTCTACAACGACCGCCGGGCGGAGCTGCAGGCCGAGTTGGTGCGCATCGCACCGCCGGGGCTGGAGCGGGTGTTCCTGTGCAACTCCGGGACCGAGGCGGTGGAGGCGGCCATCAAGCTCGCCCGCCTGAGCACAGGACGCCCGGGCATCGTCGCTGCCAGGAACGGCTTTCACGGTCGGACGATGGGCGCGCTGTCAGCCACCTGGCAACCCCAGTACCGCCAGCCCTTCGAGCCGTTGCTGCCGGGCTTCGTCCACGTACCATACAACGATCTCGCGGCGATGGAGGAGGTCCTTGACGAGAATGTTGCCGCCGTCATTTTGGAGGTGGTGCAGGGGGAGGGTGGTGTCATCGTTGGCGACGGCGATTACCTGCGGGGCGTGCAGGCGCTGTGCCGCGAGCGGGGCGCGCTGTTCATCGTGGACGAGGTGCAGACGGGGTTCGGGCGCACGGGCCGCCTGTTCGCCTGCCAGCATCACGGCCTGCAGCCCGATGTGCTGTGCCTGGCCAAGGCCATCGCCGGCGGGATACCGATGGGTGCGGTGTTGCTCGGTCCCCGCGTGGGGGAGTTGCCGAGCAGAGTGCACGGCTCGACTTTCGGAGGCAATCCGCTGGCTTGCGCTGCCGCCCTGGCCGTCGTCCATGTTACTGAGGAAGAGGCCCTCCCCCGACGAACGGCGGAGCTAGGGGCATACTTTCTCTACCGCCTGCGGGAGGTGGACTCGCCCCTCATCCGGGAGGTGCGAGGGCTGGGGCTGATGGTGGGCATCGAGTTGAAACGCAAGGCCCAGCCTTATCTGGCGGCACTGATGGAACGAGGGGTGCTGGCCCTCTCGGCCGGGCCGATCGTGATGCGCTTTTTGCCGCCGCTGGTCATCAATCGGATGGAGTTGGAAACGGTAGCCGAGGCGGTGGAAGAGGTGCTCTCATCAGCGAGTAAACAAGTAAACAAGTAGACAAGGCAACCAGACGAGTACTCACATCGGCCCTTGTGTACTTGTCTACTTGTGTACTTGTTTCCTTTGTCAAGGAGGAAGCAGAAATGGACGAATTAGCATTACTGCGGGAGATGCTGGAAATCTACAGCCCTTCGGGGCAAGAGGGGGAGATGGCGGCCTACCTGGTGACGCAGATGAGGGCCCTGGGCTTCCGCGCTTACCAGGACGCGGTGGGCAACGCCATCGGCGTGCTGGGCGAAGGCGAGAGGGAGATCGTGCTGCTGGGGCATATAGACACCGTCGAGGGGTTCATTCCCATCCACTTGCAGGATGGCCGGCTCTACGGGCGAGGAGCGGTGGACGCCAAGGGAGCGCTGGCTACCTTCATCCTGGCGGCGGCGCGGGTGGGACCCTTACCAGACAAGCGCATCGTGGTGGTGGGCGCCGTCGAAGAGGAGGCGCACTCGAAAGGGGCACGTTACCTGCTGGACAGCTTCTCCCCCCAGATGGTGATCATCGGCGAGCCAAGCGGCTGGCAGCACGTGACCCTGGGCTACAAAGGCCGCCTGCTGGTGACCTATCGCCTGGCCGCGCCTACGCGGCACAGCACCGCCCAGGGACCGTCGGCCTCGGAGCGAGCTATCGGGTTCTGGAACCGCCTGACCGAGTACGCCCGAGAGTTCAACCGGGGTGAGCGCTTTCGCTTCCACACGCTGGATCATTCGCTGCACCGCATCACCACCCATAATGGCGGCTTCGAGGAGGAAGTCACTATGGACATGACCCTGCGCATACCCTTCGGCCTGGACGTGCCCTCGCTGAAGAAACACATGCGAGGGTGGGCCAACGGCGCCGCCGTCGGCTTCAGCGGCGAGGACGTTCCCTACAAGGCGGACAAGAACAATCCCCTGGTGAGGGCCTTCCTGCGGGCCATCCGCGCCCGGGGCGGGCGTCCCGCCTTCAAGCTGAAGCTGGGCACCTCCGACCTGAATACCGTCGGCCCGGTGTGGAATTGCCCCATCGTGGCCTACGGCCCCGGCGACTCTTCTCTCGACCACACGCCGCAGGAGCACGTTCAGGTGGAGGAGTTCTACCGGGCGATAGAGGTGATGGAGGAAGTGATACGTGATGCGTGATGCGTGATGCGTGATGCGTGATGCGTATTGCGTATTGCGTATTGCGTGAAACGTCAAACGTCAAACGTGAAAAGGAGGGAAATGAACGATGAAGAAGGTCGTTTTGGCCTATTCGGGCGGACTGGACACTTCGGTCATTCTGGTCTGGTTGAAGGAACGCTACGGTTGCGAGGTGGTCACCTTCACCGCCGACCTGGGCCAGGGGGAGGAGCTGGAGGGGCTGGAGGAGAAGGCTCTCTCCACGGGAGCCAGCAAAGCCTACATTGAGGACCTGCGCGAGGAGTTCCTGATGGAGTACGCCTTCCCCACCATGATGGCCGGGGCCATCTACGAGCGACAGTATCTGCTGGGCACGTCCTTCGCCCGCCCGATCATCGCCAAACGACAGGTGGAGATTGCCGAGTTGGAGGGAGCCGACGCCGTGGCTCACGGCTGCACCGGCAAGGGCAACGACCAGGTGCGCTTCGAGCTGACCTACAAGGCCCTCAACCCCCGCCTGCAGGTCATCGCCCCCTGGCGGGAATGGGACATCCGCTCGCGGGAGGACGCGCTGGCCTACGCCGCAGCCCACAACGTGCCGGTGGCAGCCACCGAGCGCTCCATCTACAGCCGCGACCGCAACATCTGGCACCTGAGCCACGAGGGTGGCATCCTGGAGGACCCCTGGCAGGAGCCGGAGGAGGACATGTTTGTGCTCACCGTGGCCCCCGAGGCCGCGCCCGACGAGCCGCTCTACCTGGAGATTGACTTCAAGGAGGGCATACCCAAGCGCATTGATGGCGTGGCCTATGGCCCGGCGGAGCTACTGACCCGGCTGAACGAGCTGGGCGGCGCGCACGGCGTGGGGCGGGCAGACCTGGTGGAAAACCGCCTGGTGGGGGTGAAGTCGCGCGGGGTGTACGAGACCCCCGGCGGCACCATCCTCTACACCGCCCACCGCGCCCTGGAGAGCATCTGCCTCGATCGGGAGACGCTGCACTACAAAGACGTGGTCGCCCAGCGCTACGCCGAGCTGGTCTACTACGGCCAGTGGTTCACGCCGCTGCGGGAGGCCCTGGACGCCTTCGTGCGCCAGACGCAGGAGACCGTCACCGGCACGGTGCGGGTCAAGCTGTATAAGGGAAGCTGCACCGTAGTTGGTCGCAAGTCCCCCTACAGCCTCTACCGCGAGGACTACGCCACCTTCGGCGAGGAAGACGTCTACGACCAGGCCGATGCCGAGGGGTTCATCAACCTCTTCGGTCTGCCGCTCAAGGTCAAGGCACTGCTGGACATCGAGGGGTTGGGGATCTCTGGCTATCGGGCGCCCAATTACAGCAAGTTTAAGCGGGACTGACTTGAGGTTGGAAGTTGGAGATTGGATGTTGGAAATCAGCTTCCAGCATCCAACTTCCAACCTCTAACTTCCAGCATGTGGGGAATGACAAGGGGGAAGGATGAAGTTATGGGGCGGACGATTCGAGGGAACTCCTGATGAGCTGATGGAACGCTTCAACACCTCCATCGGCTTCGATTGGCGGCTGTGGGCGGCGGACATCGAGGGCAGCATGGCCTACGCCAGGGCATTGGAACGCGCTGGGCTTCTCACCGCCGACGAGCGGGATCGGCTCATCCAGGGGTTGGAGGCGGTGGCGCGGGAGTTCGAGGCCGGCGAGTTCGAGATCAAGCCGTCGGACGAGGACATCCACACCGCCGTCGAGCGGCGGCTGGGGGAACTGATCGGTGAAGTGGCAGGCAAGCTGCACACCGGGCGCAGCCGCAACGATCAGGTGGCTACCGACCTGCGGCTCTACCTGATGTGGGAGATTCCGGGCCTGCGCCAGCAGCTTATCGGGCTGCAAGAGGCCATCGTCACCAAGGCGGAGCAGCATCTGGAGGTCATCATGCCCGGCTACACGCACTTGCAGCGGGCGCAGCCGGTGCTGTTCAGCCACTGGCTGATGAGCTACTTCTGGATGCTGCGGCGGGATCGGGAGCGGCTGGACGATTTGGAGAAACGGGTCGCCGTGCTGCCGCTGGGTGCGGGGGCGCTGGCCGGCCACGCCCTGGGCATTGACCGCCACTTCCTGGCCGATGAGCTGGGGTTTCGGACGATCTGCGAGAATAGCATGGACGCCGTATCGGACCGCGATTTCGTGGCCGAGTTCCTGTTCTGGGCCGCGCTGCTACAAACCCACCTCAGCCGCCTGGCCGAGGACCTGATCTTATGGTCGTCGGCGGAGTTCGGCTTCGTGGAGCTGGACGACGCCTACGCCACCGGCTCCAGCCTGATGCCGCAGAAGAAGAACCCCGACTCGCTGGAACTGCTGCGGGGCAAGGCCGGGCGGATGGTGGGGCACCTGGTGGCCTTGCTGACCACCCTCAAGGGGTTGCCGACGACGTACAACAAGGACCTGCAAGAAGACAAGGAGCCACTGTTCGACGCCCTGGACACGTTGAAGCTGGCGCTGCCGGTGGCCGCAGGCGTGGTACGCACCCTGAAGGTCAACGCCGGGGCCATGGCCGCCGCCCTCGACGATGCCCTGCTGGCCACCGACCTGGCCGACTACCTGGTGCGGCGCGGCGTTCCCTTCCGCCAGAGCCACGAGTTGGTGGGCCGCGCCGTGCGGCGGGCCGAAGCGCTGGGCCTCCCGCTGCGCGAGCTGCCCCTGGCCGAGTTCCAGGCCATCTCCGACGCCTTTGAATCCGACCTCTACGCCGTGTTCGACCACCGGCATTCGGTGGAGGCCAGGGACTCCTACGGCGGCACAGCCACGGCTGCCGTGCGGCAACAAATCGAACGCGCTCGTGCAGTACTGCATGAGCAGGCATAAGCGGGTCCTCCACTGACAGCCACGTGCAACATACTGCGCGACTTGGGTTCGATGGCGACAACCCACATCCCGTAATCCCTTGGGAAATCAGAAGAGGCTGGTCATGCATTGACCAGCCCCTCTTTTTTCGCCATCGTAACCGAACTATGTGGACAAGTATGGCCGTAGCCTGAGGCGAAACTCGAATGACAGTGCCCCTACGCACCTGAGGATCATCCACTCTTTAATTATAGAAGCTCAATATTCTTTATGTCTGAGGAGCAATCTTAATAACTCCCATTCTTCCCCAAGAAGTTGGTGTTGTTCTTCCATGAGGTCAGACAACTGAGTGTTTAACCGTTCCAGCAACAGGACTATCTCTCGATAGCGGGTCAGCAGGCGGATTTCTTCGGCTTGCTGCCGTTTGCGTAAGCGGTAAGCCACCAGCGGGGGACGATTAAGACGAAGGCGTTTCAGTGTAAAAGCACCTACTGTCGTCAAGGGATGCAGTGTTCCATCATCCAGTTCCAGAAAATGTTGAGAGGCTGACTCGCGGCGCGGATTCCACAGTAATGGATCGTCAGGCTGGGTCGGCCAATAATCAAGCTTGTACTGGTTGCAACGAGGGCAGCAATAAAGCAGATTCTCCAGGCTATCGTCGCCGCCTTTGGCTCTCGGTTGATAATGGTCAACCGTAAGTTCACTGCCTGCATCTGTTTCTGTGACGCCGCAAAACTCGCAAGCGAAGTTAGCCCGCTGCCGTACTTGCTTTCGAATATCATCGTTAATGGTCATCCTGGTTGCGTCTCAAGCAGATAAACCAGTTGGTGGCGCAGGTTAGCTATTTCGCGCCGCAAGGTTTCGTTCTCGGAAGCAATCTCCTGGATGCGTTTGGCGACCGTCATTAACTGAGCCAACGCGGCGTCAACTTGAGCTTGGAGGGTGGCCAATGTTTTTTCGCCAGTAGCCAAACCCAATGCCTTACTCTCAGCAATATCTTGACTCGCATACCAGTTTTCTAACTGTCTCTGTTCTTCTGCCAAGAGCGTCTGGCCCCGTGTAGCCCTATCATGTAATTGTTTGGCAAGGTCATTAGAAACCATCTTTAGACTCCTTTCAGAGGGATGTCGCCACACTCTTCGAGAATGACCGTAAATTCCATAGGGGTCTCCTCCTTTCCGCTTTCAGCAGGACGCGAGTTTGTCGTCATCCCACTCCTTCCTCCTCGTTATGGCTCATCTAAATTCTATCACACAACACTTATTCTAGCAAGCTCACGAAAAGCCAAAAGGTGCCTTTTGGGGTCACACTCGGAACTCGATTCCCTTCGCTCCTATATTACAGCCGAGTTTCGCCCGCCTGTTTCTCGGAAAGTCAGCCCCATCACCGTCGGTCTGGGGGGAGTCGTTCGGCGTCTGGATGAGCGTTGCGACCTCACCGCCACGATAGATGGGCTGGAATTCGACATGATGGCCTACGTCGTTAAGGACCTGGGCGAGACCGAATACGGACGCTTAGATGCCATTGTGGGGGCTCTGATCATGGAGGAGTGGTACATCAAGTTACACCCCCGCAGAGGTGAACTGGACCTGTCAGAGCCCAGGAAGCGGGAGTTCACCGAGTATTGAAGCTCTCATTGCTTCTCTGAAGTTGTAGGCAATATAGCCCAAAAGCCAAACAGGGGCTGGCCGTGCGTTGACCAGCCCCTCTTATTGGAGAAGCAACCATCATCCGAGTGATATACCTGTCTCAGCCCTTACCCAAAGGCACGACAATACTTGATAACCTGTGTCAGGTCATAAGCAATCGGGGCCTTGCCCTACGGCCAGCTTGGCATTCCCGCGTACTTTCTCACGGCTGCAGCCAGAGGCTGTAACAGCCTACCTGCGGAATAGTGAGGTTGCTGACCAGAACGTAATAGTCCTGACCTTGTTCTAGCCAAACCCCGAGTTGCCCCAGCCCGTAGGACTCACCCCAACCTATGGGCACCAGCGAGTCCCCACTGGCTTGAGAGACCAATAGCCAGATGCGGAGACTGCCGGGATCCAGATTCTGTGTCCATAACCAGTGGGTGCCGGTCCAGTCTACTCTCCACTTGAACCAGTCGGGGTCATTGCCTTCTTGGCCTTCTGGCTGGGTGAGGGACCAGAAGGTTCGATCTACGAAGAACCCTGACCCGTAGGGAACATCAGGGCTTTTCCAGGAGTCGTTGCCAGGCTCATTACTATCAGGGTCGTTCCAGCCACAGGAAGGGCCTGAGGAGTAGTTCTTCAGGATGAGGGGGAGGTAGACTTGCCGCCACCCTGTGATCGGCGTTGATGTCGGCGTCGGGGTGCGGGTCGGGGTGCGAGTGGGAGTCCGCGTTGGCGTTAGCGTCGGTGTAGGCCACAGACCTGTAGGGGTGGGCGTCGGCGATGCGGTTGGCGTGTAGGTCGGCGGCGTGATGGCTTCCATCTGCACCCGCGCTCCCCAGATGTCAAAGTCCTGGGCCGGCTGGCGCGGCGCGTGCTTGCCGTACGCCACCAAATAGTCACTCGTACTTGTCCCACCCTGCGAGTTCACCGCTATCGCCATGGAAATCTGGTCATCATTATCGTAGTCTACTGAGCTACCGACCCCTGCCTCGCTCTTCACTGATCCATCCAGGTTCAGCAACTGCCCGCCCTCTGTCACTCGCTGAATGAGGGCAAAGGAAATGTATCCCCACACTGATTCGAGATAGCTTGTCAGGCCAACCAAGTACTCTTGGACGGAGTTGTTATAAGCCGCCGCCAGGAAGCCGGCCGGCGCCCGGCCCGGATGGCGTTGGGCAAAGGTCATCCGAGCAATTAGGAATGCCGTTCCAGGTGAACCGCTACCCGGAACTAACCGCCCAATAACCGACCAGATCACAGCTTCGCCTTGTGCTTCGCGGGCAAACCAGGTGGCCAGGAAATTAGTGCTGCCTCCCGCCACAGCAGGCCGCGGGGTCCAAGTAGCAGAAGTGTCCTCGTTGGTGTAATCGCCGCCCGTAGCCAAGGCGACATGGCTTCCCACAGCAGTCATGTCGGCGGCTATCTGTTGAGCGTAGACGTCAAACCTATAGGCCTGGCCACCGGCGTTGCGCCGATCTTCCCAGGCCACTAGATATTGATTCAGGCTAGCGCTGTAGGCCAGGCGAGGTCGAAACCCACCACCATTCACATCCGAAACGGTGAGCTGGGTGTCTACCACCGGGTTCTCCCCGCTAACATGGAACTCGAGAGCCTTAACCCGACTGGTGCTTGAAGCGTTGTTGCCGCAATCAGCCGTGAGGGCACCGAAGAGGGTGGGTGGGAGATAATCGTCCCCTTCGACGAAAGCCAGTGCGTAGCGCTGTCGCCCTGGATTATAGGCCAAACTTGGGGAGTGGTTGTGGCTTGCACTAGATACAAGGACCCAATCATAACGTGCAGAGGCATCGGTTACTCGCTGCCCGTAGACCTTGCAAGCGCCCTCCTGGGCTGCCCAGGCGACGACAAACTCGCCGTTTCCACCGACAACGGCGGGGGAGCCGCTCCGGGCCGCCGTGTTGCGATCCGAGATGCGGAACTCGTTCCCAATAGGCTGGCCATTAGCGTTGAGAAACACGCCGTAGACGTCGAAGCCGTCAGAGCTTGATTGGGCATTGCGCGCTGTCACCCACACTGCCAGGTATCGGCCACTAATCGAATCATAGGCCACGGCCGGGTAGATATCGACTGCCCGCTGGTCGCTACCTGATGCACCGCCGATGCGATTAGGCGGCAGAATGCTGGCCTGCCCACTCTCAGGCGAGACCAACCCGATCCCATGACCGGCCAAGGTTATCATTACCACCAAAATCCCCAGTATTGTTCCCCACCCCCTCAAATGGGTATGGTAATTACCTTCACTGAAGTGAAACCCACTCATTGATGGCCTCCTCTGCTCAGCTCCGTTCTTGGAGCCAAAGTTTTCAAGCTCTCTGTTAATGAAGAGATGAGAGTCTCTTCAAGGCGTGACCTCACTTGCCCGGAATCGCTCTCATCTCATAGCCATTGGGTATAGTATCTAATGGCGGTTGTTGTTACCTGTGCAGCCCTATGGGTTGTTGATGCGCTTCCAGGCTTCTTCAAAGGTCATGCCAGCTAGTCCTTGTAGATCCACACGCTTCATCTCCTGTTCGATGGCCTGGGCTAGTGGCCCACCCTTGTCAGCCTCCGCCAGCCGTTTCAGGAAGATAGTTACCTCAGTCACCACTTCGTGCGTGATCAGCGTCTGTTCTCCCTTTCCATCCAGAAGTTGATTCAGCCCAGGTGTCACCTCATGCAGAATCCGCTGTCCCATCGCCCGCAATTCGGCATCGCGCAGTACCAGATAAGTAATGCGCCCGGTGTGGCGATAATATAGTGTCCGGTAGTGCTGACCAGCCGATGTCGTATTCAGCAACTGGTCACGGGTACGAGATAGGGTGGTTACTACCTGCAGTGCAGCTAGCCGGTCAGGGTAAGCCTTCTCTAGCAAGGTAGTTCTGGCGGCGCAGACGCAATCATTGGGTGGCGGCTGCCACACCCCATCCAGCCCAACTGCGTTGAAACCATCCCGCACGGCGTTGTACTCCGTGCTGTTGCTACCGTAGAGATCCTGAGTTGACCGAAGAGCAGCCGCCCGTGCATCTTTCAGGCTCGACGTGGACTGCAAGTAGATTACCAGCGTGCGGTAGAAGATGCGCTCCGCTTTGTCCTTGCCGATGGCCGTGGCGATGTTGTAATAGGCCTTATTCGGGATGCCGCTGTTCGTGTGAACGCCCTCGTTATCGGAGCAGGTGCTTACCCAGTCGCTGGTATGATCAGGCTGCCCGAAGCGTGGCGGATTCGACAGATCTCGAATAGCCTCCCTGCCTCCCAGACAGTTTGGAGGCAAACCCTCGCCCATCAACCAGTCATCACGGTCCACCATCGCGCCAAAGATGTCAGAGAAGCTTTCATTCAGCGCTCCTGACTGCCACCGGTACTCCAGGTTGGCGGAGTGTTGGGTCACCGCATGGGTCCATTCGTGGGCGACCACATCTTTTACTGGGAATCCGTCACCATACACCGTTTGCCCTCGGTCAGAGGTCCAGAAAGCGTTACAGTAGCTGCGCCCGTAGTGGACGGTGGAGATCATTGTAGCGCCCCGGCCATCGTAGCTATCTCGACCGTGAGTGTTGCGGTAGTAATCATAGGTAGCACCGGCGAAGTCGTGGGCATTGTCGCAGTCTTGATCTCCACTTGATGGATCCCCTTCACGCCGGCACAGTCGGCCTGGCAGGCTTGTCCCGTGATCGGCAGTGTAAGTCCGACGATCGCGTCCTTCGTACAAGCGATCCAAAACGTCAAGGATGACCCTGTCGGTGGCATCCACCACGTATACATTGTCAACTGGTGGCCAGTCATCCCACAGTTCCACTAGCCAAGCCAATCTTGCCAAGGCCCCGGACCGTCCGCCAGTTGCCCCAGCGTAGACCACAATTTTCGGGTCAGTTGTGAGTTCTCCCTCCGGCATGGCCATCTTGGCTGTAGTCAGCGCCTGCTCTGCATTCACTTGAGGCTTGACGCTGGGCAGGGCAATGCCGGGCACAAACCCGCTACTGATCGCCACTACCTCCTTGCCATCAGCACTCAGGTGCACCTTCATCACAGCATTGTACACCTCTACGCCCTGATACACTTGGCGCAAGGTCACGTGGGTCATCCCTAGTTCGTCGGTGACAAACCCTACTGCCTCCAGTTCGGCTTTAGGGTCCTCCAACTCAAAGACATCTATGTAGCGTCCTAAGAAGGTCAGCGCCGCCATTGCAGGATCGGCCTTTTCTTTCAAGTCCGATGGCAGCAGTGGGATGTGACCACGGATGAAACTGGGGTTGCCCGATTCCTGATCCCAGGTGATGTCCACTTCGCCGCCAGTATCTTGCCTGAGTTTTTCGACCCCAGGCGGGGTGGGCGGTTGGGAGAAGCCTGGGCTGCTGGAAACAAACGTGGCTAACACCACCAGAACAACAGTTAGCAGTACAACGATTCGCCTTTTCATGACACACCTCCTGTATTGAGATAGATTGTCCAGTTCTTCCTGGATTTTTTGATAATATCGCCCCTTCTTGCGACGGGGCAGGCGGCTACGGTTTCCCTCCGCTCTCGATGATCTGGTTCAGCAACTCAAGCACAGGCCAGAGTGCCTCCGGGACTGCGGTGTCCATTGTTCGCACTGTATGCCCGTTGTATGTTACCACGTATTCGAAAAGATCGCTTCCTTGACGAGGAGGTAAGTACTCCCTACGGAGTTTCGAAAACTCCGCATCGTCGAAAAGAGCCTGAAGCTGGTTCATAGTATCGCGGTCGAGGACGAACTCATAGTGCTCAGCCTTGCGGGTCAGTGTCGCTTGACCGTTCACTTGGATGACCACGCGGTCATCCAAGCCAGCGAAGCCGCCGCTGCGACGATACTCGACGAGCATCCCCGAGGAACTTGTTCCCGTGCAACTGGCCAGCCACCCTGCCAGAACCGCAATGACGATAATGTGGATTTGGTGTTTCACAACGACCACTCCTTTCTTGATGAGCCTGGGCGCAGCGTTAAAAATGCGAATTCAAACCTATCCATTTGCGAGCCGATAAAATGACCTCAGCCCCTCCGCGGTCCAGGGCAGAGAGCAAATCGGCGCGCCGTGGCTCCCAAGCTAGCCTGGGAGCCACCTGAGAGTAGCCAGGCAATAGGAGACCCGACGCAATCGTGATGAAGGAGGCAAAACCGGGGCGCTTCATAAGCATCCCTCGACCGTCCTATGAACGTTAATGCAAAACCGGTCAGGGATCTTTCACTTTCATTGACACGATCTCTAACTTGGAGCTGATCGTTCGCTCATTTCTTGCGCAAAAAGTGAAATTGGGGTAAGCTTCTGCCACTATGGCAGAAGTAGAGATTTACACAGAACGAATAGATGACGTGCCTCTACTGGTGCATCAGCAACAGAGGATGGGTATCCCTGAAGTGTTGGACGAAGTGATCCACCCGCACGGTAATCGGGAAGGATTGAGCGTGGGTTGGTTGACCACCACTTGGCTGAGCTACATCCTCTCCGAAGCCGACCACCGGATGAGCGAGGTTGAGCCCTGGGCGGAGAAGCAAATCCAGACCTTGTCGGCGCTGCTTCCTGAGCCTGTGGGGGTGAAGGACTTCACCGATGATCGGCTGGCCGATGTGGTGCGTTGGCTGAGCCATGACGAGACATGGGAGGAGGTGGAAACACGACTGGGCCAGCGTCTGATACGGGTGTATGATCTCCAGCCTGGGCCAGTGCGCTTGGACAGCACCACGGCAGCCGTCTATCACGACACCGAAGGGAACACCCTGTTCCAGCACGGGCATAGTAAAGATCACCGCCCTGACTTGCCTCAGTTCAAAGTGATGCTGGGTGCCCTGGACCCGCTGGGGATGCCTCTGGCGACCCTGGTGGTAGCTGGCAACGAGGCGGATGACGGGCTGTATGTGCCGACCATCACCAGAGCGCGCCGGGTGGTGGGCCAAGGCGGCCGATTGTACATCGGGGACGTCAAGATGAGCGCTCTGGCCACCCGTGCCTTCGTGCAAGATGGTAGGGACTACTATCTGATGCCGTTGGCCCAGACGGGGGAAGTCCCAAAGTTGCTGGCTGCGCTGCTGGAGCCGGTGTGGGACAAGCGACAATCGCTGCAACGGATTTACGCCCCCAGTGGTGAAGATACAGGCGAAGAAACTGAGGTCAAGGGAGAACTGTTGGCCTTGGGCTATGAGGTGCCCCGCCCTCAGAAAGCCAAGGTGAACGGTAAATGGGTACTCTGGGAAGAGCGCCTCTTGGTAGTATACTCGCCCTCGCTGGCCAAGAGAGCTCGGCGGGGCTTGGCTCAACGACTGGATCGGGCGAAGCGGGAATTGCAGGCTTTGACCCCACCTCGAGGACGAGGAAAGCGGCAGTGGGATGATCTGGAGGCCTTGCAGCGTGCCGTACAAAGTATCCTGAAGAAGCGGCGCGTCGAGGGCCTGTTGGAAGTCACCTACCTTCGAGAGGTAGAACAACGGCACATCCGCCGGTACGGGGATCGTTCGGCCCGCACAGAGGAACAGGTGCGCTATGTGGTCCAGGTTCAGCGCAATGCGGAAGCCATCGCTGCGACCCGTCGTTTGTTGGGTTGGCGCCTGTACGCCACCAATGCCCCCGGCGAAGAGCTTCCGTTGGCCAAAGGGGTGTGGGCTTACCGTGGTGCGCCACGGATTGAGCGCGACTTCCAACGATTTAAGGGGCGCCCCTTGGGCATCCGCCCATTGTACGTGCAGCGGGAAGACCATGCGAAGGGGATGGTGCGTTTGTTGTCGTTGGGCTTGCGCGTGCTGACCGTGGTGGAGCACGTAGTGCGGGAGGCCCTGCAAGCGATTGGTGAGACACTGAGTGGCCTGTATGCGGGCAATCCCAAGCGGCAGACGGCGCGGCCCACGACGGAACGGCTGTTGAAAGCCTTCCGTGGGATCACGTTGACTGTGGTGCATCTGCCCGATCGAACGATTCACCATGTCACCCCTTTGTCTGAACTGCAGCGACGCATTCTGGCCCTGATGGGCCTGTCTGCGTCAATCTATGAGAACCTGGTTCTGTCCATCGAACCGATTCCACCATAGTGCTCACAAAATGAGCGAACGATGGGTTGGAGCGGAACGCTCGGTGCTATAAGTCACCAACTGCTATCGCTCCACGTAGAGGGTGCGCTTGCAGCTACTGCAGAGGGTCAATTCTCAGATCAGCCTGCCGAAACCAAAAAGCGCCAACAGCAGGCACAAAGCTATCCCTGCGTTGGCGCTCGTTCCGGACCACCAATTACCACTTGCACTTTAGCTTGAGGATTCGTCGAGGGGTCAATGCCAGGCTGCATCGCTATGCCCTCCCATGCTATGTCATCTCAATATTCGTCAGCCTCGTGAAGTTGATGTGGGTGATGAAATACGACCATATTGTATCACCAAAATCGCCCAGACGCAAACTCGGGCTGGCGACGGTCATGATTTTGGGACAAGGCTCTGAGCTGTCTTTACAGGGCAGGCAAAGCTGAAGCCGGCCCAGATGTTTTCCCAGGCTACGACTCAGGCGTCGGATCGGGGGCTAAAGCAATCTATAACCGGCGCCCATCTTTCAGATCATTGCTCAGCCCTCGGCAACCCCCACCGGAGGACCGAACGTTACCAACAACTCCCCAATGACCCGCTCGATGAGGCCGGGCACAGTCTGCTTCTGACGCCTGGCCAGTTCTTCCA
>VGOG01000056.1 GCA_016875995.1 Chloroflexota bacterium
GTCACGGTTGGCCAGCGACCGGATCGAGCGCTCGATGGCCTTATCCACCAGATCGCCCAGGGCCAGGAGGTCTTCCTGCAGCTCGCCGATCTGCTCGTCGAAAGTCTCCCGTGGCATAAGACATCCCCCTCCGCGAAGTTATGGGTAATTATACCTCTAAATCGCCATTTGGCAAAACCACATCTACACCGATTGCCGCCAAGGTTACTTGCCGTTTGCCAGCGGCAGAGACGAATGCTTGACATGGCTTGCGTTTAATGTTACAATCGAGGTGAGAATTCAAAACGTGGGTGCTGACACCCATCTTACGTGCCAACCAAAAGCACCCACGCGTTGATGGCTGGCTTTTTGGTTGAATGGGACCAGCAGGAGGCATCATGGACTATTCAAAGATAAAGAAGGCCCAGTTGATCGAAGAGATAGAAACCTTGCAGGAGAGGATAGCGAAGCTAGGGTGGACGCAAGCTGAGCGCAAGCGGTCGGCAGAGGCCCTGCGAAAGAGCGAAGAGAAATACAGGAACATCCTCGAAAGCATTGAAGATGGGTATTACGAGGTTGATATCGCTGGGAATTTCACTTTCTTTAATGATGCCTTATGTCAGATGTTAGGGTATTCCAGAGACGAAATGATGGGTATGAACAACAGGCAGTACATGGATAAAGAAAATGCTGAAAGGGTGTATCAAACATTCAATCGAGTATACACCACGGGGGTGCCTGACAAAGGATTTGATTGGGAGATCATTAGAAAGGATGGGGCAAAGACATTTGTTGAAGCTTCCGCTTCTCTGATAAGAAATTCAGAAGGCGAGCCGATTGGGTTTCGCGGCATCGCCCGCGACGTCACCGAGCGGAAGCGCATGGAGGGGGCACTCGAGGCGAGTGAAGAGCGATACCGCAGCCTGTTTGAGCACGTGCCCGTGGGGCTCTACCGCACCACGCCGGCGGGCCAGGTCCTCGACGTCAACCCGGCCCTGGTTCAGATGCTGGGCTACCCGGATCGGGAGTCCCTGTTGGCAGTCGCTGTGACCGACGGTTACGTAGATCCTGAGGAGCGCACGCGGTGGCAGGCCCTGATAGAGCGCGAAGGGGTAGTGCGCGACTTTGAGGTGCAGTGGCGACGGCACGATGGAACGATTATCTGGGTGAGGGAAAATGCCCGAGTTGTCCAGGATGACGAAGGCCAGGTACTGTACTACGAGGGGGCTGTGGAAGACATCACCGAGCGCAAGCAGCGAGCCATGGAAGTCTCGACCATGCTAGAGGTAACTAAGGCCGTCTCTTCCACGCTCCACCTCGAAGAGGTGCTGACTCTCATCAGTGAGCGGATGGTCAAGGCTATGGGAGTGGATGGCTGCGCTCTCTCCCGGTGGGACCAGGAGGCCGATGCAGTTGTCACCTGGATCGAATTTCGTCGTCAGGATCCCAAATGGGCCGACGAGCCAGGCACTACCTATGCCCTGGACGATTTTCCGGCCACCCGGGCTGTGCTGGAGACTCGCCAACCCCTCGCCATCCACGTCTCTGACCCCGACGCCGATCCGGCCGAGCTTGCTCACATGCGGAAAATGGAAAGCGTAAGCCTGCTCATGTTGCCACTGGCCATCGGCGATCAGGTCGTCGGTCTGGTCGAATTGGATCAAAGCGAATACGAGCGGGTCTTCACAGCGGCCGAAATCCGCCTGTGCCAGACCTTGGCAAACCAGGCGGCCATCGCCATCCAAAACGCCCGGCTGTTCAAGGGGATACAGAATAAGGCCGAAGAGCTCGCCCTTCTGCTCGATACGGCCACCACGGTCTCATCCACCCTGGAGCTTGACCAAGCCCTCTCCATTCTGGCGGAAAAGATGACCACCTCGGTCGGAGCTACCTTCTGCCGCATCGCTTTGCTGGACGAGATAAACCAAACTCTGACCATACAAGCTGCTTTCGCTGCCCATGAGCTGGACTGGGATCAGGGCCTGGGTCGGCAAGTTGCCCTGGCCGATGCTCCCTGGCACAGGCGAGCCATCGAGACAAACGAGGTGATCATCCTGCGCCAGGATGATCCACCCCAAGCGGTGTCGGAACCAGAGTGCCGGATAGCCCTCAGTGAAGGTATTCAATCGGCCCTCCTGATCCCATTGGCGATTGGAGAGCGCGCCCTGGGAGTGGTGTCCCTGGGCGAGATGCGCAGTTGGGAACGCCTCCCCTTCACTGCCGATCGAGTGAGACTCTGTCGGGCCATGGCCAACCAGGCGGCCATCGCCATCGAGAACGCCCGGCTGCTGGACGCAATCAACGAGCATAGAACAGACCTGCAAAAGCTGTCGGTCCAGCTCCTCAGTGCACAGGAGGAGGAACGCAGAAGGCTCTCCCTGGAGCTGCACGATGAGCTGGGACAGGCACTGACGGCGATAAGCTTCGATCTGGCAGCCATCGAGAAAGAGCTGCCGCCAGAGCCTGCCCCCAGGATCAGGGAGATATTGGCCGAGACAAGTTTGCTGGTCAACGAAGTAGACGACCAGGTCCGTGAATTGGCCCTCGACCTGCGGCCCTACATGCTGGACGATCTCGGTCTGGTGCCAGCATTACGGTGGTACGTGAACCGATACGCCAGGAGACTAAACATCGAGGTCGAGTTTGAAGCGATTGATGTGGAGGAGAGGCTGCCTGCGGATATGAAAACGGCTCTCTACCGCGTGGTGCAGGAGGCATTGACCAACGTGTCCAGGCACGCGCAGGCTAACAGGGTAAGCATACGTCTGGAGCGACAGGAGTCCGCCGTGGTCGCTTTCATCGAAGACGATGGCCAGGGCTTCGATGTAGGGAAGATGGCAGGCCCCTACCCCCGGGAGCGCGGAGCGGGCCTGTTAGGGATACGAGAAAGGGTGACCTCCCTGGGGGGCCGTTTCGACATCGAGTCCCATCCAGGTCATGGAACCCGGCTGACGATAGAAATACCTGTGTAGGATTTTCGATTTTCGATTTTCGATTTGCGATTGACAATCGGAAATCGTACTACTCAGGCTGTCATTGCGAGGAGGCGGTTTTTGCCGACGAAGCAATCTCCAATTCGCAAGTTGGGGATTGCTTCGCAAAAAAACGCTCGCAATGACAACAGAGGCTGAGTAGTTCCCGGAAATCGAAAATCGGCAATCGCAAATCGCGGAGGGGGCAAGATGGATGAAGAGGATTTGAAGAGGCGGACGAAGCAGTTTGCGCTGCGTGTGATTCGCCTGGTAGAAGCCTTGCCACGGACGCGAACGGCTCAGGTGGCTGGCGATCAACTCTTGCGCTCGGCGACATGTGTTGCATCGCCCTGAGCTGGACCTCGCGGGGATGATGAAGTTCCAGAAAATGTTCAGGGCTGGTTATAAGACAGCGCTCTGGTAAGTGGCACTACATCATAAATGATGTAGTTTGGGCAGTAGATAGCCTGTTTGGCGATACGGACTGGCCCAATCTACACCTTTCCAAGGTGTAGTGCAGCAATAAAAACCACCCTGCAGTTACCCGAATGAGTTCTCAAAATTCATCATCCCCGCGCGGCCTGAAAAGCTAGTGGCATTTGCTTTCCAAGCTGTAGTGCAGCAATAAAAACCACCCTGCCGACATTCAGAAATCGAGGAGGTGGGTCATGAGCAAGATCAGAGTACTCCTGGCCGAGGATCACACCATCGTTCGGAAGGGCCTGCGCTCGCTTTTGGAGGGCGAGGCTGGCATAGAGGTGATAGGGGAAGCCGAAGACGGGAGAGAAGCCATTCAGATGACTCAGCGGTTGCTCCCCGACGTGGTGCTGATGGATATCAGCATGCCGGCCCTCAATGGCCTGGAGGCTACCCGCCAGATCAAAAAGCTGTTTCCTGGGGTCAAAGTTCTGATTCTGACCATGCACGCCGACGAGGAGTACGTCTTCCAGATCCTGCGCGCCGGGGCCTCAGGATACGTGGTCAAGAAAGCAGCGCCTGCCGAGCTGGTCCTGGCCATCCAGGCCGTTCGCCAGGGCAATTCCTTCCTCAGCCCCTCGATATCCCGGCAGGTCATCGAAGAATACATCCAGAAAGCCGAAGCGATGGTAGAAAACAGCTATGAGAGACTTACCGACCGCGAGAGAGAGGTACTGCAACTGATCGCTGAGGGCCACACAAGCCGAGAGATCGCTGAGCTGCTGCACATCAGCCAAAAAACCGTCAGGGCCCACAGAGCTAGTCTGATGGACAAGCTCGACATCCACGGCACGGCAGAACTGACCAGATACGCCATCCGTAAGGGGGTAGTCCACCTGTAGGATTTGCGATTTGCGCATAGAATCGAAAATCGAAAATCGGCAATCGAAAATCGAAGCAGGGGGCCCTACGAAAAGTAGGGCCTTTTTCTTTGAAAAATCAGCGTTTCGCCAATAGACAACACAGACGAGGTTGTGTATACTGGAGGTAGGCGATAGTGTGTCTGCTTATCAGCCAAGGCAAGCAAGGAGGGACGGTGCAGGCAATAAGGATCCTGATCGTTGATGACCACGCCGACTTCCGACGGCGTCTCATGGAATTCCTGGCCTCTGAGCCAGAAATCGAGGTCGTCGGAGAGGCAGGCGAGGCTCAGGAAGCCATCCTTAAAGCCAGGGAGCTCCAGCCAGACCTGGTTCTCATGGACGTGAGGATGCCAGGAATAAACGGCATAAGTGCCACTCGCCAGCTCAAGGACGAAATGCCGCAGCTCAAAGTCATCGTGTTGACCATTTTGGACCTGGAGGAGTACAGGGAGGCGGCCATGGCCAGCGGGGCCAGTGGCTACGTGATAAAGAAACACCTGGTTCAAGAGCTGTTGCCGGCCATTAGAAGTGCTTTAAGGAGCAACTCATGAATGAATTGGCAGAACTGCGCCAACGAGTAGCCGAATTGGAAGCGAAGGACACCGACCGCAAGCGGGTGGAGGAGGCGCTGCGGGAGTCTCACCAATTGCTGGAGAAGACCTTTGCCAGCCTGCGGGACGCTGTTTTCATCATTGACGCCGATACGACTGAGATCCTGGACTGCAACCCCGCTGCTTCGGAAGTATTCGGCTACAACCGCCAGGAGATGTTGGGACGGACTACCGCCTTCCTACACGTTGATGAAGCATGGTTGGCGGAGTTCAGGAGACACTTATACTCCGCTGTGGAAGAGAAAGGCTTCCTGTTCCTGCCGGAGTTCAGGATGAAGCGGAAGGACGGGACAGTCTTCCCCACCGAGCACAGCGTGATGCCCCTCGAAGACGAAGCAGGCAAACGTATCGGCTGGGTGAGTGTGGTTCACGACATCACCGAGCGCAAGCGGGCGGAGGAGGCGCTGCGGGAGAGCGAGGAGAAGTACCGCAACGTCGTTGAGTTGGCAAATGATGGCATTTGCATTATTCAGGACACCATAGTCCAATACCTCAACCCACGTCTGGCAGAAATGTGGGGCGGCACTATTGGGGAGGTTATTGGTACCCCCTTTACCAACTATGTCCACCCTGATGAGCTGGCCAAAGTGGTTGATCGGTACAAGCGACGTATGGCAGGCCAGGATGTAACACCGGTGTACGAGACAGTGCTCAGGCGCAGGGACGGCAGTAAGGTATATGCTGAATTCAACGCGGGTATAATTACGTATCAGGGAAAGCCCGCCGACCTCGTGTTCGTCCGCGACATCACCGAGCGCAAGCAGGCGGAGGATGCCCTACGGGAGAGCGAGGAAAAACTAAGTGGCATCTTGCATAACATGAGCGATGTAGTGTGGTCTATATCATGGCCTGATTTTCGGCACCATTATCTCAGTCCTTCATTAGAAAAGCTATATGGAAGGTCTAAGCAGGAGTTTATGGATAATCCCGCTTTGTTTAAAGAAGTTACCCATCCAGATGACCAATACCTAACTGAAAAGGCTATGAAGCAATTAACGGAAGAAGGCGAGGCTACACGAGAGTGCCGTATAGTAAGACCCGATGGCAGTATTGTCTGGGTATGTGATAGATCAAAGATGATTTATGATGAAAACCATCAGCCAATAAGGGTTGAAGGGGTGACCCAGGACATCACCGAGCGCAAGCGGGCGGAGGAGGCGCTGATAGAGAGCGAACGAAACCTTAATGTTGCACAGCGAATCGCTCATATTGGCAACTGGAGCTGGGACATAACAAAGAATGTTGTTCAGTGGTCCGACGAGCTTTTTCACATTTACGGTTTCAAGCCAGGAGAATTCGTCCCACAACTGGACTCCAGCATACAACACATGCATCCTGATGATCGCGAGCGAGTAAGAGAAGCGCTTGACGCTGCGTTAAAAACCAAAAAGCCATATGATATTGAAATGCGGGTGATAAGGCCTGATGGCACAGAGCGTGTAGTGCATGCAATCGGCGAAGTATATTTTGACAACACAGGTAGTCCTCAAAGGATGTTTGGGACAGCCCAGGACATCACCGAGCGCAAGCGAGCGGAGGAGGCAGTGCGGCGCCATCTGGAACAAATAGAGGCTCTGTGGCAGATTGACAAAGCCCTCATTTCCACCCTCGACTTGCCTGAAGTGCTCGACACCATCCTGGAAGAGCTGGAGAGGGTCAGCCCCTATCACAGCGCCGGCATCTTCCTGTTCTCCGATGACACCGCCAGGCTGGCTGCGGGCAGGGGCTTCCCGGACCTGGAGCGCGCTTTGCAGGTCTCCTTCCCCATACAGGAGGACCCTCTGACCCGCGAGCTCTTGCAGGAGAAGCGCGCTCTGGTCCTGGCCGATGCCCAGGCCGACGAGCGCTTTCTGGCCAGGGGTGGCACGGGGTACGTCCGTTCCTGGATCGGCGTTCCTCTTATTGCCAAGGGGAGGGAGGTAGGCTTCCTGACCTTGGATCATAGAGAGCCCGGCGTCTACGACGAGGAGAGCGCGAAGATGGCGCAGGCCTTTGCCACCCAGGCCGCCATCGCCATCGAGAACGCCCGGCTGTACGAGGAGGCTCAGCGAGAGCTGGCTGAGCGCAAGCGAGCACAGGAAGAGCTCCGACAAAGTTACGTGAAATTGCAAGCAGCCTTGGAGGGAACGGTCAATGTCCTGGTATCAGCAGTCGAGATGAGGGATCCCTACACCGCTGGCCATCAACGGCAGGTCACCCAACTGGCCTGCGCCATCGCCAAGGAGATGGGCCTTCCCCAGGAACAGATCGAGGGGCTCCGCATGGCCGGGCTGATTCATGACGTCGGCAAGATCGGTGTACCTGCTGAGGTTCTCAGCAAGCCCGGTCCGCTAACCGCCCTCCAATATGGTCTGATTCAAGCTCACCCCCAGGTCGGTCACGATATATTGAATGGGGCGATAGAATTTCCCTGGCCGGTGGCCCAAATCGTGCTGCAACATCACGAAAGGATGAATGGTTCCGGATATCCTCGAGGATTATCAGGCCAGGAGATCATGCTGGAAGCAAGAATCCTGGCGGTAGCTGACGTGGTGGAGGCCATGGCCTCCCACCGACCTTACCGACCGGCTCACACTCTGGATAAGGCCCTGGAGGAAATATCGCAGAACAGGGGCGTCCTCTACGACCCTGAGGTGGTGGATGTTTGCCTGAAGCTGTTCACCGAGAAAGGGTTTGAGTTCGCGTAAATTGCTGCCTGTTCTGGAGGTGCGCAAGGTGGAAGACAAAGATAAGACCACAGAACAACTCGTGAATGAATTGGCGGAGTTGCGCCCACACCTCGCCGAATTGGAAGCGGCGGACGCCAGGCGCAAGCGGGCAGAGGAGGCGCTGCGGGAAAGCAAGCTTCAACTGGAGAGCCGCGAGCGCCTCATCTCCCGCATCCTGGACAGCATCCCCACCTCCCTGGTGGTGATTGACCGAAGCTTGCGCATCGTTTCGGTTAACCGCAACTTTCTGGAGAAAACCAGACGTGAGGTGCAGACCACCGTGGGCCGCAAAATCGAAGATGCCTTTCCCCAGGCGTTGCTGGACTACACCCGGTTGGACCAGAAAGTGCGAGAAGTCTTTAGTACTGGTGAGCCGGTAGAAGGTGGAAAACTGGCCTATCGAGCTCCCAGCCTGCCCACCCGCGTTTATTACTACCGACTCATTCCCCTCCACCTTTTCTCTGATCCGGGAGGGAAAGGGGTAGAGAACGTGATGCTGTTGATGGATGACATCACCGAACGGGAGCAACTGGGGGAAGAGGTGCGGCGGACTGAGCGGCACCTGGCCAGCATAGTGGAGTGCGCCAACGACCTGGTGGTCTCGATGGACGCTGAAGGGAGGATACTGACCTGGAACAAGGCCGCCGAAGGTACCTCAGGCTTCAGGTCAGAGGAGGTGAGGGGGCAGCACCTGCCCGAGCTTTGTATGGAAGAGGACCAGCAGGAGATGGGGTCATGGCTGACCCAGTTGGCACGGGGCCAGTTCACCAAGAGAAGCGTGGAGATCAACCTGAGAACCAGGGAAGGAAAGGAGGTTCCCATCGCCTGGGCCGGTTCCCGCATGCTCGACGACGAGCGCCACATCGTGGGTCTGGTAGCCGTAGGCAGGGACCTGACGGAGAGAAAGCAATTGGAGGCTCAACTGATCCAGTCGGCCAAGCTGACTTCTTTGGGGGTCATGGCCGGGGGGATCGCCCACGAGATCCGCAACCCTCTGGCGGTAAGCTCCGTCGCCGCCCAACTCCTGCTGGAGAGACCCGACGACCAGGAATTGCGGAAAGAGGCGGCGGAGAGGATCCATTCCGGGATCCAGCGCGCCTCATACATCATCGAGAACCTGCTCAGGTTTGCCCGTCCCCCTGAGGAACGTATGCTACCGATGGACGTCAGCGAGGCCCTCGAGGAGACATTATCTCTGTTGGCCAATCAGCTCAGGGTGCAACGGATAGAGCTGCGGAAGGATCTCGCTTCCGATCTGCCTTCGGTCGTTGGCAACAAGAGCCTCTTGCAGCAGGTTTTCAGCAACATGATCCTCAACGCCTGCAACGCCATGCCCGATGGGGGAAGCCTGACGGTGACCACCCAGGCAACTAAGGCGAGGGGAGTAGAGATACAATTTGCCGACAGCGGTTGTGGCGTCCCCCCGGAACACCTTTCCAAGATCTTCGACCCCTTTTTCACTACTATGCCCGTGGGGAAGGGCATCGGCCTGGGGCTATCCATCAGTTACAGCATCCTCCAGCAGCACGGGGGAACCATCGACGTGGTGAGCCAGGTGGGCCAGGGGACCATATTTACCGTTCGGCTACCGGTAGATAGCGGATAGCAAGGATTTTCGATTTTCGATTTCCGATTGCTGAGCCCAATGCCAGATCGTAAAACCTGTCCTGAACGTAACTACTCAGGCTGTCATTGCGAGGAGGCGGTTTTTGCCGACGAAGCAATCTCCAATTCGCAAGTTGGGGATTGCTTCGCAAAAAACGCTCGCAATGACAACAGAGGCTGAGTAGTTACTCCTGAACGAAGTGAAGGATCGAAAATCGGCAATCGGCAATCGAGAAGAGGAGACTGAGATGAGACGAAAGCCTCAACGGATTCTGGTGATAGACGATGAGCCGGACATGTGTTGGGCACTGGAGAACATCCTGCGTCCCACGGGCTATGCAGTGACCACCACGACCACCGGTACAGAGGCCCTGGAACTGCTCGCCGGGGGGCCCTACACCGTCGCCTTTGTGGATGTCAAGCTCCCCGATATGGACGGCCTGGAGTTGGCCGCCGCGATACGTCAACGGAGCCCGCACACCGCGGTGGTTCTGATTTCCGGCTATTATTACCAGGAAGACAGAACTATTACTGAGAGGCTGCAGGATGCGCACTTCATCGGCTTCATCTCCAAACCCTTTGATCTTGACGAAGTCCGCCTGATGGCCCGTCAGGCCGTGGAGCGGGCGAGAGAGGAGAACCATGCCAAAGACCCGAGTTCTGGTGGTGGATGACGAGCAGGACCTGGTTTGGGCAGTACAACACAGCCTGGGCGATGAGGGTCACGAGGTGCTCACCGCCTACGACGGCGTAGAGGCCCTGACCGTTGCACGGCGCCATCACCCCGATCTGGTCATCCTGGACATCGTCATGCCTCGGCTGGATGGCCTGCAGGTCTGTCGCCGGCTGCGCCGGGACCCCACCCTGGCCGCCGTGCCCATCCTGTTCCTGACGGTGCGCGGTGCCATCGAGGACCGCATCAAAGGGCTGGACGAAGGGGGCGACGATTATCTGGTCAAGCCCTTTGACCTGGGGGAGTTGAAGGCTCGGGTCAAAGCTTTGCTGCGCCGGGCTCGATCCGCCCCCAAGGAAGACCTGGCGAGTGCACGAGGCCCCCTGCTGGTGGTGGGTCCCCTGGCCGTGGACCTGCAGACCTGCCAGGTGCAGGTGGGGGAAAATGCCGCGCAACTCACGCCTACCGAGTTCGACCTCCTCCATCACCTGATGGCCCACCCCGGCGAAGTCTTCTCCAGCCAGCAACTGTTGCAGCAGGTGTGGGGCTACCCTCCCAGGACAGGTGACCCCGGCACAGTGCGCTGGCACATCAAGAACCTGCGCAATAAGGTCGAACCCGACCCGGCCCATCCTGCCTACATCCTCACCGTGCCCCGCCACGGCTACATGTTTGAGCGGCGGGGGTCCCCCCCAACGCAACCCTAACCCACCCCCAACTCAAGACCAACGCCAGCCACGGCGATTCTGTGATATAATAAGGATGGCTGAAAGGCCGATATGTTCAATATCTCTCAGGGGAAGGAGGTGAACGGAAATGGCTGTCGAGAAAGCGATTGCATCCAGCAGCCTGGCCGAGGTCGTGGACCGCATCCTGGACAAGGGCATCGTCATTGACGCCTGGGTGCGTGTGTCCCTGGTGGGCATCGAGTTGCTGGCCATCGAGGCCCGGGTGGTCGTAGCCGGGGTGGACACCTGGCTCAAGTACGCCGAGGCTGTGGGCCTGACGGCGGCCGCCGCCGCGCCCGCTTAGACTATCGCCGACCACCGTCCGCTGATCGCCACTTCTGGCAGATGGCTGATAGCAGAGAGCTGATAGCAGATAGCCGATAGGACTATCAGCCATCAGCTATTAGCCAGAGGGAGCGGCGGTCGGCGGACAACTCTGGTATGAGGAAAGGAGGTGAATCGTATGACACTACCCGATGAAATGCGTCGGTTAACCCAGCACTTTCTGGAGGCTTACGACACCCGGATGGCGGCGGTCGCCGGCATCCGCACGGCGACGGCTCAGGAACTGGCCGAATACCGTGCCGCTCATCAGGCCATGGCCGCTGAGCAGCGAGAGCGCCTGGCCGAATACCGTGCCGCTCATCAGGCCATGGCCGCTGAGCAGCGAGAGCGCCTGGCTGAGGATCGCGACCGCCTGGCCTCAGAGACAGCGGCCTTCATGGAGGAGACGCACGTGGCCAATCGGCAGATGGCCGCCGAACTCAGGGCGCATCTGGACGAGCAAGAAGCGGCGCGCCTGGCCCAGGCCGCCGAGGACGCCCGGCAGCGGATGGAGTACGTAGACGAGCTACGCAGCGATACGGCCGCCTTCCTTAAGGAACTGGACGAGGCTCACCAGGCGATGGCGGAGGAACTGCGCCAGAAACTAGCTGAGGATCGCGACCGCCTGGCCTCAGAGACAGCGGCCTTCATGGAGGAGACGCACATGGCCAATCGGCAGATGGCCGCCGAGCTCAGAGCGCATCTGGACGAGCAAGAGTCAGCGCGCCTGGCCCAGGCCGCCGAGCTCAGAGCGCATCTGGACGAGCAAGAGTCAGCGCGCCTGGCCCAGGCCGCCGAGGACGCCCGAGGGCGGGCGGAGTACGTGGCTACGCTGAAATCCGACACGGCTGCCCTCCTCAAGGAACTGGACGCCGCTCACCAGGCTATGGCCGCCGAGCTCAGGGCGCATCTGGACGAGCAAGAGTCGGCACGTCTGGCCCAGGCCGCCGAGGACGCCCGAGGGCGGGTGGAGTACGTGGATACGCTGAAATCCAACACGGCCGCCATGCTGAACGACTTCCGGACAGAGTTTGATGAGGCCCGGAGGGTGTGGAGCAGCTTTACCGAGCTTATGCAGCAGCGCAGGGCCAGGAAGGTGGTAGCCCCGCCCCCACCCCCACCGCCGGTAGAGGTTGTGGCCCCGCCACCGCCCGTAGAAGTTGCGCCGCCACCACCGCCCGTAGAAGTTGCGCCGCTGCTGGAAGAGGTGGCCCCCGATGATCTCACGGCCATCCGCGGGATCGGCGCCAGCATGCAGCAGCGTCTGAACGAGGCTGGGATCTACACCTATGCTCAGTTGGCCGCAAGCACGCCGGAGGAACTTCGCCAGGGTCTAGGGGCGGTAGCCCAACTGGCCAAGGTGGAGGAATGGATCGAGCAAGCCCAGGAAATGGCGGCGGGGTGAAACTTTCGAGCAGAGGGACAGTTTCCGAGGCAAGGGGAAGGGGAGACAAGGAGATCTTCGGTATGATCGAAGACTTGGCAGCCGGAAGTCTCCTTGTCACCCCCTCTCCGTGTCTCCCCCTCCCAGAAGGCACCTCTGCATAACAGGCACCCCCCTGAAGCCCCGCGTAGGGTCAATTTGACAGGGGACATTTTTTGTGCTATAATCTCTGCTAGATATATTGCTAGACAATATAGCACAAAGGAGCTGCCATGTACCTGGGGACGCGGAGGATCCGCTCTGCCGGTCGCACCAGTGGAAGTATCGAGATCACTTTACCAGCCCAACTGCAGGTACTGGAGGGCGTAAAATGCCGCCTGATGGTGCGGGATGGGCCTCGCCCGGAGATTGTGTTGCAACTGGATCTCTCCGCCGCCCAGGCCCTCTTCGACACGCTGTGGCAGAAGCTGGGCCTGGGCCTGGAGGGGATTGACGATATCGGCGATTTCTCCCCCGCCGATTTCACCCTGGCCTTCTTCCCGCCCCGCCACTGGCAAGAGCGGCCCCCCCTGGCCTACGCCGATGCCCTGGACGTCCTCCGCCAACGGGCCGGACAGGAGAATCGAGAACCGGAAGCCCTGACCCGGCTGTTGGCTTTCCTGGCTGTGGCCGCCGGCTATCGGCTTGGCCTGGATGGCACCCTGGCCCTGGCCTTCGGCGATGCCGTGGCCTATCTCATCGCCGGCACCCCGGCCGGGCTGGGCACCGACTTCGAGCGAGGGATGGCCCATCGCATCTTCTGGGGCGAGAGCCGGGCGCAGCAGCCCCTGAGCTCCCCTTTCAACGACCGGGCCTGGCAGCAGGCCCAGCCCGGCTTGCGGCGAGTCTACGACCAGTTTCGCACCTGGCAGGAGGACCCCGAGGCCTACGCCGCCGCCCGGGATAAATGGTACCGAGCACTGACGGTGGAGATGGGGGTGCGGGTGTCCTCAGTTGAGGAGTACGTTGGCAAATAGCCAATACCCAATATCTATATCCAATAACTGGATATTAGATATTGGATATTTGAGAGGAGACGCAAATATGGCAGTTGCAATGAGAACCATAGTCGAGGGGGCGCCGGCTGCTCTATCCGTGCGCCCACGGCCCGACTTCGTGGAGACGCCCGCTATCCAGGAGTTGACAGGGCGGGCCCTGGCCTACCTGGCCGCCGGCTTCCCCGTTCACTTCCGTGGCCCGGCCGGCACGGGCAAGACTACCCTGGCCTTGCACGTAGCCGCCCAGTTGGGTCGGCCGGTGATGCTCATCGCCGGCGACGAGGAGTTCGCCACCTCGGACCTCATCGGCGGGCAGTACGGCTACCGCTACCGTAAGGTCGTGGACCGCTTCATCCACACCGTCCTCAAATACGAGGAGGACGCCGTCCAGCGTTGGGTAGATCACCGCCTGACCACCGCCTGCCGCGAGGGCTTCACCCTGGTCTACGACGAGTTCACCCGCTCCCGGCCCGAGGCCAACAACGTCCTGCTGGCGGTGCTGGAGGAGCAATTGCTCGTTCTGCCCACCATGAGCCGGGATGACGCCTACGTCAAGGTCCATCCCCAGTTCCGGGCCATCTTTACCAGCAACCCCCAGGAGTACGCCGGCGTCCACGAGGCTCAGGACGCCCTCAGCGACCGACTGGTGACCATTGATCTGGACTTCTACGACCGGGAGACGGAGATCACCATCACTGCTGCCCGTTCCGGCCTACCGCCAGAGGAAGCGACCAGGATCGTGGACATGGTGCGGGACTTTCGGGCCTCAGGGGAGTACGACCAGACCCCCACCCTGCGGGCTTGCACCATGATCGCGCGGGTGACGGCCATGCAGGGCCTGCAACCATCGGCCCAGAATCCGCGCTTCGTGCGCATCTGCCTGGATCTCCTGGAGTCCAAAACCGCCTTCACCAGCCAGGCCCGGGAGCGGCGCGCCCAGCAGCGCAAGATGCTGCTCGGCCTGATCGAGCACCATTGTGGCTGAAAGGAATTTCGATTTTGGATTTCCGATTTTCGATTGCTGATTGCCCAATCACTAAATCGCAAATCGAAAATCGGCAATCGCAAATCCAGAAAGGAGTAGGATCGGGATGAAGCCCAAAGGCATGCAGGACATCGCCACCGCCCAGAGCCTCATCAGTCGCTCCATACCGGCCACCCGGGCCCAGATGATGACCCGATTGGCCCGCATGGAGCACGAGAGGGAACGGCTGGAGCGGGAACTCAAGGTGTGGGGTGGCAAACAGGAGCAGACCGAGGAGCGCCTGCAGCAGGTCCGGCAGCGCATCGAGCTGCTGCAACGGGCCTTGGATGAGTCGTCGGCTGACGAGGAACGCGAAGATAGCAGCACACAGCGAGCGGCCGACGACGGACGGGAGGCCAAAGGTTGGCGGGAGATCCCGCTGGAGTACTAGGGGATTTTCGATTGCCGATTGCCGATTTTCGATTTGGCCGCTGCACTGCTACTATAATCGAAAATCCAAAATCGCAAATCGAAAATCGAGAAGGGAGGATGATTATGAGCGGCTTTGGTACTTTGTGGCGCATCCGGACGCGCAAGCACATCCGCACGGTGCGATCCATTCTCACCAGCACCGGGCGGCGGGGTGAGACTGTTGATAGGGATCAGGAAACGGCGCGCCTGAGGGTGGAAGAGGAAATGCTAAAAGTTCGTCAGGCCGAGCACGAAGACCGACGGGCCATCCAGCAACTGCTGGACGCTCATAGAAGGCCAAGATGAAAAGAGAAATCCACGTGGACCTGCTGGGACTGAGCCATCTGCTGCAGAGCGTCAAATACCTCCTCTTCCCGGCATCAGCGGGGATAGACCTGCTGCGCACGCTTGTGGAGGCTGAAGTCCAAGCCGAGGCTATAGAGGCGCAGATAAGGGAGCGCCCTTCCCAGGGCCGCCAGGAAAATACAGAACGAGAGGGGTAGAGAGATGACAGAGAAGAAGAAAAGGGAAACGAAAGAGGAGGCCAAGGTTACTTTTGACCTGGGCTTCGGTGGCCTGTTCAAGGGCCTGGGCGACTTCATTGATTTGCTGGGGGATATGATCGAGACCGGCGAGGAGGAGGTCACCCGCACGGGCGAGTTCCGCGTCAAGGGGCTGGGAGACAAGGGCCGAGGCGTCTACGGCTTCAGCGTCCGCACCGGCGTCGGGGGCGTCCCGCGGGTGGAGCGCTTCGGCAACATCCGCGCCACCGAAGAGGGGCCGGTGGTGGCCGAAGTGCGAGAACCCCTGGTGGATGTTTTCGACGAGGAGCAGGAAATCGTTATCGCAGCCGAACTGCCCGGCGTGGCCGAGGAGGAGGTCCACATCGAAATCCAGGATGACATTCTCTCCCTGGAGACCACCGGTGAGCGCAAGTATGCCAAGGAGATTTTGCTGCCTGAGCCGGTAGACGCGGCGACGCTGCAGAAGGCCTACAAGAACGGCATCCTGGAACTCCGCCTCAAAAAGGCCAAAGCAGAGGAGTGAAATGGGGACGAGAGCGCGCAGCATGCGCGACCTATGGGATGAAGAGCGAGCCCGGCTAAAGGCGAAGCGCAGGATGAGACGCCTTGCCTGGCGGTGGGGCCCGATGCCACCACCAGTTGGCGCTGAGGTTCCACCCGAAGTAGCGCCTCGCCAGCCAGCGCCTCTCCGTCGCCCTGCCCCGCCCATCGTGATCGAGACGCCTTACGTCAGCCCCCTGGAGGAGGTCGCGCTGGACACCAACATCGAGCGCGCGGGGGTCGTGGACGAGGTCGCCTCGGACATTGATCAGGCGGCGGAACTGCTGCGAAGCCTGGGCAGAAGGTCTGGTGAAAGGACAACCTGAGATGGCTGAACAGAAAGCTAAAGGTAAGAAGCAGGCAGCGCGCCAAAAGGGCAAGGGTCTCGACGTGGGCACAGCCTTCATCGTGTGTGCTGAGCAAAAGGGAGACGTCGTCAGCTTCCGCTCCCAGCGGGACGGATTCTTCGATGTCGAGTACGGCGAGTTTGCCAGAGAGATGCTGACCAGGGCCGGGGTGAATTACATCCAGAAGGGCGATAGTCTCTACGTGGTGGGGAACGAGGCCCTGGAGTTCGCCAATGTCTTCAACCGCGAGATGCGGCGCCCCTTGCGCAGCGGTGTGCTCAGCCCCACGGAGCGGGAGGCCCTGCCCATGGTGGAGTTGGTGATCCAGCGCGTCATCGGTGAGCCCAGCGAGCCGGGCGAGATCGCCTACTTCTCTGTGCCGGACCGGCCCGTTGACGCAGAGTTGGACACCGTATATCACGAGAAGATCGTGCAGGAGATGCTAAGCAAGCTGGGCTATGAGCCCAAGCCCATCAACGAGGGGCTGGCTGTGGTCTTCTCTGAACTGGCCGATGAGAATTTCACCGGCATTGGCCTTTCCCTTGGCAGCGGGTTGGTGAATATGTGCCTGTCCTTCATGTCCGTGCCCGTGGTCTCTTTCAGTGTGACCAGGGCCGGCGACTGGATAGATCACCAGGTTGCCATGGCCATGGCCGAAACTGCCACCCGCATCTGTGCCATCAAGGAGTCCACCTTCGACCTGACGAAGACAGAGGGGGTGTCGCGCATCGAGAAGGCCCTCTCCATCTACTACGACGCCCTCATTGACTACGTCCTGGCCCACATGAAGCGAGAGTTGGAGGCATCGGAGAGGACGCCACGGGTGCAAAAGCCCCTGACCATCATCCTATCCGGGGGCTCGGCCATGCCCAAAGGCTTCCAGCCAAGGTTTGAGGAGAGGCTGAGAGCGACGAGCCTGCCGGTGCCCATCGGAGAAGTACGCCTGGTCGCCCAGCCGTTGTACAGCGTGGCCAAGGGTGCCCTGGTCGCCGCCCGCGCCGATGAAAGCAAGAGATAGGTCCGTCAAGCACTTCAGCCTGCACAGGATCGCCGGCACAGAATTGCGGGTAGTTTCCGACGTCGAATCCGGTGTGATCCCTTTCATCCAGATTGAAGAGGAGGTGATAGGGAAATACGCCCGGTCTCCCCGGTGGCGACAGGAGGTCGTTACCCTTTTCATCCTGAGGGATCTTGAGCCCCTGACCCGACAGTTGTCTCAGGCTGCAGACTTGCCCCCCGGTGGCCTGAATGGTCTCAGATACAGACCTGTCGTGAACCTGTACGACCTCAAGAACCCTGTCTCTTGCCACGTCTTCATCAACCAGGGGGCCATGGAGAAAGAGGGCTATTGGAGCGACCAGGATGCAATCGTGGCGCTCCTGGCCCACGAGCACGCCCATCCCCTGGCAGAGAACGAGACGACCCGAACCTCCCGCCAGTTGAGATTTTCGATTTGCGATTGCCGATTGCCGATTGCCCCATCCCAAACTTGTACTGAGCGAAGCGAACGTATCGAAAATCGAAAATCGAAAATCGAAAATCTGTTGACCCTGCTGGCCGACAAGTTGTGCCTCTACGCGCCGCGGGAGCTCTTTGCCAATGAAATGACCATTCGCAGCGGCTTCGGCAATGCCCTGCTTCACCTGGATCGGCGCACGCTGGCCAACGCCAGCCGCAGCGTGGCCGGGCGGGAAGGGCTGCGCCAGCAGTTGCATCAAGAAGTAGCGAGGGGCAACCTCACCCCCCAGGGAGCTGACCTGCTGCTGCTCATCGGCGACCTGAAAGGCTATCTGGACCTGGCCCTCGAGGTCGCACCCTTCTATCGCACCGGGCGGCAAGACGATGCTCAGGAACTGGAAGCGGTCCTGGAGGCCGAGGTGTTCCCCCATCTGGAGCCGCAGGTGAACCGGGCCTACACTGCCCTGCGGGAACAATACATCGCCCTGGACGCCGACCTGACGCCGCCCGAGTTGATAGCCTGGGGCGAAGGGGTGTTGAACATCCTGGGCGAAGCCCTGGCCGAGAAAGGGCTGATCCTGCGGTACGCAATACGCAATACGCAATACGCAATACGGAGTAGAACCATGCCCGAACCAGAAACCCCCATAGGAAAATACATGTACTGCATCATTCGCTGCCCTGAGCCCCGCCAGTTCACCACCCTGGGCATCGGTGAGCGGGGCGACATCGTCCACACCGTCCACTTTGAGGACCTGGCGGCGGTGGTCAGCGACTCCCCCATCGTTGAATACGACAGCAGCCGGCGCAACATGATGGCCCACACCCTGGTGCTGGAAGAAGTGATGCAGGAGTTCACCATCCTGCCGGTGCGCTTCGGCACAGTAGCCCCGGGCGTGGAAGCCATCCGGGAGAAACTGCTCAAGAGACGCTTCGGCGAGTTCCACGGCCTTCTCCAGGAGATGAAAGATCGCGTGGAGCTGGGCCTGAAGGCCTTCTGGTACGAAGATGTCATCTTCAGCGAGATCGTGGAAGAGAACCCACCCATCCGCCGCTTGCGCGATAGCCTGATGGGCCGTCCGTCCGAGGAGACCTACTACGAGCGTATCCGCCTGGGGGAGATGATCGAGGCGGCCATGTGGAAGAAACGGGACGAGGATGCAGAGAAGATCTTCACCCCCCTGCGTCCCCTGGTCTACGAGACCCGTGTCAACAAGGTAATCACTGACCGCATGGTCCTTAACGCCGCCTTTCTGGTAGATGGAAATCGTCAGGCGGAGTTTGACGCAACAGTGGAAAAGCTCGACGAAGAGATGGGGAAGAGGCTCATCTTCAAGTACGTTGGTCCCGTGCCCCCGTACAACTTTGTCAACATTGTTGTCCATTGGGATGAGCCAGAGTGAACCGTGAAGACGTGAAACGTGAAACGTGAAACGTGAAACGTGAAACGTGAAACGTAACCGTCACGCTTCACGCATCACGTTTCACGCATCACGCGATCGGAGTTGAAACATGGGTTTCTTGATGGACCTGTTGACTTTTCCCGTACTGGGCCCCATCAAAGGCGTCATCTGGATCGCCGAGAAGGTGAACGAGCAGGTCGAGAAGGAGCTATATGACGAGGACGCCGTGCGTGGCCAACTCATGGAGCTTGAACTGCGCTACGACCTGGGGGAAATCAGCGAAGAGGAGTATCTGGAGGCCGAAGAGGCCTTGCTGGAGCGGCTCAGGATCATCCGAGAACGCCAGGCCACAGAGCGTGAAACGTAAAACGTGAAACGTAACCATCACGCATCACGTTTCACGCATCACGTTTCACGCATCACGCATCACATTTCACTTTAGGAGGACGCTATGATGACCGGACCAGAAATCGCACAACGAGCCAAGGAACAGCTAGCCCGGCTCACCGGGCTCAAGCCCGACACGGTGTCGGCCCTCGCCAAAGATGAGGAGGGCTGGCACGTCACCGTGGACTTGATCGAGTTAAAGCGTATCCCCGAGGCCACCGACGTGCTGGCTAGCTATAAAGTCCTGTTAGATCACGAAGGCAATCTAGTCAGCTACCAACGCACAAAGCGGTACCTGCGCCAGGAATTAATGGAGCAAGAAGCGTAACCGACAGGTCCGAGCGAAGGAGGATGATCATGGCAAAACAGAAACAAGAGTCCATTCCCGAGGCCATCTGCGCATCCCTGCTGAGGGTGGCGAGCGCCTTGGACGAACAGGGGAAGGTGCACCAGGCATTGGCCCCTTACCTGAAACTCATTGAGCGCTACCCGAACAGTAAAGAGGCCTCGGTAGCCACCGAAAAGGTGCTGGCCATTGCCGAGGACATGCGCGAGAGGGGACAGCATCACATGGCTATATCGGTATTCGACCGGTTGGAGGCAGCTTCTCAGACCCTAAGGGTTTCTGAAAACCCTTAGGGTCTGGACTAGCAGGGCCAGTAATAGATCAAAAGGAGGCCTGAC
>VGOG01000057.1 GCA_016875995.1 Chloroflexota bacterium
GCCGTGGTGGGCGATACCGTGGCCGATTTGCTGATGGCCCGGCGGGCCGGCGCGGGGCTCTGCGTGGGGGTGCTCAGCGGCGTGGGTGATCCAGCGCTGCTTGCCGCTCACGCCGACGTCGTCCTGCGCTCCATTGATGAGATAGGTATTGGGGAACGTCTTGGATCGGTACGCGGCTAACAAGTCATACGCAACACGGAATACGCAGCACGTGTTCCGTCTTTCGACTTTTGCCTGCTCAGCCTCAAGGAGAAACTTACACCATGACCAGCTACCACAACCATTACCTCCATGTTGACCTCAGCTCTGGAACCTGGTCAACGTTCGCCCTGCCGGAGGACGTGCTGGAACGATACGTTGGCGGCAAGGGGGTAGGAGCCTACCTGCTGGCTTTGCACCAGGACCCCCGAGCCGAGCCGTTTGACCCCGCCAACCCGCTCATCTTCGTCACCGGGCCGTTGACGGGCACCCAGGCCCCGTCCATGCGCTCAGCGGCCATCTTCCAGTCCCCTCTCACCTGCCTGTTTACCGATTCCTACTTCGGCGGCTTCTTCGGCCAGGAGTTGAAATACGCCGGCTACGACGGCCTGCTCATCACCGGCCAGGCCGCCAGACCCTGCTACCTGGAAATCAACGACGGCCGCGTGGCCATCCAGGACGCTGCCCACCTGTGGGGACTGGATACCTACCAGACCTACGAGCGCTTGCGGGCCGACTATCCCGAACGGGAATGGCGCCTCGTCTGCATCGGCCCGGCGGGGGAACGGCAGGTCAAGTTTGCGGTGATTGACTGCGACCCCCACCGCCAGGCTGGCCGTGGCGGCGGTGGCGCGGTCATGGGAGCCAAGAACCTCAAGGCCATCGTCGTGCGCGGCACAGGCAAGCTGAGCCTGGCTGACCCCCAGGGCTTCAAAGAACGTGTTCGGGCGGCTCTCCACGAGATGAAGGACAACAGCTACATCAAGGGGTTTCACAGCGGAGGCACGCCCGCTTCTATCCCCTGGGCCGACGCGGAGGGGCTGTTGCCCACCCGCAATTTTCAGCGGGGCAGCTTCCCCCAGGCAGAGCAACTTGGCGACGCCGCGCAGCGGGAGCGCTACTGGTACCGTGACATCGCCTGCGCTGCCTGCCCCATCGCCTGCAGCAAGCTGGGCCGCCTGCAGGAAGGCCGCTTCGCCGGGCTGGAGGGGGATACGCTGGAGTACGAAAGCGCGGCCATGCTGGGCAGCAACCTGGAGGTGGGCCAAACTGATGGGGCGATCTACCTGGGCCTGCTGTGCGATAAGCTGGGGCTGGACACCATCTCCGCGGGCGCGGTGCTGAGCTTCGCCTGCGAGGCTGTGGAGAAGGGCCTGCTGAAGGCCGACGTCCGTTTCGGCGACGTGGAGAGCCTGGCGGCGCTGCTGCAGGACATCGCTGCCCGTCGTGGCGTCGGCGACCTGCTGGCAGAGGGGGTGCGGGCCACTGCTGCGGAGATAGGCGGCGGCGCGGACTACTTCGCCATGCACGTCAAAGGGCTGGAGCTGCCGGCCTGGGGGCCGCGGGGAGTGCCGGCCATGGGCCTGGCCTACATGACCGCCGACCGTGGCGGCTGCCACCAGCGGGCCTTCCCCATCCTGTACGAGGCAGGTGGCGAGACGTGGAAGGGGCAGAGCTACGAGCGGCTATCGCTGGAAGGCAAGGCCCAACTGCTGGCCGAGGTGCAGAACCGCCTGGCGGGACTGGACACGCTCATCACCTGTGACTTCGGGCGCTATGGCCTCAGCGACCAGACCTATCTCGATTTGCTGGCGGTGGCCACGGGGCGACGCCTGAGCCTGGACGAGCTGTATCGCCTGGGGGAGCGCATCTGGAACCTGACGCGGTTGTTTAACCTCCAGGCGGGCCTGACCAGGGAGGAGGAAGACTTGCCGCGCCGCTTCAAAGAGGAGCCGCTGCCCGACGGCCCAGCCGCCGGCCACCGTTTCACCGAAGCCGACATTGAGCGCCTGCGCGCCGATTACTACGCCGTGCGCGGTTGGGATGAGAACGGCGTGCCCAAGCCAGAAACGCTGGCCGCGCTGGAAATCAAGTATCCATGAGAGTAGTACGGAATACGCACTACGAAATACTTGTTGCGTAGTGCGTATTGCGTATTCCGTTTCAACACTTCCAGGAGGTTTGCAACATGGTTAACTTGCGTTCATTCGAAGTCCCCACCGTGGTGAAACACGCGCCTGGGGCGATCATTTGCCTGGCCGATGAGGTCAAGGCCCTGGCGGCCAGGCGGCCGATGCTGGTCACCGACCAGGGGTTAGTGGCCGCCGGCCTGGTGGATGAGGCCACCCGGAGCCTCAAGGCGGGCGGCGTGGACTACGTCCTCTTCGACGGTGTCGTCCCCAATCCACCTATCAAGCTGGTGGACGAGGCAGCAGAGGTCTACAAGGCAGAGGGATGCGATGGTCTCATCGGCTTCGGCGGTGGCAGCAGCATGGACACGGCCAAAGCCATCGGCGTGGTAGTCACTGGCGGTGGCTCGATACTCGACTACGAGTGGGCCGACCCGCAGCCCATCCAGAAGCGCATCCCGCCCCTCGTTTGCGTGCCCACCACCGCCGGCACCGGCAGCGAGGTGACGCTGTGGGCGGTGATCACCGACCCCAGGCGCAAGATCAAGTTCAACGTCGGCGGCACCGGGCTCATCGCCCCCCACGTGGCGCTCATTGATCCCCGGCTGATGCTGGGCTTGCCGCCGCGTATCACCGCCGGCACGGGCATGGACGCCCTGGCCCACGCCATCGAGTGCTACACCTGCGCCTACGCCCAACCCTGGCCCGATGCCGTGGCCCTGTGGGCCATCGAGACCATCGGCCAGTGGCTGCGCATCGCCTATGCCCAGGGGCACAACGAACAGGCGCGCTACAAGATGGCCATGGCGGCCATGTTGGCCGGCATGAGCTACGGCACGGAAAGCGCCGGCGCGGTGCACGCCATGAGCCAGACGGCGGGCGGGGTCTACGATCTGCCCCACGGCGAGCTGACCGCCGCGCTGCTGGCGCCGGTGATGGCCTATAATTACATGGGCGAGCCGTACAAGTATGCTCGCATCGCTCAGGCCATGGGCGAGGACACCTGGGGGTTGACGGTGTGGGAGGCGGCGCTCTTGGCTGTGGATGCCGTCGCCGAACTGACCGAGGATGTGGACATCCCCACCTTGCCGGAGATGGGCATCCCCGAGGAGGACATCCCCATGCTGGCCGAGCTGGCCTACAACGACCCGCAGACCATCGGCAACCCACGGGACATTGACCTCGCAGGGTACGAGAAAATCTATCGGAGTTGCTTCTGAATACTTATTTGGTTACAGGGTTGATTTTTGATCTAAGAAAATACTCCATTCACGACGGGCCAGGCATTCGCACCACGGTTTTCTTCAAAGGATGCCCGCTGAGCTGTTGGTGGTGCCACAATCCGGAGAGTCAATCCCCAAGGCGAGAATTGATGTTCCGGGAGAGGCGGTGCATCCGCTGTGGGACCTGTCAGACCGTCTGCGCCCAGGGCGCCATCTCTGTCGTCGGCGACGTGGTGTCCACCGATAGAGAGAAATGCACGCTGTGCGGAACCTGCGTCGAAGCCTGTTATGCCGAAGCCCGCGAGATCGTAGGCCGGGAAGTGACGGTGGCGGAGGTGATGGCGGAGATCGAGCAGGACATCGCGTTTTACGACCAATCCGGTGGAGGGGTGACCCTTTCTGGCGGAGAACCCCTGGTGCAGCGGGACTTTTTACTGGCCCTCCTTCGGGCCTGCCAGGAAAAAGAGATTCACACCGCCGTGGATACCTGCGGTTTTGCGACCTGGGAAACCCTGGATCGCCTTCGGGAACACGTAGACCTGTTTCTGTACGATCTCAAGTTGATGGACGATGCCAGGCACCCCAAATTCACCGGCGTGTCCAACGAGACGATATTGAGGAATTTGCAGAGGCTATCCACCCTGGGGCATGACATCATCCTTCGCGTGCCTATCATTCCGGGGATAAACGACGACGAGGAGAACATTCGCCGCACAGGGGCGTTTGCCGCCGCCCTGCCCCGTCTGAATCAGCTTAATGTTTTGCCTTATCACCACGCCGGCGCCGATAAATGCAGCCGCTTGAACAGGATCTACGGCCTGCCTGAAACCCGTCCCCCTTCCGATGAAAGGATGTTCGAGATAGTACAGATTCTGCAAGGTTTTGGCTTGCCAATAAAGATAGGAGGTTGATAGCATGACCATGAGTCAAAGAGTCGCTCGTCTGAGACAGCAAAGCCTGGACGCCAGGCCCACCATCTCCACCGAGCGCGCCGAGCTGATGACCGAATTCTACCGCCAGGACCTGGGGCTGGTGTCGGCGCCTGTGCGCCGCGCGCTGGCCTTTCAGTATCTGATGGAACACAAAACTATCTGCATCAACGATGGCGAGTTGATCGTCGGCGAAAAAGGCCCGGCCCCCAAAGCCACGCCGACCTACCCGGAACTGTGCTGCCATAGCCTGGAAGACCTGGATATCCTCAACTCGCGGGAAAAGATCTCTTTTGACGTCAGCCCCGAAGCACGGAAGGTTTATGAGGAAACCATCATCCCCTTCTGGCGGGGAAAGACCATGCGCGAACTGATCTTCCAGGAGATGACCGAGGAATGGAAGGCGGCCTACGAGGCCGGCATCTTCACCGAGTTCATGGAGCAGCGCTCCCCTGGGCACTGCGTGCTGGACGACAAGATCTACAAGAAAGGATTCCTCGACTTCAAGCGAGACATCCAGCGAAGTCTGGATAGCCTCGACTACCTGAACGATCCAGACGCCTACGATAAGCAAGAGGAGCTCAAGGCCATGGACATCTGCGCCGACGCCCTGATCCGCTTTGCCGAGCGCCACGCGGAAAAGGCTCTGGAGTTGGCGCAGCAGGAAGCGGATCCACAGAGGAAGAGGGAACTGGAACGCATCGCCGAGGTCTGTTCTTACGTTCCGGCGCACGCCCCGCGGGATCTCTGGGAGGCGCTGCAGTACTACTGGTTCGTCCACCTCGGCGTGACCACAGAGCTAAACCCCTGGGACTCCTTCAACCCCGGCCGGCTGGACCAGCACCTGTACCCCTTCTTTAACCCCCCTCTTTCCCCCCCAGTGGGGGGGATGAAGGGGGGGGAAGAGGGAACGCTCACCCGCCAGCAAGCCGAGGAGTTGCTGCAATGCTTCTGGATCAAATTTAACAACCAGCCCGCACCGCCCAAAGTTGGGGTCACGGCCGCCGAAAGCAGCACCTACACCGATTTTGCCCAGATCAACCTGGGGGGGCTGAAGGAGGATGGGGCGGATGGCGTCAATGAGCTCACCTTCCTGCTGCTGGACGTGGTAGAGGAGATGCGGCTGCTGCAGCCCAGCGCTTCCATTCAGGTCAGCAAGAAGAGCCCCGATCGGTTCATCAAGAGGGCGGGCCGGATCATTCGCACGGGCTTTGGCCAGCCCTCGGTATTCAACGCCGACCTGGTCGTTCAGGAGCTGGTTCGGCAGGGCAAATCCCTGGCCGATGCGCGAAACGGCGGCACCAGCGGCTGCGTGGAGACTGGCGCGTTTGGAAAGGAGAACAACAACCTGTCGGGCTATTTCAACATGCCCAAAGTGCTGGAGATCACCCTCCACAACGGCGTGGACCCGCGGACGGGCAAGAAGATCGGGCTGGAGACGGGAGACCCCACCCAATTCGAGACCTTTGAGCAGTTGTTCGAGGCCTACAGGAAACAGCTCCATTACTTCGTGGACATCAAGGTGCGCGGGAACAACGTCGTCGAAAGGCTGTACGCCAGATATATCCCCGCGCCGTTCCTTTCGCTGCTGATTGACGATTGCATCGCCAGCGGCAAAGATTATCACGACGGCGGGGCGCGTTACGACACCACCTACATTCAGGGGGTAGGCGTGGGCACGATGGCCGATGCCCTGACCGCGCTCAAGTATCACGTCTTTGACCGGAAGACCTTGACCATGGCTGAGCTGCTGGCCGCCCTGGGCGATGATTTCGTGGGCTACGAACGGACGCGCCAACTGCTGTTGAACAAGACGCCCAAATACGGCAACGACGACGACTACGCCGACGACGTGATGGTCGCCGTGTTCGATGCCTATTTCGACGCCATAGACGGTCGCCCGACCACCAAGGGAGGGACCTACCGCATCAACCTGTTGCCGACCACCGTTCACGTCTACTTTGGATCCGTGATCGGGGCCACGCCCGATGGGCGAAGGGCAGCGAACCCGCTCTCGGAAGGCATCTCGCCCGTGCAAGGCTCGGACCGCCGTGGCCCGACGGCGGTGGTCAAATCGGTGGCCAAGATGGACCACGTCCGCACCGGTGGCACATTGCTCAATCAGAAATTCACCCCCCAGTTGCTCGGGGACGACGGCGGCCTGGACAACCTGGTTCACCTGATACGGACCTTTTTCAAGCTCGACGGTCACCACATCCAGTTCAACGTCGTGGATGCCGCCACACTGCGGGCTGCGCAACAGAACCCTGAGCAGTACCGCGACCTGATCGTGCGTGTGGCTGGCTACAGCGACTATTTCTGCGATCTGGGCCAGGTATTGCAGGATGAGATCATTGCCCGCACCGAACACCAGGCGTTTTGAGAACTTCCCCTCACCCCAGCCCTCTCCCCAACGGGGCGAGGGAGCACGTCCCTTGCAGGACAAGGTGGCGCTGATCACCGGGGGCAATTCAGGCATCGGTCGGGCCATCGCCGACCTTTTCGCTGCTGAAGGGGCTCGGGTGGTCATTGCCGCACGCGATGAAGCCCGCGGTCATGAGACCGTGGAGGCCATCGTCAAGAGCGGTGGGCAGGCGATATTCGTCCCCTGTGACGTCCGCCAGGCAGAGGATTGTCAGAAAGCGGTGGAGAGGACCATTGAGGCTTTCGGCCAACTGCATATCCTGGTCAACAATGCCGGTATCGTTTACCGCGCCACGGTGGTAAATACCACTGAGGAACAATGGGACGACACGATGGACACCAATGTAAAGGGTGCTTACCTGATGTCCAAACATGCTATCCCCTGGATGATGAGGAATGGCGGCGGAGTCATCGTCAATATAGCCTCTTACTATGGGTTAGTAGGGGGCAAGGAAGCGGCTGCCTACTGTGCCTCCAAGGGGGCGATGGTGCTTCTGACCAAAGCCATGGCCCTGGATCATGCTGCCCAGAACATCCGCGTGAATTGCATCTGTCCCGGCAGTGTGGATACACCCATGTTGGACCAGGAGATGGAAGAACTAGGAGGTGTTGAGAAACTTCGTCCTCTCTTTGAGGCGAAGCATCCGTTGGGTCGTATTTGTTCACCAGCGGAGGTAGCCCAGGCAGCCCTATTCCTGGCCTCTGATGGTTCGGCCTTTGTCACCGGTTCTTCGTTGGTCATTGATGGTGGCCTCACCGCGGGATAGCTGGCGGGTAGATTTGACAAATCAAGCAAAGTGTAGTACAATCGCCGTGTATTTGAGATATATCTCCGACCCTGAAATGCCCTATTGACTACGCAATCCTCTCGAGTTGCAGGCCATTGACAAGGAGTGCCAGTGCGACTCAGCGAGAAAGCTTATCATCTCATCAAAGAGAAGATTGTCACCCTGGAACTTCTCCCTCTATCCGTGATTGACGAACGAGTCCTGATGGAGGAACTGGGTTTGGGCCGCACGCCGATCCGTGAGGCGTTGCATCGGCTTGCCGCCGAAGGCCTGGTGAACATCGTTCCTCGTCGGGGGATGTTCGTAGCCAACATCAGCATCACCGACCTGCAGAAAATCTTTGAAGTGCGGATGCCCATGGAAGGTCTATGTGCCCGGCTGGCGGCTCAGCGGGTTACCGCAGGCCAAATTGCTCAGATGGAAAGGTTGTTCCATGCCCTGGAGCAAGTGCCAGATAGGGATATCAAAGGTCTGATGTCGGTTGACGAACGCTTCCACCATTTGCTGTACCAGGCTGCGGACAACGAATTCCTGGCTGAGGCTTTGGACCGCCTCTATGCTCCCAGTTTACGGCTCTGGTATCTCGTTCTGGATCGCCTGGGCGACGTGCGGGACGCGGTGGAACGGCATAGAGGAGTTGTTGAAGCATTGAAGACAGGGGATGGCGAGCGGGCGGAAGCCTTCATCCGGCAGCACATTGCTCAATTCCAACAGGAGATTAAAGCCGTATTGTAAGCATCGGGGCAGTGCCCGGCCAGCGCCGGAGCCTGCCCTTTCGTGTCTCTAGACAGGGCGGTTCTTCAACTGATTGATTCAACCATCGTGATTAGGAGGTGATCAAGCCTGACCAGTAATATTGGTTAACATTCCCGAGTCGGGCATAAGGGTTGGGCTCCCTCCGTTCGGTCGGGAATTTACTGCAGGCTGTTCAAGACAGCTTGGCAGCGTGAAAAAGACAAAGGAGGAATTCACAATGAAAGGGAAACTTTCAACCTTAATCGCGGTTGCCGTAATTCTCGGTTTGTTGGGGGCTGCTTGCGCCCCAAAACCAGCTCCTGAAAAAGTCCTCAAGATAGGACTTCAGGGGCCTTTCACCGGACCTAACGCCAGGGTCGGTGAAGAGTTTTGGGATGCTGCCACCATGGCGTTTGATGCCATCAACTGGAAGATCGGCGACTACAAGGTCGAGATGGTCAAGATAGACTGCGAGTCGGACCCTGAGAAAGCGACCAGGGCTTACGAGGAGGCCATCGTCAGGGGCAAGATCGAGGCGGGGATAATCAATTGGCACAGCTCTGTCGCGGTCGCCTTGATGGAGGTGGTAGCAAAGCATAAGATCCCCCACTTCTTCGGCTTTGGCGCCACAGGGCTCGTCAATGAGAAGTACGAATCCGATCCCCAGAAGTACAGCTACTGGATGGGCAAGACCTGGGCCGAGCCATCCAAGCTGAGCATCGCCTACGTAGAGACCTTGGAGGCTGCAATCAAGAAGGGCATCTGGGAGCCGGCGAAGAAGGTAGCCGCTATTTATGGGGAGGATACGGACTGGGGCCGGAGCTTCGGGAAGGCCATTCGAGGTCAACTCGAGGATGTGGGCTGGCAGGTCACGGGAGAAGACTACTTTGCCATGGCTGAGGTGGAGTTCTATCCCCTGCTGACCAAGTGGAAAGAGCAGGGTGTCGTACTCATCGCCGGCACCGCGACCGCCCCTGCCTCCTTCGCAGCACTCGTCAAGCAGGCAAGGGAAGTCGGGTTGAACGCCTATATCGTAGCTGACGGACTAGGATGGACTGGCGAATGGTATCAGCTCGCTGGCGATGCGTCTGACTACGTGCTTGACCAGATTCCACAGTGGACTACCCCTGAAGCCAAGAAGTTCCGGGACGACTTCGAGAAGAGGTGGAACATAGCACCAAGCCCGTCCGCGGCGGGACAGGCCTATGATATGACGAATTTCTTCATCAAGCTAGCTAAGGCGGCCTTGAAGGAGTACGGCAAGCTAGACAGGGAAACCCTATACAAGATTGGCCAAGACAAGCTCTGGAAGGGTGAGCTCACGTACATGCGCGCTGACGGCGCCATCATCCACGAGCAATACAAATACATTCCAGAGACTATTCCTGATCCAATAGTCGGCGTGGGTTATTACATCTTCCCTGTGATCCAGTACTTCGGCGGGCAGGGCAAGATAGTCTGGCCCGATGTATGGAAGGAAGCGGATCTGGGGGTGCCTCCTTACATGAAATAGTAAGTGAGTAAGGAAATTTGGCTTTGCTGGCCCAGGTTCCGGCTTTGAGCACTTCTCGCTGTTCCAAGGTTCCGCTGCCAGGCTGTTCCAAGGTTCCGCTGCCAGGCCGCTATACAAAGTGGCTTGGCAGCGGAACAAACGAGGAGCGAGAAGAGAACAGGTGAGTTATATGATCCTTCAGACGGAAAGCGTTACCAAGAGATTCGGCGGATTGTTAGCGTTAGACACCGTCTCCCTAAGCGTGGAGCAGGGTGAGATCTTTGGGCTCATCGGGCCAAATGGGGCCGGCAAAACTACACTGCTCAACGTTATCGCTGGCATCTACGAACCAACTGCTGGGATCGTCAAGTTTAAGGACAAGCAAATAACTGGGTTAAACTCAGAGACCATCTGCAGGAAGGGGATCGCCAGGACGTTTCAGATATGCCAGCCATTTCCAAAAATGACCGCGCTTGAAAATGTGTTGGTGGCGGCCGTTTTTGGCAACCGTAAGGCAATCGCGGATCCCCAAGCATGGGCGGAAGAACTGCTGGAATTCGTCAAGTTTGCCATGCCAAGGGATACGCTGGCCAGGAATCTGAATACAGTTCAGCTCAAGCGCCTCGATCTGGCCAGAGCCCTGGCGAGCAACCCTGAGCTTCTTTTGTTGGACGAAATAGCCGCTGGCTTAACGCCCGGCGAGCTGCTGGAGTTGATGGATCTAGTCCGGAAGATAAGGGAAGAAAGAAACGTCACCATCGTATTGGTAGAACACGTGATGAAGGTGATCATGGGGATATGCGATAGGGTGGCCGTGCTGCATTACGGCCAAAAAATTGCGGAAGGCACTTACGTTGAAGTTGCAAAGGACAAGAAGGTCATTGACGCATATCTAGGAGAAAAGTATCTCCTATAGTTCTGGGAACCCGTTCGGTTCTTTCACTCAGTAGAAGGGAGGGGACAAGGTGCTTGAGGCGAGCGACCTTCAAGCAGGCTATGGTTATCTCCAAGTGATATGGGATGTATCATTGAATATCTCCGAGGGAGAGTTTGTTGTCCTTATCGGGCCCAATGGAGCAGGCAAGAGCACGATCTTGAGAACTATCGCTGGAATAGTCAAGCCCACGGCCGGTGAAGTGAGGTTTATGGGAAAGCCCATCGAGGGTTTGCTTCCCGATCTGATCAACAGAATGGGGATCAGTTTCATCACCGAAGACCTAAACCTGTTTACAGGGATGTCGGTCCGTGAGAACCTTCTCCTTGGGGCATACAATGTCCGGGACAATAACCAGATCAGGGATTCCTTGGATTACGTTTTCAATCTGTTCCCTGCGCTGAAGGAAAGACAGAAACAGTTAGCGGGCACGCTGAGCGGGGGAGAACGGAAGATGCTGGCCTTAGGTCGTGGTTTGATGGGTAATCCGAGGATGCTTTTGGTTGACGAACCGTCTCTCGGTTTGGCCCCTAGGCTGGTATTATCGGTCTTCAACGCGCTCCAAGAGTTAAACCAAAGGGGCATCACCATTCTGCTTGTCGAGCAAAATGTAAGTGCGTCTTTGCACATCACAAATCGGGGCTATGTTTTGGAGCATGGGCGAATCGTGTTGGAAGGGAAAAGCGCGAATCTTCTAGAAAACGAATACGTGAAAGATGTGTATCTGGGCTTAAGAGGCGTTGCCGCCTAGAAAAGGGGTCAATAGATGGAACTATCAACGCTCTGGGATTTACTCGTTACCGCTTTGTTAAGAGGGGGAATATATGCCTTAATGGCCTTAGGGCTCGCCCTCGTATTCGGGGTCATGAACATCCCCCAGTTCGCCCACGGCGAGTTCTATATGGTCGGCGCTTATGCGGCGTTCTTTGCTGCCGTGGTATTAGGCCTTAACCCACTTCTGGCGATCCTGTTTGGCACCTTCATCAGCTTCTTTGTAGGCGTTTTGATTGAGAAAACCGCTTTCTATCCCTTGCGCCAAAGAACTGAAGAATGGGTGATGAATGCTTTTCTACTTACAGTGGGCTTGTCATTTGTGCTTCAAAACGCCGCTTTAGCACTAATGGGATCTAGCTACAGAGGAGTGGCCAAGTATTGGGAAGGGAGCATCAAAGTCGCTGCCGGGCTGAGCACGTCAGTTGATAGACTAGTGAGTTTCTTGATAGCCATTGTTGCCATCGGCGTGGTGTGGGTGTTTCTGCAGAGAACCCAAACGGGGAGGGCCATACGCGCGGTGGCTCAAGACGAGAGAGGGGCGACGCTGGTTGGTATTAGCCTATCCAAGATACACACTCTGACCTTCGGATTGGGCTGTGCGCTGGCAGGGCTGGCTGGAGCAAGTTTACTGCCTATTACTCAAGCCTATCCATTTGTGGGGTTTAGGCCGCTTGTCGAGTCCTGGTTCGTCGTTATTCTGGTGGGGTTGGGAAATATCCCTGGTGCCGTTGTCGGGGGCTTCATAGTGGGTATGCTGGAAACTGGGTCCTACTACTTCCTCGGAGCGGGTTGGCAAGATGTGATCACTCTGTTTGTGCTTATTTTGATCTTGTTGTTCAAACCCTCCGGGCTGTTCGGAGGCGCAGTGAAAGGCATATGGGAGAGATAGAGAGATGCAGAAAGCGGAGCGCACCCCTGCAAGCGCCCTCAAGATTGGCTTACTATACAGATTGCAGCCCGTCTTACGATTCGCGGGCTTTTCCCCGCTTGGTCTGATCCTCTTGGTGACGCTGGCTATTGTCCCACTCTTCATTGAGGATGAATACATTCTCCGCCTGTTGGTGGTGATTTTGTTACTTGGCACTCAGGCAATGGCCTTTGACTTCACCGTCGGCTTCATCAATGTTGTCAACTTTGGCTTTGCAGCCTTCGTGGGTGTCGGTGCGTATACATCAGGTCTGCTGGCAGTTAAGCTGGGGGTCAGCCCCTGGCTTGGCTTTATAGCCGCGCCTGTTACAGCCGGGTTGCTCGGGCTTCTTACCGGCCTCTTGACTTTGCGGCTGAGGGGCATCTATGCAGCGGTGATGGCCTGGTTTGTGGGACTGGCCTTGATGGGATTGACCGCTGTTAATGTGGATCTGACCAGAGGACAGTTGGGCTTGATCACCCCTCTCCTTCTAGATACGGCTGCTCAGCGCCCTTACTTCTACATCATGCTGCCGACAATGATTGGAACGTACTTAATCCTTAGAATGGTGACTAACTCACACATTGGGCTGGCCTTCAGAGCCCTTGGCCAAAGTCTTGAGGCAGCGCGAGCTTCTGGGGTGAATCCCACCAAGTATAGAGTGCTCAACTTCACCCTCTCGTGTGCCTTGGCAGGCCTGCTGGGTGTTTTTTACGCCCATTATGTTGGAATCCTGACCCCCGGCATGATGCATACCAAACAAACCGTCGAGGTATTGGCCCTGGCCTACATTGGAGGGAGAGGGACTCTCTGGGGAGGATTGTTGGCCGCGTTCTTGGTTATCCCTATTTTTGAGTACCTCAAACCGCTGATGGAGATCCGTTTGATCATCTATGGTCTGTTCGTGATCCTGACCATGATATTCTACCCCGGCGGCCTTGTGGGTATCATTCGGGGCATAGGGGGATCTATCAGAAGGCGAAGGGCGAGCACCGTGGCCAGTGAGTGAGTTGCCCGGTTGGACACTTGTAGTGGCGATGCTGCCAGACAAGGAGATGACGTGGGCAGAATCTTTGTCCCCACCGATGAAACCTTCCCTCGTACGGCTGACGCTGTGGTCATCGGCGGCGGCATCGTCGGCGTGGCTACAGCCTTCTGGCTCTCGCGCGCCGGACTGGACACGGTGCTGGTGGAAATGCGCGATGGGCTGTCCACGCTGACCACAGCGGCCTCGGCGGAGTGCTTCCGTGCCCAGTTCACCGAGCCAGCCATGGTGGCTCTGGCAAAGCCAAGCATCAAGATATTCGAGAACTTCGCTGAGGTCGTCGGCATTCCCGACTACGACATCTCCCTTCAGCAGCGAGGCTATCTGTTCATGACCGACGATCCGGACATGGTAGACCAGTTGAAAGCGGCTGTGGAAAAGCACCACAGCCTGGGGGTGACCGACTCCGAATTCCTTACCGGCGATGAGGTGCGAGCCCGTTTCCCCTACGTCTCGCCCAAGGTGATAGCGGCTACCTTCCGCCAACGCGACGGCTGGCTGGCCTGCCACGAGACCACCTACGGCTTCGCCAAGGGGAGCGACGCTAATTTCCTGCTGCGCACCAAGGCCACCGATGTCTTGGTGGATGGACAGGGTGTCTGTGGGGTGGAGACCAGCCGGGGCACCATTTCCGCCCGCGTCGTGGTGAACGCAGCCGGCCCCTTTGCGGCTATGGTCGGCAAGATGGCTGGTGTCGAGGTTCCCATTGAGCCGGTCCGCCGTCAGAAGGTGATCATCGGCTTACATGAACGCATCCCCCAGGACGCACCCATGACGATTGACTTGGTCAACGACGCCTACTGGCGCCCCGAGGTAAGGGGGGCTCTTCTTGGTTGGGTTGACCCCGACGAACCTATCGGCGAGCCAGCGGAGAACCTGCCGACCGACTATTTTTTTCCAGGCATCGTGTTGGAGAAAGTGGCCCGGCTCAGCCCCTTCTGGGAAGAAATAGCCGATGGACTGAAGGACGCAGATGTCCACATCAGCGCTGGCCAGTATTGTTACACCTCCGACGATCAGCCCCTCATCGGCCCGGTACCCGAGGTGTCTGGCTTCTATATGAACTGCGGCTACTGGGCCGGGGTGATGCTCTCCCCCATGGCGGGCAAGTTGGTGGCCGACCTGATTACCGGGGCCATGGATCCCAGGAACAACCCCCTGCGCCCCACCCGCTATGCCGAAGGGATCGTCGTCGAGGGCGATAGCTTCTTGCGAGGCCGTCACTTGGAAGCGACGACGGCCCGCCAATTGCAGGTCTTCGTGGAGGAACACTGATGGTTTGCCCTGATTTGCGCTTCAAACCGAGACTGGCAGTGCTCAGCGAGGAACAGATGGAGCAGATTCATCTAGCGACGCTGGAACTACTGGAGCGCACTGGCGTCCAGCTCACGCACCGACGGGCTTTGGAAATTCTCCACGGGGCCGGCGCGCGTGTGGACGGGAAGCAGGTCCACATTCCCGCCTGGATGGTGGAGGACGCCATACGCACCGCGCCCTGCCGTGTGGTACTGGGCCGGCGGGATGGCCAGCGCTCGGTGTTCCTGGAGGGCGACAAGGTCTGGTTCGGCCCGAGTCTGGATTGTGTGGACTACCTGGATCCCTTCACTGAGGAACGCCGGCGGTTCGTCAGCGACGATTGCCGCATCACCTCCACCGTGGCCGATGCTTTGCCCAACTATACCTGGGTGATGACCATCGGTATGGCCGACGACGTGCCACCCGACATCGCCGACCGGGTGATCGCCAAGCAGGTGTTCACCTACTGTGAAAAGCCGTTGGTCTTTTGCTGCAAGGATGCCAACAGTGTACGCGACATCTACGAGATGGCCCTGCTTATCGCTGGGAGTGAGGAGCGTTTCCGGCAGGCGCCGACCATCGTTCACTACTCCGAACCCATCTCGCCGCTCTTGTACTACGATCCGGCCGTGGAAAAGATCTTCTTCAGCGCCGAAAGGGGCATCCCGCTCATCAACTATCCGGCGCCACAGGCGGGCAGCACGGCCCCGGCGACCTTTGCCGGCCTGATCGTGCAGGGGAGCGCTGAATCGCTCAGTGGCCTGGTGCTGGCCCAGCTCGTTCGGCCGGGGGCACCCTTCATCTACGGGGCATTTGCCACCGTGATGGACATGAGGACGACTGTCTTTTCCTACGCCGCGCCGGAGATGAGCCTGATGGTCGCCGCGATGGCCCAGATGGCTCAGTACTACCGTTTGCCCTTCTTTGGCACCGCTGGCTGCTCTGACGCCAAGTTCCCCGATCCACAAGCGGCCGCTGAAGCTGCCTTCTCTTGCCTCAGCTCAGCGCTCAGCGGCGCCAACCTGGTCCACGACTCGGGCTGGCTCGATCACGGTTCGGTCGCCTCGCCAGCCTACATGGTGCTGGTCAACGAAGTGCTACACATGGTTAACCAGTACATGCGCGGTGTGCCGGTAAACGACGAGACCCTGGCCCTGGACTTAATTGACCGGGTAGGGCCGGGCGCTCATTTTTTGCAAGAGGAACACACGCTGAAGCATTTTCGGGAGGTGTGGTACTCAGATCTGTTCGACCGCTCCATCAAGGACCAATGGCTGGCCAGCGGTGCGAAGCACTTCGAGGAGCGATTGCGTGAGCAAACCCAAAAGGCGATGGAGCACCAGCCAGCGCCGCTGCCCGAAGAGGTTGTCAAAGAGTTGGAGCGGATGGAGAAGCACTGGAAGTAGATACAGAGATGGCAAAATTTAGTCACGTTATCTCAGCGATTGATTCGCACACGGCGGGTGAACCTACCCGCATCATCGTCAGTGGTTTGCCACCCATCCGCGGCCAGACTATTGCCGAGAAGTGGACCTACGTCCGCGAACACCTGGATCACCTGCGGCGAGCATTGATGCACGAGCCGCGAGGCCATCAGGACATGTTTGGGGCCATACTCACTTCCCCCTGCCATCCCGAAGCTGACTGGGGCTTGCTGTTCATGGACAGCGGTGGCTACCTGACCATGTGCGGCCACGGCACCATTGGCACGGCTATCGTGCTGGTGGAGATGGGCATGGCCGAGGCCAGGGAACCCGAGACGGTGATCGTCTTCGATACCCCGGCCGGCCTGGTACATGCCCACGTTATCGTCGAGGCCTGTCCTGAGCCTGCGAAGGCCTGTCCTGAGCCTGCGAAGGAACAGAAGGTGCGCGAAGCCTGGATCGAGAACGTGCCTTCCTTCTTGTATCGCGGCGACGTGTCAGTGAATGTGCCAGGGCTGGGACAGGTCACCGTTGACATCTCATTTGGGGGCAACTTCTTTGCCCTGGTGTCGGCCGATCAACTGGGTGTAGCGGTGGAACCGTCCCATGCTCCGCAGTTGGTGGACTTGGGCCTGCGAATTCGGGAGGCAGTGAACGAACAGGTGAAAATACAGCACCCTGTGGAGAAGCACATTGACCGCGTGGAGCTGACCGAGATCACCGCGCCAGCGTCGCATCCTGAAGCTCATGCCCGCAATGTGGTGATCTTCGGCGAGGGGTCCGTAGACCGCTCACCGTGCGGAACGGGCACGAGTGCCAAGATGGCTGCCTTGTACGCCAAAGGCAAGTTAAAGATCGGGGAGCCCTTCGTCCACGAAAGCATCATTGGCACGCTGTTCCACGGCCAGTTATTGCGCGAGGTGATGGTCGGGGAGTTCAAAGCGGTGGTGCCTCGGGTGGGCAGCAGTGCCTACATCACGGGTATCCAGCAGTTCGTCATTGACCCCGACGATCCGCTGAAGTATGGTTTCATCTTCAGCCCCTGAGGGAAGCAAACAATGGCAATGGCTACGGCATCGAGAGTTGTCCCCAGGGCTGTCGTCATTTGGTGGATCTGATCACCGGTCAGGCTTCCGACGCCGATAATCCATTCCGCCTGGGACGGGAGATGCGTCCTGAGGAAAAACTGGCGCTCTAGGGCGGGAGAACAGCAGCACTTGAACATAGGGCGGGGCTGGGACTCACCATGTCCGTCAGCCCCGTTTTCACCATCACTTCCCCTGCGTAAATCTATGAGCGAAATTGTGTTAGACGGTATTCCATTCCACATAGAGCTGGATTCCCTCACGAGAAAGCTTCGCCTGACCGAGGGAAGCTCTTCTGCCAGAGAACTCCAACGGCTCACCAGTGAAGCCCAGGCCATTGCCAGGCCCAAAGCCGTCTATAAGGTCGCGTTTATCGAATCCAAAGGTGAGGATCACGTCGTCGTTGACGGGATCACGTTAACCAGCCGCGTGCTTCGCGTCAACCTGGAGCAGGTGCATCGTGTTTTCCCTTGGGTGGCTACCTGCGGGACGGAACTGGATGAGTGGTCGAGCTCGATAAACGATATGCTACAGAGCTACTGGGCCGACACCATCAAGGAGATGGCCTTACGTTCCGCCATGCAAGCTCTAAATGAACACCTGGAAGGCCGATTCCGCCCCGGCCGTCTTTCCAGAATGAACCCCGGATCCCTCACCGACTGGCCAATCCAGGAGCAGCGAAAGCTGTTCGCGCTCCTCGGCAGCCCAAAGGACGCCATCGGGGTTCAACTGACGCCAAGCCTGATCATGGTCCCGCTCAAGTCCGTTTCCGGGATATCGTTTCCCACAGAAGTGGACTTTGCCAGTTGCCAACTGTGCCCCAGGGAGAACTGTCCCGGAAGAAGGGCGCCTTATGACGAAACCCTGTATGACAGAAAGTATCGCCCTGGAGCGAATTAGAAGCGTCTCAGCGCCCAAGCGGCTCAGCGTCTCAGCGCTAAGACGCTACGACGCTAACAATAAAGGATGTACTCGTGCCTGGTAACAAAAGCGAATTCCTCTCCTCTGTTGACATAGAGCTCATCCACAACACCACCGTGCAGTTGCTGGCCAACATAGGGGTCGAGTTCCCCCATGATGAGGCGATCGCTGTCTTCGACAAGCACGGGTTCAAGACCGACGGCCACCGGGTGGTTTTCCGCGAGGAGCAGGTGATGAGCGCACTGGAAACCGCTCCGGCGCAGTTCACCCTCCACGCCCGCAACCCCGACCGAAGCGTGACCGTCGGCGATGGCGAGCCGGTCTTCGCCCCGGCCTACGGCGCCCCGTTTTTGGTAGACTATGAAGTCGGCAAGCGCACGCCGACCATGGAAGATTACCACAACCTGGCACGACTGGCCCACGCGCTGCACAACCAGGACTTGAGCGGACACCTGTTGGTTGAGCCGGGGGATGTGCCAGCGGGGACGGCCCACCTTAAAATGTTGCACGCCCACATGGTGCACTCCGACAAGCCATTCGTCGGCAGCGCCCAGGGGAGGGCCGGGGCGCGCCATACCATGGAAATGGCGAGCATCCTGTTCGGTGAGGAGGTTGGGGAGCGGGCGGTGACTATCGGTCTGATCAATCCCCTCAGCCCGCTGGGCTACAGCGGCGAGATGCTCCAGGCCCTGATGGAATACGCCCGCTGGCGGCAGCCGGTCATCATCGCCACCCTGGTCATGGCCGGCTCCACCGGCCCCATCACCCTGGCCGGCGTGCTGGCGCAGCAAAATGCCGAGCTTTTGGCCGGCGTCACGCTGACCCAACTGATCAGCCCAGGTATGCCGGTCGTCTACGGTTCCACCTCGACCAACATAGACATGAAAACGGGGGCCCTGGCCATCGGTAGCCCGGAGCTGGCCATGGTCGTGGCGGCGACCGCCCAGATGGCCCGGTACTACGGGCTGCCGTCTCGCAGCGGCGGCGCGCTCACTGACGCCAGTTCCCCCGACGCCCAGGCTGGCTTCGAGTCTATGCTCGGCCTGCTGACCGCGGTCAACAGCGGCATAGATCTGGTGGTACACGCGGCGGGGATTCTCAGCTCCTACCTGGCCTTCTCCTACGAGAAGTTCGTGCTCGACGACGAGATGTGCGGCCTGGTGCGCCGCTTTCGGCGTGGGATCGCCGTGGGGGCCCCCGAACTGGCCTACGACGTGATGGCCAGGGTGGGGCCTGGCGGCAATTTCCTCACCGAGATGCATACGGTGAAACGTTGCCGCACCGAGTTTTGGCAGCCGGCGGTCTGTGACCGGGGCGGGCTGGAGGCGTGGATGACTGGCGGCCGGCAGGATGCGGTACAGCGGGCCCGCCAGCGCGGGCAGCGGTTGCTGGCCGAGCACGAAGACCCGCCGCTGGAAACCACGACGGCCCGCCAATTGCAGGCCTTTGTGGAAGAACACGGAACAAGGGAGCAATGAGCAATGGAGCAAGTGGGCAAGTGAGCAAGTGGGCAACAAGGGGAACAAATGAACTTGCGACCCTGCGACCTTGCGACCCTGCGACCTTGCGACCTTGCGACCCTGCGACCTTGCGACCCTGCGACCTTGTGACCCTGCGACCTTGCGACCTTGTGACCTTGAGACCTTGAGACCTCGCAAACTCCGTCGAAGCATAGGCCCGATTTCTGTCCTGCTGGCGGCTTCCCTCTTCGCCACCAGCGGCACCATCATCAAGCATCTGATCCAGGGCTACCGCTTGCAGCCGCTGACCGTGGCGGCGGTGCGGATGACGCTGGCAGCACTGATGCTATTCGTTGTTTGGGGAGTGCTAGACCGGAAACTGTTGCGCATCCAGGCCCGCGACGTACCCTTTTTCTTGCTGTTTGGCCTGATCTGCGTGACCCTGTTCCAGGCCTGCTGGACGTACGCCGTGTCGCTGATTGACGTGGGGGTGGCGACGGTGCTCAATTACACATCGCCAGCCTGGGCGGTGCTATT
>VGOG01000058.1 GCA_016875995.1 Chloroflexota bacterium
TATCGTCTGGCACGGCTGGCCTTTGGTAGGCCGGCGGGCCTGCTGGCCGCGCTGCTTTGTGCCATCTCTCCCTTTCACGTTTATTATTCTCAAGAAGCCCGCATGTACGCCCTGGCGACCTTCACCATCACCCTCTCGATGTGGTTACTGGCCAGGATCGTGTTCAGCTCGTGGATTTACCTTGTTGCGGAGGGGCGTCCTCGCCCCGATTTCGCGTCCGACCAGCCCTTAGACGGGGCGGGGACGCCCCTGGGTAGCGATTTTAGAGAGCAATCTAGACCTCGGAGGTTTGCAGACACGATTCTGCCAGCAGACCAACCAGATGATCAAAGCAACTCTGGCAGCAGAGGAACTTTCGGAAACCTCCGAGGTCTCAAAGGCTTGTGGATCGCTTACCTCTTGGCCACAGCCGCGGCCATGTTCACCCACTACTACGCCCTTTTCGTGGTCGTGGCCCAGAACGCCTTCTTGATTGCGCGGTGGAGTCGTGACCGAAGGAGGTTGAGGCGCTGGTTGGCTGTCCAGGCCGCTCTGGCTTTGTCCTTCTTACCGTGGGTGCTGGCTCAGAGGGGCTTTCTGGGCGGCAAGGCCAGCGCGCGGTTTGATGAGCTGACTCTGCCTGGCCTGATCGGCATCGTCAAGAGAAGCCTGGTTGCCGTCAGTGTGGGGACTACGGTCGAGTCGCCTCTGGGAGACTATCTCACGCTGACGTTCCTGCTGTTGGTGGCTCTCGGCCTGGTCGCTGCTTTCTACCGTAGGGCGGATGGGGATCGCTGGCAGCCCTGGCTCTTGTTGGCCTGGTTACTGATACCCATGATCTGCGCCTGGCTGGTCAATCCCATCATGCCTTTCTTCCAGGAGCGATACCTGCTGGTCGTTGCTCCAGCCTTCATCGTCCTGGTGGCTCGAGGACTGGAATGGCTGCGAGATAAATCGCCCTGGGCGCTGATGGTGGGATTGCTCTTGGTATCTCTAGCCAGCTTCATTTCCCTGCACCACTGGTTCTTCGACCATGCCTACACCAAGGGCGAATACAAGCTAATGATGGACTACGTGCGGGATCACGTCCAGCAAGGTGATTTGCTTCTCTTGAATAATCCCCTCCAGGAGGCGCTATTCGACTATTACCGTCCGCCTGGCGTGCCCTATCACCTCCTGTCTCGCCACGATCTGCGCACCGAACAACGCGCCGGTGAGTCTCTCGCTGCCCTGACCGAAGGCTACTCGCGGGTCTGGCTGGTGATGTTCGGCTATGCGGAGCAGTACGACCCCAACCACCTGGCAGAGCGGTGGCTGAGCGATCACGGTTACAGGAGTTCCTACCGCAGTTTCCTCGGGGCTTACCTGACGCTTTACGTCATGGCGCCCGCTGATGCCAGTTTCCCGATGCAACACACTGTGGCGGCCAATCTGGGTAATAAAGTTTTGCTCGCAGGCTATAGCCTTAGCGCTCATGAGATTGAGGCCGATGAGATCCTTATGCTGACCCTCTATTGGCAGGCCCTGGCAGAGATGGAGAGGCGCTACACCGTCTTCACCCACCTGCTGGATGCCGACAACCGCATCGTGGCCCAGATGGACAGCGAGCCTTTGGGCGGCGCCCATCCCACTACCGGGTGGCGGCCGGGCGAGATCGTGCGGGACAACTACGGGTTGCTCCTCGCTCCCGATACCCCGCCGGGGGAATACCTGCTCGAAGTGGGGATGTACTATCTACCGACCCTGGAGCGCTTGCCAGTGCTGGATGCCTCAGGGAGTGTGGTGGACGACCGGGTGGTGCTGGGAAGAATCGTGGTCTATCTCACCACCACCGGCTGGCTCAGCGTCTCGCCCTTCCACTCCGGCTTGTAATAGGCGTACACCTGGGAGGTCACGCCCTTGGCCCGCACGGGATAGCTGGCCAGGGCCTGGAACTGGAACTCCAGCTTGTCCCCCGGCGCCATGTCCTCGATGTAGAAGATGACCTTGCGAGCGGCGACGTCGTAGCGCTTGATGCGAGGCTCGGTCTCCACCACTTTCTGAATGCTCTCCTCGACGGGCACGAAACCAGTGGGAACCGAGATGTCCAACACCACCATCCCCGCCTCGATGGGGATGGGCGGATCGAACTCCACGCTAACCCCGATCTCGATACGGTCGTTGACTTCCACCTGGTGGGTGTCGTAGTCTACCTCGATGTGGAAGATCGCCGCCTCCTTCTCCGCCTGGGGCAGATTGTAGCGCAGCACCAACTGGGCCACCGCTTGCCCCTTACCCTCTACCGAGATGGCTACGTCTTCGTCCACGGGCAGTTGCACCAGTTGCAGCACGTCGTAGTTCTCGGGGCTGATGCGGAGCCGCTCCAGTTTCTCCCCTGCCTGGACCTCCACCACCAGGTCCACGTCGGCGCGGCTGCCGGCGGCGAAGGCGGTGAGGGCCTGGATGCCGACCACCGTGTCCTGGGTGGAGTTGAACCCGCCGAAGGCGTTGCGCTGCGTAACCAGCCAGCGAGCGGCCCGGCTGGCGTTGAGCTGATCGCCGTGCTCCAGCAGTGCCATCAGCGCGTAGCCCGTGGCCTCCACGGCCACCCCTTGTGCCCCTGCTCCCCTGCTCCCTTGCGTCCCTGCTCCCTGGGCCCAGCGGAGACCCTCGTCGTCCTCGACGGCCAGCTCCATGAGCTTCTCATAGGCCCTGTCTCGGGCGGGATGCTCGCCGAGCTCCAGGGCATAGGCCGCCAGGGCCATGGTGTAGGGGTCATCAATCGTCGGAAGTTCCTCGGCCAGGTAGCGGAGCGCGGCTCCCGAAGCTTCCTGTTCGCCAGCCTCCAGCAGGGCGATGGCCACGTAGGCCGTGAGGGCGTTCTTGCCGGCCAGGCCGCCCATCATCTCCTGGTGATGGACGAAGCCCACCGCATCGAAGGAGCCGTCCCGGTTCTGGTGCTGGAGGATCCAGGCCTGAGCGGAGCCGAGAAGCTGGGGGTCCACGTAGATCAGCCCCTGGGCCTGGGAGAAGGTTTTGAGCACGAAGGCGGTGAGGAACAGGCTGCCCTCTCGATCGCTCTGGCCGAAGGCGGAGAAGCTGCCGTCGGAGCGCCGGAAGGTGAGCTGGCGCTGGTAGCCCGTGGTCATCAGGAGCTCGGCCTTGGCCATCACCTCAGGCTTCATCTGGCCAGTCTCCTCCAGATACCTGGCGATGAACACGTCGGGGGCCAGGCCCATCATGTTCTGCTCCCCGCAGCCGAAGGGCATGATCAGCAAGCCCTCCAGGCCCTCGATGGTCTGGGCCAGGAAGCTGGCGGTCACGGCCAGGTAGGCGCGGGCTGAGCCCTCCACGATGCCAACGGGCAGCGCGGTGCTGAGCACTGTGGACGAGGGCGCGGAGAGCACCAGGTTCCTTACCTCCTCTCGCTGCACTCCCTCCGGCTCGACGATGAGGTCCTTGATCACCGCGTCGGCGGCCTGGATGCTGCGGGCGGTGACTTTGACCTGCTGGGTGCCGAGAGAATTCGGGCGAATGTCGAAGGACACGCCGCCGATGTCGCCGGCGGGGATGGTGATCACCTTGGTTGGTTCATCGCGCAAGTCGAACCATTCCGCCTCCTCGATCTCGACGTAGATCTCCTGGGGCTCCTCCAGGTAGTTATACAGAGCCACTCTCACCGGGAATTCCTCGCCGCGGATGCAAGAATAGGGCAGATCAACACTAAGGAAGAAGGGCTGGAACACCCTGAGCTGGTCCTCGGCCAGGCCCAGCCCCTTCTCTCTGGAGATGCCCACGGCGCGCAGTTGCCAGGTGGTGATGGTGTCAGGGGCGATCACGCTGAGCTTGCCGCTTCCATCGGGATCGGTATCGAGAGTGGCCCAGATCCACGTCTCCGGGAAGAACTGGCGCACCCGCTGCACCTCGGCCAGGCCGGCGGGGACGCTGGCGGCGGGGACGGGGGCAGGCGTGGCCATCGGGGCCTCGGCGGGCCTTGCCACCATGGCCTCCTTCTCGACCACCACCGGGCCTCTATCCATGAAGAACACGACGTCCTGCCGCTCGTATTCCTTCCCTGTGGGGAGCTTGCTGTTGGTCAGCACCACCACGCCGGCCTGCTCGAAGGTCTCGCGGGCGCCTGGGGTGAAGACGGTGGGCATCCAGCGGGCCTCGTGGAGCTCCACCTGGGGCTCCATGTACAGCCGCTCCAGCTCGTCGAAGACCTGCTGCAGGTTGAGGCGGTTCTCGGCCAGGATGTACACCGAGCGGTCTACCACCGCCAGGCCCACCCTGGCCTGCCCCTCGGCCTGCACCTGGATCTCCAGCTCGTCGCCGGGGGCCACTGCCCCTTCCTCCCCCCCAACCTTGGGGGGGACAGAGGGGGGGCTGAAGTTGGCCGAGAGTTGGTGGGGATAGTCGCCCGCAACGTCGAAGGGCAGCCAGTCGGCGGCCACCTCGCTGTTGGGGAGGATCTGGTAGACCAGCAGCCTGGACGAGGGGGCCATGAGGGGAGTGAGTTGGAACGAGATGGTATCCGAGCGGGTGTAGTCGGTGAACACTACTCGGCCCCGCGCGAGGACCTCGTAGTAGAAAGCGGCCGCTTCTTTGGTGGAGTGCACCTTGAACTCGACGCGGTCGCCCACCGCTCCCCCTTCCTCCCTCTCAACTTTGGGGGGGACAGAGGGGGGGCTGCTCACCTGCTCCACGTGGATGAAGTGGCCGGAGGGGGAATAGCCGGCCTGGATCATCTTGTAGGCGTAGGCATCGCGGGCCTGGGCGTGGGCCTCCAGGGCGATAGCCCTGCTGGGCGGGGTGATCGTGACCAGGGCCTTTCCCTTCTCCGTCTGGATTCTCTGCGTCTGCTGGTCGAACGCCTGGAAGTCCTCGTCCAGGTAAGCGAGAGAGAGCTCCACTTTGGCGTCCAGCGGCTGGTTATCCGGCGTTTCGGTCACCAGGAGGAAGCTAAAGGGGAGGCCAGGCTTGAAGGTGGTTCCCTCCGGGATGAGCTGCAAGCTAAGCTCGCTGGGGGCGATAGTGAGCAGGCGGGTGGTCTTCTCCTGGTAGCCGGTGGCCTTCTCTTGCACCACCACTTCGAGCTGGACGTTGCCCATGCCCCGCTGGCCGGGGACGCCGGCCACGTAGCCCACCGCAGGAATCTCGAAGCTGGCCTGGCCGTCAATGTCGGCGCTGAAGCGGGCGAATTCCTCCCACTGGCCCACGTAGCGCAGGGCGGTGACCACCAATTCTCCCACCACCTTCTTGCCGAAGCTGTACTCGGCGGCGACGGTGCCCTGGACGGCCTCCTGTGGCAGGAACCACTCCCGCGGCAGCTCCACCTTGACCTCGTACTTGGGGAGGACGTACTTCTCCACTCGCACGTCCACCTGGGCCTTCTGCTCCCCGCTTGCAGCAGTAATCTTCCACGTACCGAGATTGGGCTCCGTGGAGAGGGGCAGCGAGAAGTGGCCCATGCCGTACTCGTCGGTCTCCAGCTCCTGGCGGGCTACCTTGATGCCCTTGGCGTCCAGCACCTCGATGGTCACCGTGGCCGGCTTGGGCAGCAACTCCGAGTCCAGGGTGACGATGCGGGCCTGGATATGCTGGCCGGGCTTGTAGATCGGCTTGTCCGTCTCCAGGAACAGCAGAAGGCCCTCGGCCACCTGCACCTGGGCCTTGTCCTCGAAGCCTGGCCCGGACACCACCAGGTCGTACTGGCCGGGCTGAGAAGGAACCTGGAAGGGGATGGTCTCCTTGCCGGAGACGAACTCCTTCTCCCGCAGGACTTGCTGGCCTCCCTGGTGGAGGCTGATCTCCACCCAGCCGGCTGCTGGCCGCTCGCCGGCCCACAGGGAGACGCTGATCGTCTGTCTCTCGTCGGCGTACATCCGAGCGGGGGCCAAAGCCATGTACGCCGTTGGCTCTGGAAGGGGAGTGGGGGTGGGGCGTCGGGCACAAGCCGGCAGGACGGCGATGAGTAGAACCAATAGGGTAAGTCTGCGTAACATGTTGCACCTCCTGCGTTGAAGTTAGCGAGGCGATGAGTCAATGAGGTAAACGGGTGACTCGTTCACGTGCTACTCGTCGTCTCATTCCACATTTCTGCTTATAAGACGTCGTGTAGCTCTGGAGGGTTCCCCTGTTTCAGCGCGTGTGCAGAAGCAAAAAGCCACCTGTGCGTTTGAGACAGGTAGCTTTTTGTGTTGGCTGGGAGATCAGTAGAGCGCTCAGCTCTGCTGAGTATAGGCCGTGGGCAGGAACTCCTTGCCCAGCAGCTCGCGGGCGATGATGATGCGCATGACGTTGGTGGTGCCCTCAGCACCGATGGAGTAGGAGCGGATGCCCCGCATGCCCATCTCCACCGGGCACTCCTTGGTATAGGCCATGGCGCCAAACCAGTCGGCGACCTGGTTCATGATCTCGAACCCCAGCACCGGCGCACGCAGCTTGACCATGGCTGCTACCAGGGCGATGTCATAGTGGGTGGTGGCCTGGTGCTGGTACTTCTGATCCATCGTCCAGGCCGCCTTGTAGGTGGTCAGCCGGACGCCCTCCAGCTCGGTGTAGAGATCGGCCAGGGGGAACTGGATGCCCTCGAAGCTGGCTATCGGCCGCCCGAAGGCCTCTCGCTGCCGGATGTGGTCCATCCCCAGCTCCAGCACCGCCTGGGCCGCCCCCACGCAGGTCGCGCCGATCAGCGTGCGCGCCGCCGAAAAGCCCTCCATGGCGTGGTAAAAGCCGCGGTTGAACTCGCCTACCTGGTGATGGGCCGGCAGGCGCACGTCCTCCAGGGCGAAGCCGCCGGTGGAGATGCCCATGCGCCCCATGTCCTCGAAGAAAGTGGAGCTGATGCCCGACGTTCCCTTGAGGGGCACGGCGAAGAAAGTGAAAGCCCTGTGCCCGGCCGCCGGGTCGGGTTCGGTGCGGGCCAGCATCAGGTGGAGGCCGCCCCATTCCAGCGACTCGCGCACGCCGCTGATGAAGGTTTTCTCGCCGTTGAACACCCACTGGTCGCCATCCCGCATGGCGCGGGTGCGGCAGGCCCCCAGGATATCGGACCCGCCAGCGGGCTCGGTGGTGGCGATGCCCAGAAAAGCCTCGCCTCGCGTCACTTTGGGGAGGTACTCCTCTTTGAGTTCGGGGGTGCCGTACTGGTCGAAGATGAACCCCCACGCCGCCTCCACCAGGTAGAGCACCGGGACGGCCAGGCTGATGTCGGCGCGGCCCAGTTCCTCGGCAGCGATGGTGGCCAGCGTCCAGTCTATCCCCCCGCCGCCGTACTCCTCACCCACCAGCGGGGCCAGCAGGCCCATCTCGGCCATGCCCTTGACGATCTCAGGGGGGATGCGCTCGGTGGTATCCATCTCGCGCACGCGGGGCGTGATTTCCTTCTGCGCAAAGTCGCGCACCGCCCGTCGCCACAGGCGTTGTTCTTCGGTCCAGCCAAAGTCCATGTCTGTCCCTCCTCGGTCGGTTATTGGATGATCAGATCGCCAGAGGAACAAAGTGTAGCACGGTAATATCCAGATGTCAAATAAAATACGCCCTCCTGGCTTGTCAGTTTTCAAGAAAGGGGTATAATCGTGAAGCCTGGCACACCGCATTTGCCTATCAGGGGATATGATAGTATAATTATCGCCCGGTGGTGAGGAAGATTGGTTTCAAGGGCTACAGGTCTTGAGGATGGATGAGAAAAGTTTGAAAAACGAACGAGGTGTCGTAATCGAGGCGGAACGGAGCAAGGTCTCTCCAGCGGCCCTGGTGATCGGGGGCGGGATCGCTGGCATCCAGGCCGCGCTGGACATCGCCGATGCCGGCTTCAAGGTGTATCTGGTGGAGAGGGAGCCCAGCATCGGCGGACGCATGGCTCAACTGGACAAGACTTTTCCCACCCTCGATTGTTCAGCTTGCATCCTTACACCTAAAATGGTTGACGTGGGCCGTCATCCCAACATTGAGCTTCTCACCTACAGCGAGGTGGTTGATTTCCACGGGCAGGTGGGAGACTTCTGGGTCAGGGTCAAGAAGAAACCCCGTTACGTTCACGAAGAGCTGTGCACCGGCTGCGGGCTGTGCGTCGAGGCCTGTGTCTGGAAGAAAATCCCCTCCGAGTTCGACGCGGGTGTGGCCATGCGCAGCGCCGCCTACATTCAATTCCCCCAGGCTGTACCCCTCAAAGCGGTCATTGACGAAAAGACGTGCCTTTATCTGGCCAGAGGCAAATGTGGCCGAAAGTGCGAACAGGCCTGTGAGCGAGGGGCCATTGATTTCGAGATGAAAGAAGAGCTGGTGGATCTGCGCGTGGGGGCGGTCATCGTGGCTACCGGCTTCGATCCTTTCGATCCCCACCTCAAGCCTGAGCTGGGCTACGACTACCCCAACGTAATCACCGGCCTGGAATTCGAGAGACTCTCCTCGGCTTCAGGTCCCACCAGAGGCAAAATATCCCTCAACGGCAAGGAGCCCAAGGATGTGGTGTTCATCCAGTGCGTGGGCTCGCGCGATCAAACTGTGGGTCACGAGTACTGCTCGCGGGTGTGCTGCATGTACACCGCCAAGCAGGCTCACCTGGTCGAGGAGAGGATACCCGAGGCCAACGTGACGGTGTTTTACATGGACGTGCGGGCCTTTGGCAAAGGATTTGAGGAGTTCTACGACCGGGTGAAGCGCGAGGGGGTGATGTACCGCCGGGGCAGCGTGTCGGAGATCTACAAGCGGGGGGACAGGGTGGTGGTGCGGGCCGAGGATACGTTGCTGGGCGAGCCGTTGGAGATGGAGGCCGACCTGGTGGTGCTGGCTACGGGCATCGTGCCTCGGGCGGATGTAAAGGATGTGGCGGCGTTGTTGAATCTGGAGGGTTCCCCCGATGGTTTCTTTGCCGAGGCCCATCCCAAGATGCGGCCGGTGGATACTCTCAACGATGGCATCTATCTGGCGGGCTGCTGCCAGGGTCCCAAAGACATCCCCGACACCGTGGCTCAGGCCAAGGCGGCGGCCTCCTCGGCCATCGTGGTATTGCGACAACTCCAGGTGCAACGCACTTCGTAAGTGCGTTAAGTGCGTTGCACCTCAGAGGCAGGGAGGGGAAAAAGAGATGTCAGCACGTCAGGGAATTCATGCCGACTTAGTGTCCACTGTGAAGGATCCCACTATTGCGATACCTCTGCGGATTCTGAAAATGGTTTTAATTCACGGGGACATAGAGGAGCTGGAAGATTGGCTGCTGTTGCACAACCCTGAGTTTATCGCCAGAATGCGGCGGGCCAGGGAGAATGATTTGGCGGGGAGAAGCATCGCATGGGAGCAGGTGAAGCCGTGATCCATCGGCGCACAGCGTATGGAATTCTTCGATAAAGCGAACGGGAGTCTTAGATGGTAGTTCATTCGGATATTTCAACCAAGGATGGTTCGGTCTTAGTCGTCGGAGCCGGTATCAGCGGCATGGGCTCGGCCCAACTGCTGGCCCAGATGGGGTACAAGGTGTATCTGCTGGACAGCGCGCCGGGGATCGGCGGTTCGATGCACCTGCTGGACCGCACTTTCCCCACCGACTCGTGTGGTATCTGCCTTATGCTGCCCGATCAGCCATCCTATTGCCCCACCCTGGCGTGCGGGATGCATCCCAACATCGAGATCCTGCCCTGCGCCGAGGTGGAATCGCTGGAGGGTGAGGCGGGCGATTTCAGGGCTACTATTCTGCATCAGCCGCGCTACGTTGATATTGACAGGTGTAACCATTGCGGCCTGTGTGTCGAGGTCTGCCCTGTGGAGCGGCCCGACGATTACGAAGGCCATCTGCGCAAGGTGAAGGCCATCTATCGTCCGCCCACCCGCGCCGTGCCCGACGTCTACGTGATAGACATGGACTACTGCACGCGGTGCGGCCAGTGCGTCGAGGTCTGCCCCACCGCGGCTATTGATCTGGAGATGGCCGAGCGGCGCTCTGAGATCGAGGTGGGGGCGGTGATCCTGAGCCCTGGCTACCAGGCTTTCGATGCCCGCCTCAAGGGCGAGTTTGGCTATGGCTACTACGACAACGTGCTGACCAGCATCGAGTTCGAGCGCATGGTCAGCCTGGCTGGCTCCACCCAGGCCTGCCTGGTGCGGTCGTCCGACGGGGCGACTCCCCGCCGCGTGGCCTTCATTCAGTGCGTCGGCTCGCGGGACGAATCCAGCGGCTATCCCTATTGCTCCTCCGTATGCTGCATGTACACCGCCAAGCAACTGGCAGCGGCCAAGGAGATTGCGCCCGATCTAGAGGCCACGGTGTTCTTCATGGACATCCGCACCTTTGGCAAGGACTTCGAGCGTTATTTCAACCGCGTGGAGGCCCTGCCCGGCGTCACCTATCGTCGCTGCATGGTCTCCTCCGTCAAGGAGGTGCCCCAGACGCGCGACCTGCGGGTGGCCTTCGTGTCCGAGGATGGCACACTCCGCGAGGAGGACTTCGGGATGGTGGTCCTGGCGGTGGGTCTGGCTGCGCCGCAAGGATTTCAGGCCCTGGCCAGCAGGCTGGGTGTCGGGCTGAACGAGTTCGGCTTCTGCGCCACCGACCGCTTCGCGCCCCACGGGACCACGCGGCGCGGCGTGTTTGTGGGCGGGGCGTTCCGGGAGCCCAAGGACATCCCGGAGACCGTGGCCGAGGCGGCGGGCGTAGCAGGTGAAGCGGCAAGAAGCAAGGGGCAAGGGACAAGGGACAAGGGACAAGGGACAAGGGAGCAGGGGAGCAGGGGAGCAAGGGAGCAGGGGAGCAGGGGAGCAAGGGAGCAGGTCGCAAGTCGCAAGTCACAGGTCGCAGGCGAGCGCGACGTTAGCGATGAGGAACCGCGAGTGGGGGTGTTTGTTTGCACGTGTCGGGGCGAGGTTTCGGAGGTGGTGGACGTTGGGGCGGTGGCGGAGTACGCGGGACGGCTGGACGGTGTGGCTTTAGTCCAAGTGGTGGATGACGCTTGTGGCGCAGATCTGGCTGTAGTCAGTGATGCGGTTGCGGAGCAGGGCCTCAATCGAGTGGTGGTCGCGGGCTGCTCGCACCGTCTCTACCAGCCGGAGTTCGCCGCCCTCATGCGCCAGGCGGGATTGAATCCCAGCCTTCTGGAGCGGGCCGATCTCCGCGAGGGCATCGCCTGGGTGCACAGAGGTTTACCAGAGCAGGCTATGGCCAAGGCCCAGGCTGCGGTGGAGATGGCCGTGACCAAAGCCACCTTCCAATATCCAATCTCCAGTATCCAATCTCCAATATCCAAAAGAGGGCTGGTCATCGGCGGAGGATTGGCGGGCCTGACCGCGGCCCTGGAGCTGGCAGAGCTGGGCTTCGGGGTGGATCTGGTGGAGAGAAGTGAGGAACTGGGGGGCGTTCTGCGGACAGCGTATTACACCCTGGAGGGCGGAAAGCCCCAGGAGTTACTGAGCTCGCTCATCGAGCGGGTGGGGGCAAACGAACTGGTCAAGGTGTATCTCCACACCGAATTGAGGGAGTTCAGAGGAAGCAAGGGCAACTTCCTGACTACCCTCGCCTTGGCCGACGGCAACGACCAGGTATTGGAGCACGGCGCAGTCATTGTGGCCACCGGCGCCCAGCCCGCCACCACTACCGAATACTTGTACGGCCAGCACGGCAGTGTCCTCACCCAGAAGGAACTAGAAGCCCAACTCGCCGAAATCCAAAATCCAAAATCCAAAGTTCAAAATCGGCAATCGGAAATCGGAAATCGGAAATCGGTAGTGATGATCCAGTGCGTCGGCTCCCGCGACGAAATCCGCCCCTACTGCAGCCGCGTCTGTTGCTTCCACGCCATCAAGAACGCCCTCAAGCTCAAAGAGCTGGATCCGGAGACCAGGGTGTACGTCCTCTATCGGGAGGTCAGGACCTACGGCTTCCACGAGCTGTACTACCGGGAGGCGCGGGATAAGGGCGTGGTCTTTATCCGTTACGAGCTGCCGGACAAGCCCCGCGTCGAGGCGGTGGGCGATGGCCTGCGGGTTAGCCTGCGCGAGCCCATCCTGGGCCAGGAGATCACCCTGGATGCCGATTTGGTGGTCCTCAGTACAGGCATAGCCCCCAATGACAACGCGGCCTTGAGCCAGGTGTTGGGGGTGCCTTTGGACGAGGATGGCTTCTTCCAGGAAGCACATCCCAAGATGCGTCCGCTGGACTTCCTGAGAGAGGGCATTTTCTTGTGCGGCCTGGCCCACTCGCCGCGCCTGATAGATGAAGCCATTTGCCAGGCCAAGGGCGCAGCGGTGCGGGCGGCGGTGTTGCTGAGTTTGCCGCATCTGGAGAGCAAGGACACCCTGGTGGCGGTCAATCCCAGGCTCTGCAGCTTCTGTGGGCTGTGCGTGGAGGCCTGTCCCTACGAGGCCCGCTATCTGGACTACGATGAGCGTGTAGCCCAGGTGATCGAAGTGCTCTGCAAGGGCTGCGGCGTCTGCGCCATGGTTTGCCCCAACAAGGCCACGGCGCAGGTGGCTTTCGCGCCCCGGCAGATGCTGATGGCTGTGGATGCGTTGATGGAGTAGGCAGACCTGACAGGTTTTTGAAACCTGTCAGGTCTTCACCGATGTGAGGCAGTTGTACTGCCGAACGGGGGCTCGGAGTGCAACTCGTCGCCATCAATGGTGATGTACTGGATTTGCCAGCGGACTTGCGTCCGCACTCCAGCGAGTCTTAGGTGAGGAGAGAGTTCATGGACGATTTCGAACCGCGTATCATCGCCTTTCTGTGTAACTGGTGCACGTATGCGGGGGCGGACCTGGCGGGCACGTCGCGCATTCAGTACCCGCCCAATATCCGCATCATTCGCCTGATGTGTTCCGGCGGGCTGGACGTAACTTACGTTCTCAAAGCTCTGCTCGAGGGGGCCGATGGGGTGCTGATCGGCGGGTGTCACCCCGGCGACTGTCACTATCAAAGCGGCAACTACAAGACCCGACGGCGGGTGGCCATCCTGAAGAGCATCCTGGAGCAGATGGGCTTCGACGACGACCGGGTGTGGCTGCGCTGGATCAGCGCCAGCGAGGGCCAGTACTTCGCCGACACGGTTAAGGAGATGGTGGCCGCGCTCAAGGAGAAGGGGCCGAATCCGTTGCGGGAGTTGTGGGGGACGTAACAACGTATTGCGTATTGCGTATTGCGTGTTGCGTAGGCGAACACGGAATACGAAATACGCAATACGAGTTCACGCCGTTTCACCGAAGGGGGGATAATAACAAGGATGAATCATTACACTCTCGAAGTAGAAGATAGCGCTCTGGAGACGATGACCGCTTTCCTGCGGGGGCTGCTGGAAAAGGGGATCGTGGATGCCTTGCTGGTGCCACGGCACACGCCGGGCGGCGATAACGTCGTCCAGGCCCTGTTCACTGATCCGGCCAGGCTGGAGGGGGTTGATCCCATCGCGCCGGTGTTGCCGGTGAACTCGGCCAAGCTGGTGTCGGACCTGACGGAAACGGGCGCAGTGGGCCGGCTGGGGGCGGTGTTGCGCTCCTGCGAGGTCAGAGCGCTGATCGAGCTGGTCAAGCTGAAGCAGGCCAGCCTGGATAACGTGGTCCTCGTCGGGGTGGATTGCCTGGGCACCTACGAGATGAACGATTATGCCGCGCTGGCCGCAAGCAGCAACGGCAATCTGTCCACCGATTTGCTGGCACAGGCCACGGAGGGCCACCTCGCCCCCCACGAGGGCCATCAGTTCCGCGTGGCCTGCCAGATGTGCGAGTATCCCGTTCCCCGGGGCGTTGATTTGGCCCTGGGCGTGATTGGGCTGGACACGGCCAACGAGATACTGATCACTGCCAGCGATGAGTTGGCCGAGAAGTTGGAACTAGGCAGAGAGACTGCTGGCTTCCCCCCCAAAGTTGGGGGGGACAGAGGGGGGGCGGTGGACAGACTGGTGGCCCAGCGGACGGCAGAACGCGACCGCCGCTTCGCCGAGTTTCGCCAGCGCGTGGCGGACATGCCCAGCCTGTTGGCTGAGTTCTCGCGCTGCATCCGCTGCCACAACTGCATGGTGGCCTGTCCCATCTGCTACTGCAAGGAGTGCATCTTCCGCACCGCCACCTTCGACCACGCCTCGGCGCAGTATTTCCGCTGGGCCAACCGCAAGGGTTCCATCCGTATGCCGACCGACACCCTGATCTTCCAGTTGACGCGGCTGAATCACATGGTTTCGTCTTGCGTGGGATGCGGGATGTGCGAGAGCGCGTGTCCCAACGACCTGCCGGTGGCCACCATCTTCCGCGCCGTGGGCGAGAAAGTGCAGGCCCTGTTCGATTACGTGCCGGGCAGGAGCCTGGAGGAGGAGCTGCCGGTGGCGACGTTCCGTGAGGATGAGTTGACCAGTTTGGGAGAGAGGGAATGAGCAAAGCTAAAAATCCAAAGCTCAAAGAGCAAATGTCAAACGTGAAACGTGAAACGTCAAACGTGAAACGTGAAACGTCGAGCGTCCAATATCCAATATCCAATATCCAATATCCAACTTCCAGCTTCGCTCTGGAGGTGCAACGGCGGAGCGGGGAGAATGTGTTCCGCTGCTATTATTGCCAGAAGTGCACGGTGGGCTGCCCCACGGCCTTTGCCATGGATTATCAGCCGGCCCAGGTGTTGAAGATGATCCAACTGGGCCTGCGGGAGCCCCTGCTGAAGAGCTCGGCTCCCTGGCTGTGTGTGGGCTGCGAGGCCTGCGGCACTCGCTGTCCCAACGAGATTCGCCTGGCTCCGGTGATGGATACCCTCAAGTACATGGCCCTGGAGGCGGGCTATACCCCGCCAGAGACCACTGTCTACGCCTTGCATCGTGCTTTCCTGGACAGCATCAAGTTCTTCGGACGAGTGCACGAGACCACCATGTTGGTCGAATACGTGCTGAGGAGCAGAGACATCTTCTCCATTGTTCGCTCCAACATTGATGTGGGGGTCACTCTGCTGCTCAAGCGCAAGATACCGATTCTACCAGAACGGGTCAAGGCCCTGGGGCAGGTGAAGGAACTGTACAAAAGAGCTGGACGGTAGAAACACAGACTTCCGAAGTTTGCCAGACTTCGGAAGTCTAAGGAGGCTGCGTTGAAGTACTCATACTATCCCGGCTGTACGGCCAGTACCACGGCCGTGGAATACGGCCTCTCCACCGAGGCGGTGTGTGAGGCGCTGGGCATAGAGCTCATCGAACTGGATGATTGGAACTGCTGCGGGGCGACCTCGGGCCACGCCCTGAGCCACGAGCTGGCCACCGCCCTGCCGGGGCGCAACGTAGCCATCGCCCAGGCCGCTGGTCTGGATATCGCCATCCCCTGCCCGGCCTGTTACCAGCGCTGTCTCATCGCCGATCAGCGATTCCGAGAGGACGAGGACTGGCGGGCAGAGATGGAAGAACTGCTGGGCTTCGAGTACACGGGTCGGGCGCGCCCCCGATCTCTGCTGGAGGTCATCGGCTGTAACCTCGCTCTGGAAGACATCGCCGCCAGGGTCAAGAAACCCCTGGCAGGGTTGAAGCCGGTCAGTTACTACGGGTGCGTGCTGGTCCGCCCGCCGGAGCTGACCGGTTGGGACGATCCTGAGCATCCGGTGATCATGGACCGCCTGCTGCAAGCGATGGGCGCTGAGCCGGTTTCCTGGTCGTACATCGTAGACTGCTGCGGAGCCAGCCTGACTCTGAACCGCAGCGATGTGGTGGTGCTGCTGGTGAACAAGCTGGTTCAGGCGGCAAAGGATGCAGGGGCCGATAGCATCGTCTCGGCCTGTGGGATGTGCCAGATCAACCTGGACACTCGGCAGAAGGGGCACCACATGCCCATCTTCTATTTCACCGAGCTATTGGGTCTGGCTCTCGACCTGCCCGGCACCGATAACTGGTTCAAGCGACACGCCATAGATCCGCGGCCTCTTCTGCGTTCAGTGGGGCTGGCTTAGCTGGAAGTTGGAGGTTGGAGGTTGGAAGTTGGATTTCCAACGTCCAATATCCAATATCCAATATCCAAAAGGACTGTTATGCTGCAAACACGAAACTTTGTACAACAATACGATCTACTGGGATGCATCCAGTGTGGGCGATGTTCGGCAGGTTGTCCCCTTTCGTTGAGTTCACCTCTCAACGTCCGCCGCATCATCTACGAAGCGCTGGTGCGGGATCAGTTGGACGTCAATCAGCGGCCTGAGATCTGGGACTGCACCACCTGCACGACGTGCACGCTGCGCTGTCCCAAGGGGCTGGACCCCGCCTTGATGTTGATCGGCATGAGGCGGGTGCTGACCGAGGGGGGGCGCATCAAGCCCACCGTCCGCGATGCCCTGGAGAGCACCTTCAAGTTTGGCAACCCTTGGGGGCGGGGCAAGGCTAAACGGTCGGAGTGGGCGGAGGGCCTAGACGTGAAGAATCTGGCCGAAGCTGGCTTCCCCCCTAAAGTTGGGGGGGACCGAGGGGGGGCGCAGGCGGAAATACTTTATTTTGTATGCTGCACCACGGCCTACGACGACCGCGTCCAGGCCGTGGCCCGGGACATGGTCAAGGTGTTCGACAAGGCGGGAGTTGACTTCGGGATTATGGGGAACGAGGAGATGTGCTGTGGGAGCGAGATGCGCCGGCTGGGAGAGGAGGGGCTGTTCGAGTTTCTGGTGGAGGAGAACCTGGCGCTCTTCCAGCAGTATGGCATAAAGCAGATGGTGACCACCTCGCCCCACTGCTACAACAGCTTCAAGAACGAGTACGAAGGGCTGGATGTCGAGGTGCAACACTACACCCAGTTCCTGGCTGATCTGATCCAACGCGGGAAGCTCGCTTTCTCAGGGGAGGTGAACAAAGTAGTCACCTATCACGACCCGTGCTTCTTAGGGAAGCAGAACCAGGTGTACGACGAGCCGCGGGCGATCCTGCAGAGCGTTCCTGGCCTGCAGTTCGTGGAATTCGATCGCTCCAGGGAGCGCAGCCTGTGCTGCGAGGGGGGAGGGGGGAGGATGTGGGTGGAGGCCAGCCGTCCCGGAGAGCGGCTGGCGGAAACCCGCGTCAAGGATGCCCTCGCTCTCGGCGCGGAGGTCATCGCCACCGCCTGCCCCTTCTGCATGTTGACCCTGGAAGACGCGGTCAAGACCACGGGGGCGGAGGGGTCAATTGAGGTATTGGATATTGTAGAGCTGGTTGCGCAGGCGATATGAGGCGTGTTGCGTGTTTCGTGTTTCGTGTTGCGTGTTTCGTGTTGCGTATTGCGTAGTGCGTAACGGAACACGGAATACGCAATACGAAATACGGACCACCGATTTACCAATCTGTCAACCTACCAACCCATACGGAGGAAGGAAATGGACATTGTTGTGTGCGTTAAGCACGTGCCCGACACGACGGAGGCGGAGATCACCGTCCGCGACGACGGTAGGGGCATCAGGAAGGAGGGGCTGGTATTCGACATCAGCGAGGCGGATAACTACGCCGTAGAAGAGGCCCTGCTTCTCAAAGAGAGGTTCGGTGGCTCGATCACGGTGCTGACCGTCGGCTCGCAGGAGGCCGATGAGACGCTGCGTATGTGCCTGGCCAAGGGGGCGGATCAGGCGGTGCGGCTGACCGATGAGCGGTTCGAGGGCTCCGATAGCTACGCCACCGCTCGCATCCTGGCCGAGGCCATCAGGGGCATGGACTACGACCTGGTGCTGACCGGCTGCATGGCCGACGACGATGCCTCCGCTCAGGTGGGGGTAACCCTGGCGGAGATGTTGGGCATCCCCCACGCGGCACTGGTGATCAGCATCGCGGTGGAGGACGGCACGATGAAAATCCACCGCGAGTTGGAGGGCGGCCTGCACGAGGTGCTGGCGATCCAACTGCCGGCCCTGTTCACCATCCAGACGGGCATCAACGAGCCGCGCTACGCCTCTATCTTCGGCATCAGACAGGCCATGAGGAAGCAGATCGAGACCCTGGACCTGGGGGCCCTCGGCCTGGCGGAGGAGGCGGTGGGCGAAGCGGGGTCCAAGACCAGCCTGGTCAGGCTGTTCATCCCCGTGGTGACAGCCCAGGCCACGATCCTGGAGGGTTCTCCGGAGGAGGTATCCAGCGAGTTGGTCACCATTTTCAAGAACGAGGGGGTTATCTAAATGGGCGAGATATTCGTTCTGGCTGAGCACAGGCGGGGTGAACTGAGGGACGTCACCTTCGAGATGCTGGGCAAGGGGCAGGAGTTGGCTGCGGCCACGGGTGGATCCCTTTCGGCTGTGCTCCTGGGTCACGACGTTGGCGACTTTGCCACCGAGCTGACGAAGCACGCCAATCAGGTTTTGGTCATCGCCGACGCGCGGCTGGAGCATTTTAACTCCGCCGCTTACCAACAGGTCCTGACTAGCCTGATCACCGAGCGCCAGCCGAGGCTGGTGTTGATGGGGCACAGTGCCTACGGCATGGACCTGGCCCCCAGCCTGGCCACCCAACTGGACCTGCCGCTGGTCACCGACTGCGTCGGATTGGAGTTCGAGGATGGCGACCTGTTTGCCGTGCGGGAGATGTACGGGGGCAAGGTGAGCGCCAAAGTCGCCTTTCGCCCGGCCGACACCTACGTGGCCACCCTGCGGCAGGCGGCCTTCCCCTTCGCGGAGGGCGCGCCCCTGGGGGGCGAGATCGTGGCCGTGGACTCGCCCCTGACCGAGGAGATCACGTACCGCAGGTTCCTCGAATTCGTAGAAGCCGCCGTAGGTGAGGTGGACATCACCCAGGCCGACGTGGTGGTGGCCGTGGGACGGGGCATCAAAGAGCAAGAAAACATGTCCCTGGTGGAGAAGCTGGCCGAGGCGCTGGGCGGGGTGCTGGCTGGTTCTCGCCCCGTGGTGGATGCCGGCTGGCTGCCGCCCGACCGCCAGGTGGGCCAATCGGGCAAGACAGTCAAACCCAAGCTCTACCTGGCGCTGGGCATCAGCGGGGCCTCGCAGCACCTGGTGGGCATGAAGGCTTCGAGCACCATCGTGGCCGTCAACAAGGACCCCGATGCGCCCATCTTCAGGGTGGCCCACTACGGCATCGTGGGTGATCTGTTCAAGGTGGTGCCGGCGTTGACAGCACAACTGGGTGGCTAATAGCCAATACCCAATATCCAATATCGGGTATTAGATATTGGATATTGGAGATTAGATATTGGGCGATGAAATCACGGGTTGGGGTGTATATCTGCCATTGCGGGATCAATATCGCGGCCACGGTGGACGTGGCGGCGGTGGCCGCCTTTGCCCGGACGCTGCCCAACGTGGTGGTGGCCAGGGATTATACCTACATGTGTTCCGATCCTGGGCAGGAGCTGATCAAGGACGACATCGTGGAGCACGAGCTGACCCACGTGGTGGTGGCTGCCTGCTCTCCCCGCATGCACGAGCCGACCTTTCGCGGGGCAGTTCAGGAGGCGGGGATCAACCCCTACTGCTTCGAGATGGCTAACATCAGGGAGCAGTGTTCCTGGGTGCACGAGGATCGGGGGTGGGCCACCGAGAAGGCGAAGCAGCTCGTGGCTTCCGCGGTGGCCAAGGCGGCCTTGCTGCAGCCGCTGGAGGAGAGGGAGGTGGGCGTCACCCCGACGGCGTTGGTCATCGGCGGGGGGATCGCCGGCATCGAGGCCGCCCTGGACATCGCCAACGCCGGCTTCAAGGTTTACCTGGTGGAGAAGGAGCCGACCATCGGCGGGCGAGTGGCCCAGCTCGAGCGGACTTTCCCCACTCTGGAGAGCTGCCAGGAGCTGTTGGGCCCCCGGATGCGGGCGGTGGCGGAGCACCCCAACGTTGAGCTTCTGACCTCTGCGGAGGTAGTGAGCATTGAGGGCTACATCGGCAACTTCC
>VGOG01000059.1 GCA_016875995.1 Chloroflexota bacterium
CTCCACTATCGCCTGCTGAACTCCCGCCTCAACGGCCGGTATCCTCGCCAGCTCTACGAGCAGGGGGAGCCGTTCCCCATTGATCACCCCCTGGGTGCGGCCTTGATGGCGCGAGGAGAGGCCATTCAACAGGTGGGCCTGCTGGACGAGCGGTTCTTCATCTATTGCGAGGAGATTGATTGGTGCCTGAGGATGAAGCAAGCGGGCTGGGGCGTCTACTGCGTGCCCAGGGCCGAGGTAGTGCACCACGAGGCCAGGAGCACCAGGCAGGTGCGGGGGGAGATGTTTGTGGCTTTGTGGCGGAGCCGCTATCTGCTGTTCGAGAAGCACTACAGCCATTTCTATCAGTGGGCCGTGCGCCGCATGGTGCGACTGGGACTGCAAGCAGAGAAACGTCGAGCGCTGGCGGCATACGAGCGAGGAGAGATCAGCCAAACGGATCTGGAGAGCTGCCTGGTAGCCTGTCGGACAGTAGTGGAGATGTCGTTGCGAGGAAGTCGTTTCTATCAGTGGGCCGTGCGCCGCATGGTGCGACTGGGACTGCAAGCAGAGAAACGTCGAGCGCTGGCGGCATACGAGCGAGGCGAGATCAGCCAAGCGGATCTGGAGAGCTGCCTGGTAGCCTGTCGGACGGTAGCGGAGATGTCGAAGGTGCCAGGCACTTCTGAAAAAGCCATCTGACTCAGCACCAACGATAAGTCGGAGAACGCTCTTGCTTTGAAATCCTCAGTGAAAGTGCCTGGCACCTGACCGCTCAACAGCGGAGCATCATTTCAGGAGGTGGCTTCAAGTGAAACTGATAACCGTCGAATCCAGCATGATTCACGCCGTCGGCTACGACGCCGAGACCAGGACCCTGGAGGTCGTCTTCAACAAGGGGAACATCTATCGCTACCAGGACGTGCCTCCAGAGGTACACGAAGGCCTGATGAACGCCGAATCCAAAGGGCGATACATGCGGGCCAATATCATTGACGTTTATCCCTATTACCGAGTCTCGCGCCGACGACGGTGATGAAGAAAAAACCGAAGCTAACTGTCATCATCCTCACTAAAAACGAGGAGAAGAATATCGCCGCCTGCATGGCCAGCGTGCAGTGGGCCGACGAGGTGGTGGTGTTCGACGCCTTCAGTCAGGATCGGACGGTGGAGATCGCGCGAGGGTCGGGGGCAACGGTTTTGCAGCACCGGTTCCAGAACTTCGCCCAGCAGCGCAACGCCGCCCTGGATGCGGTTGATAGCGACTGGGTGTTCTTCGTTGACGCCGACGAGCGGGCCACGCCGGAGCTGGCCGCCGAGGTGCGCCGCGCCATCCAGGATGAATCGCGCTCAGGCTGGTGGGTTCCCCGCCACAATTACATCTTCGGCCGGGTGATCCGCCACGCCGGCTGGTATCCCGACTATCAACTGCGCTTGTTGCGACACAGCCAGGCCCGCTACGATCCCAGGCGAGAGGTGCACGAGATCGTCATTCTGGACGGTGAAGAAGGGTATCTGGAGAACCCCCTGATCCACTACAACTACGACACCCTGGCTCAGTTCACCGAGAGGCAGGATCGCTACACCGACTACGAGGCCAGGATCCTCTTCGACCAGGGTGTTCGCCCCAGGCTCCACAACTTCGTCTTGCAGCCCCTGCGGGAGCTCAGGCGGCGCTATGTCTCGCTGGAGGGCTACAAGGACGGCTTTCACGGGCTGCTCTTGAGCCTCCTGATGGCCTACTACAATTTGGTGACGTACCTGCGCCTGAGACGGCTGTGGCGTCAGTAGCGCCTGCCCCCGGCCCCCCAATCCTGGGGGAGTAGCAAGGTTTCCCCCCAGGATTGGGGGGTAGGGGGGCGGCTGTGGCAAAACAAATCTTGACCTAATCGAAAGGTTGTGTTATAATCGGCAATGATCTGAGAACCAGAGGGGTTACGATTGAAAGAGCTATTAGATGCTCCCGTTCTTGTCCTCAACCTAAACTACGAACCGCTGAACGTCTGCAACGTCAAGAGGGCCATTATCTTGGTCGTGGTGGGCAAGGCCGAGGTTTTGGAGAACAGCCGGGGGGTCATCCGCACCCCTTCTACTACCTTTTTGTGCCCCTCGGTGATCAAGCTGGCCTACATGATCAGGCGGCCTCGCCCCCGGGTGAAGCTCACCAAGAAAGAGATCTTCCGGCGGGATAACTACACCTGCCAATATTGTGGCCGTCAATCAAAGAACCTGACCGTAGATCACGTCGTCCCCCGCCACCACGGAGGGCAGCATAATTGGGAAAACCTGGTGAGCGCGTGCCCGGACTGCAACCGCCGCAAGGGCGGCCGGACTCTCCAGGAGGCCCACATGCAGTTGCTGCGTCACCCCTACGAGCCCCACGCTACCAACAGTTACCTCTTTGGCCGATACTTGAAGGAAAATAAGGGGTGGCAACAGTTCATAGAAGGATGGTGAGATGAGAAAGGGGAGACCATGAGGTCTCCCCTTTAGCTTACCCCACCAACTGCATGATGCGCGGATAGCCTTCCTCGATGAGCCTTTCGATCTCCACGGCACACTGGCGGTATTCGTACAAAGGGCCACCATAGGGATCACGTATATCGTAATACCGCCCCGCCATCTCGCTCAGCAAATGCACTTTGTGAGCGTGCTGGGGGAATTCCAGGCTGATGGCCTCGGCCTGCCCCCGTTCCATGGTCAGGATGAGATCAGCCCCCTCCACATCCTGCGGAGTGAGGTCGTGGCTACGGTGCTCACTGATGTCAATGCCTCGTTGGGCCATGATCTGGCAAGCATAGGCTGAGGGCGGCTGGTTCTCCAACCCCCACACGCCTGCCGAGCGCACCCTGTATTCCCCCTCCAGGCCCTCTTTCCGCAGCTTCTCCCGCAAGAATCCCATCGCCATAGGCGAACGACAGATGTTGCCCGTGCAGACGAACAGTATGGTCTTCATTCACTCTTTATTCAGTGTCTAGGCCAGCTCCGGCTCGATCAGCCCGTAGTTGCCGTCCTTGCGACGATAAATGACGCTCATCTCGTTGGTGTTGACGTTGAAGAAAACGAAGAAGTCGTGGCCCAGGAGCTCCATCTGCTCAACGGCCTCCTCTTCATCCATAGAAGCCACTTGAAAACGCTTTGTTCTAACAATGCGAGGACGTTCCTCCTCCTCGAACTCCTCTATTTCCACTGGCGGTATCTCGCCCGGTCCACGCCCCCGGCCATAACGCTTACCTTTGTAGCGGACGATCTGGCGGTACATCTTGTCCACGATAGCATCAATGGAGGCGAACATGTCAGCGGTTCTCTCCTCGGCGCGCAAGAAGGTGCCCTTGCTGCGCACCGTCAACTGGGCCACCTGGCGATCCTTCGCGCTCTTGGCGTCCTCGACGGAGAGTTCCATCCACGCCTCGGTTATGGTGGGCAAATAGCGGTCCAGCTTGCCTACTTTCTTCTCGATGTACTCCTGTAAGCGATCGGTCACTTCGATGTTCTTGCCCTGGATGATCAACTGCATTTGACATCTCCTTTCATTCTCAATTATTGCCAAAACTGATGGAGGGCGGACGCAAGTCCGTCAGCAGGCTTGCGCCTGCACTCCCGATCCGAAATTCTCATCTGGCCCTGGCTAAGGTGAAGGCCCAGACAGAGCGAACACCAACTTGCCGCAGGGCAATGCTACAAGCCTCCAACGTGGATCCGGTGGTGCAGACATCGTCAACCAGCAGGACTCGCGCCCCTTTCAACTCCGTGTTGGAGCAGCGGAAAGCATCGCTTACGTTCTCCTTGCGCTCCTGAGCATCCAATTCCACCTGGGGACGAGTGGCCCGCACGCGCATTACACTGTTCTCTGAGACGGGCAGCCCGACGTTTTTCCCCAACTCTCTGGCCAGGAGAGCGGCCTGGTTATAGCCGCGCTCGCGCAGCCGGTCTTGGTGCAAAGGCACGGGGACAATGACCTCAGCCGGAAGAGGGGCCTTTTCCCAGTAGTCGCCCATCAACCTGCCCAAGGGAACCGCCAGGGCCTGCTTGTTATAGTACTTAAAGTGGTGAATGGCTTCGCGCAGGATTCCATCAAAGTAGGCCACCGAGCGAACGCCGTCTATTCGCAGAGGGTCGCGTTGACAAAGGGGACAGAGACGACCACGGGGACTGGGACGGCCACAGTGGGGGCAGAGAGGCGGCTCAACCAACTCGAACTCATCGCGGCACTTGGCGCAGAGCAAACTTCCCACCACTCGACAGCCTACGCAGCGAGGAGGGAACAGCAAATCCAGGAGACCTGTTTTGATTCCCTGCACTAAATCTACAGCGGTCAAGTCACCTTTGGCCTACCCTGGTTTCTGGTGCCAAACTCAGCAGAGGCAGCTCCCATGCCGCCGAATTGCCAGGCGTGGGAGCCTGGCCTGCTAGCCTCGCAAGGGGAAAGAGCCGTGGAACCCACACTCAGGGCGCGAAGACAACGAGCTACCTGACGAAGTCCATGAGTCGGTTTAACCAGTCTGGGATCACGTCACTCAGCAACAACAAGATGGCGATTACGATTATGGCCACCAGAACTATGATCAGGGCATACTCGATAAGCCCCTGTCCTTCCTCGCGCGATAGAAGTGGTATCACCCTCTTGACCTCCTCTCGTCAAACGTGAAGCGTGAATGGCTTTTCATACAACGGGTTTTCACATTTCATGGCGTCCTATCACGTGCCTTATTATACACCATAGTAGAGCTCAGCGCAAAAAGCCAGCGATTTGACTTGGGTGCACTCAAAATGGGTTGTAGGGGCGGGTCTTGCACCCGCCCAGGGCGACCGCAAGGGGCCTGCCCTGAGCAACGCGAAGGGATCGCCCCTACAACTGGGGTTGAATACGCCGATTTGACTTTTGGGGACAATGTGGTATGGTATTTACATCACACTGGCAGGTGAGAGACGATGATAGTCATAGATGGCTCCTATGGCGAGGGAGGCGGCCAGGTGTTGCGCACCTCCCTCACCCTGTCCGCTCTTCTGAGCAAACCTGTGCGCATCGAGAACATCCGCGCCAGGCGTCGCAAACCCGGTTTACAGGCCCAACACCTCACTGGGGTGCGGGCCATCGCTCAAGTCTGCGACGCCGAACTGAATGGCGCGGACTTAGGCTCCCTAACGCTGACTTTCCAGCCCCAGTCGTCGCCTGGGGCCGGGGATTATTCTTTCGACGTGGCCGAGGCTCGCAAAGGGGGCAGCGCGGGCGCGACCAGCCTCGTCTTCCAGACCCTGCTGTTGCCCCTGGCCTTCGCTCCCGGCCAATCCCGCCTCACCGTACGCGGCGGCACCCACGTGGCCTGGAGCCCTCCCTTCCACTACTTGAAGCACGTCTACCTGCCCACTCTGGCCCGCATGGGCCTGGAGGCGCAAGTCGAAATCGAGAAGTGGGGCTGGTACCCCATAGGTGGCGGGGAGATGACTGCTCTGATCCGAGGCCAAAGGGAGATCCATCCTGGTGGTCTGGATTTGGTTGAACGGGGTGCGCTTAAGCGCCTGTGGGGCATCTCCGCCACCTCCAACCTCCCCGCTCACGTCGGCCAGCGGCAAAAGAAGCGAACCGAGGAATACCTGCGAAAGCGCGGCTTCGACCCTCAGATCGAGATCGTCAATGCTCCCTCGCCCGGCACGGGCACTGTGGTCTTCCTCGCAGCCGAGTACGAGCACACCGTGGCCGGCTTCTCCGCTCTGGGAGAGCGAGGCAAGCCCGCCGAGAAGGTGGCCGAGGAAGCCTGCCACGAGCTCGTCGTCTATCACCAGAGCGATGCCTGCCTGGACCAGCACCTGGCTGACCAGTTGATTCTCCCCCTGGCCCTGGCCTCTGGCTCGTCAGCCTTTACCACCTGCGAAATCACCCAGCACTTGCTGACCAACGTTTGGGTGGTGGAGCAATTCCTGGACGTGAGGTTCGAGATAGAGGGGGAGGAGGGAGAAAAGGGCAGAGTACGTTTGACTTGCGCCTGACTTTGGTGTACAATTATGTCAGATGGTCGGGTGGTCGCTGGTCAAGTGGCCTCTTGCAGGCCTTTCCGTCACAAACCGACAGCGCCCGAACAAGTTCGGGACTCCGGCACCACCTGACCAAGGACTATTTGACCAAACGAAAGGAGGGCATCATGATTATAAAAGGTAAGCTTTACGCGGAATCCCCGATTTACAGGGGAAACGCACGCAAGACCCTGTTCACCAGGGATGGAGACGGAACCCATCGCCTGGTCTCTCTGGCGGGGGAGATCGCAGGGACGGCGGAATCCCTGATGGACGCCTTCATCGGCCAGTCGCGCCGTGGCGAGAACGTCGGCCTGCTCAACCAGATGTGGCTGCGATTGTACGACTCGCCCCTGCCCAAAGGACTCATCACCAGGGTGGAGTGCAAGCTGCAAGAAGAGAGCTATCCGCGCGATCGCTTCTTCGACTTGCGCATGGGCCTCAAGCTGGACGAGGACCGCTGGGCCGCCATAGCGAACGCGAACTACAAAATGGAAACCTTGTTCCGCAACTCCATGTTCGATTTCACTCTGTCTGTAGATGATTCAGTTCTGCAACAGGGCGAAAATGCAACCTGCCTGTACTATGTCCTGCGAGAATTGCAGGAAGGACGATTCTGGTTCGGGGCCGGCAAGAGCAAAGGATTGGGACGGATCCGCCTCGACATGGACCTTCCATTTGCAGCCCCCGAAACACCGCCCCGCCTGAATTCTGTGGCCAATCATCTGCGGATAGGCCTGACCTTCAATGCCACCAATCCCGTTCTGGTGGGCTGGAACTGGGGCAAGGTGGATCCCGAAGTGCCTTCCTTCGCCGCTATCGAAGGGCGTTCGCTGGTAAGAGCGACGCGCGACCTGCCCGATCCTATCCGTGAGCGGCTGGAGATGGGACTGGCAGGCCCGATCCTCAGCCCGGATGACTGGAAGCGAAAGTTCGCCGAGTACCTCCCCCGCGTGATTGCCATCTGGTTGCGTGAGCAGTCCATCGGAGAAGTCGAGGTTTGGACCCTGTCGGCCGAGGCCCTGGCCAGGCTGGGCAAGGGAAAATACCCGCTCTCCGAGAAACTACGCGAGCGAGTGCAACACCTGGTGGAGCAGCCCTTCCCCAACAAAGAGGCCGCCGAAGCCGCTTTCGCAGAGGCCCTGGAGGACAAGGCCAACATGGCCGGCCGCATCGTCAAGGTCATGGAACGCACACGTCAGACCAGCCAGGAGCTCGACCGTGAGGCATGGCTGGAAGTCGCCGATGGCCTGGGGCTGGATGTCAGCCTGGGCGACCGTCTGGCCGAAAAGATTCAGAGTGAAACGGCCTTGATAGAGATTCTGGCTCCTGCGTGTCGAGGGGTCCTTCCCCGGCTCTACCAACAGGTGGATCAACAAGTCCGCTTGCTGCAGAGCGACGCCTGGGTGGATGAGGAGATCGCCACCCGCGAAGAACATATCCAGATCAAGAACATGCTGCTTCTGGGCAAGATTGACGAGTACCAGTGGGGCAACCCGGACGTGGTTCCACCAGGCATCCGCCCTGCCACGTGGCGGGAGTTCGTCAACGACCACCGTCGGGTGCAATTCCGCCACATGCTACACCCCCGCAACCTGAGAAAAAGCATCACCAACGACGAGAACTTCATCGCCTTCCTCAAGGCCCATCGGGATCACGCTCGCCAGGAACTGGGCCAGCCCCACCACGTTGATTTTCGAGCCGGCGGCCGGCACAACCGAGAGATCTCCCGCAAATACGGCAAGCCCTACGATACCATGTTCATGCGTATGCTGTCCTGGGCACCATCTTCACAACAAGAGGGAGCCTGGGAGATCTACGTTCCCGGCAGCACCATCAAAGGAGCTTTTAGAAAGCGGGCCTCCCAGGTGCTAAGAACGCTGTGGGGTGAGTCAACCAGGACCGACAGCGTGCTGGAACGTCTCTTCGGCACTGAAGGTCAACGAGGGCTGGTCTTTTTCTCCGACGCCTATCTCACCGACCCGCTGGACCCCGAACGGGCCTGGTGCTCTATGGATGGGGTCAAGATGGACCCCAGGACAGGGCAGCCGATCGAGGCCGCCAAGCGCGATTATCTGTTTGCCTATGGCGATCAACTCGCTTTTCAGCTTCAGGTGGATGTTCAGGACATTGAGGAACAGGATTTGGAGGTCATGTCTCTCCTGGTTCATTTGCTCCAGGATTTCCAGCGGGGCGACATCCCCCTGGGTGGCGAGAAGACCAGCGGTTTCGGCTGGGTCAAGGGGAACGTGTCCGGGCTCACCTGGCTGACGGCGGACGCAAGCGGTGTGGGAGAAAAGCTGTTTGGAAAACGGACGCTGACCCCGGACGGTTTATGGCAAAGGCTCGACCTGGAGGGCGAGGTGGCTGCCAGCGCGTTGCAGGTCCTCTACCCTCTCGTTGCCGAGCAAAAAGTCTCCCCAACTCCGCCCAGGGCCGACGAGGGCTTCGTCTCGCACCGGGCCTTCGGCGGCTACTGTGGCAAGCTGGCCGTGGAAGCAAAGGTGTTAACCCCCCTTCACATCCAGGAGAGCGGCGAACCGTCGTTCAAAGTCACCCTGGACGATGGCCCCGTCAACGGCTGGGACTTTTTCGCCATGGCTCCCCCCGAAGCCGCCCAGCGAGGCCCTGACAAAGTCTACGCCCTCCCCAGCCGCAGCATCAAGGGGATGTTGCGCCACATCTACGCCATCGCCAGCGATTCCAGTGAGCCGAGTCCGGATATCAGCCGTTTGAACCCGGTAGATGGCTTGTTCGGCTGGGTGGGCACGGGCCCCAACCAGGCCATCATGGGGCGCCTGTCGTTCAGCTTTGGTCTATTCGAGGAACCGGAGCTGGCCTGGTTCAAAGTACCCTATCCCTACGGTGAGCTGCAGTACAGCGGGGATCAATGGCAAAGTGTGCCCGGTAGTTCTGCGGCCATGCACCTCGTCGCCAAGACCTGGCGTCTCTTCCCCCACGCCCCGTTGGCCCCCATCGCCAGGCAGGTGGAGGACTTTCAGCCCGACACGTTCCAGGCCCGCTATTTCAGGGCTATACTGCCCGGCGCCCGCGCCCGCTTTACGATCCGCTTCTGGAACCTCGAGGAAGAGGAGTTGCAGCGGCTGATCTGGTGCGTGGCCCTGGAGCCGGGCCTGGCTCACAAGATGGGCAACAACCGCTACCTCGGCTTTGGCAGCCTGCGCCTGCGCATCCTGCCCGACAGCTTCCTGATTGACTGGGCCAGGCGATACGTTGGCGAGCCCGAAGAAAACTGGCAGGTGCCCATCCAGGTTGACGAGTGGATCAAGCCCGATGTGGTCTATCACTACCGAGCACTGCGAAGGGCGCTGAATGTTAAGCAGCTTTGATTGGCTGCGCCGTAGTCGAAGCGGTGCAGAGTTGTTGGCTACCTTGGAATATCTCACCAGCAGGCCCGACCTCTTCCCCACCCCCCCTGCCCGCCCTCCCTTACCCCCCCCTCCGGGGGGGGCAGGGGGGGTTGCGGGGGGGGAGATCGGGCCGCCGTTTTCTGCCCTCGATGGCCCTTGTCAGCGATGCTGGGTCTATCCCCGCCTATCTTCCCCCCGGCAGAACCACTGCCCATCGTGCCAGGCTATCCTGACCAGAGCTGGAAAGTTGGGTAAAATCTCCCGCCAATCCATCGTCTTATGGGGATTCGTCAACCGCCTGTCGAAGCTGCTTCGAATGGGCGAAGGATTTAGCGGCTACCACGTGCTGGGCGCCTATGTCCACGACGAGAACCATTTTCTGCTGATGATGCCCAGACGCGAGTTAAAGCCCTGGCTACAGGAGCTCGTCATCTACCACGGCCCTGACCTGAAAGGGCTGCTGCAGGTTTCTCCTACCACAGGAGCGGGAAGAGGAGTAGATATGGGGGACGTCCTCTGCCGGGCCGTCCATCACGAGGCGCGGTTTCCCATGGATCAGTTGCGCGTTCGGTTCTACGCCGCGCCCCATCAAATCCTGAAACCCCACACGCGGGACCGACGGGGCCTGCTCACCTTTGAGGTTTCTGAATTCCTGAGCGTGTTGGAAATGGTGGCGGTCTTTCGCACCCTCCTGCGCCCCAAGGAGCAAGAGTCGCTCTACGAGTTGCTGAATCTGGAGGATGCCAGCGAGGAACAGTTTTACTGGGGAAGATTTTTGGGGTTCTTGAATCAGGAAGCCAAGGACATGCTAAACGCCTGGAGGATTCGACAGTGGTCCAAGGATCGAATCCGATTGCTATACGAACTCGTTGATTATGTGGCCTTTTATCAAACCGATTAAGCTCATCCGTTACCTGTTGGTGTGGCGGGTCACTGGTGCGTTGGTCCTGGTGCCGCGATGTCTATCGGCCGAGATATCGCTGGTCCTGGGAACCATAATCGCCAACCGCCTTCCCACCCGCGAGGCCCGTCCCTGGCACAAAGCCCTGGCTCCCTGGGATGAGCATGGTGGCCTTTCCCTGGTGGGGAAGGAAAAGCCCACGAGATTGCCAGAGGCATCGTGGCCGATGGAGACGGTGTTGTTTGTCTATCCGGGCAAACGGACCTATGGACAGGGAGAATTGATGCTGTGGGAACTGAAGCTCCTGGGGGAGAGTGCCGATCACGGGCTTTTTCTGGAAGTGATCCTGCCGGCCATGGAGGAAGCGGGGAGCGTTTCTGAGCCCCAGTGGCAGCGCCAGAACGTCCTGTGGGGGCGATTCGACGTCCATTCAATTCACGTAGCGCGAGGCCCCCAATGGGAGCCTATAGTGAGCGACGGGCGACTAGACTTAGACTATCGGGCGACCCCCGTTCAATGGGCCGAAGGATTGACGTTTGACCAGCGGTCAGAGCGTGTGTTCGACCGCCTGACCTGGCTCACCCCTTTTGACTTGGGCGATGATCCGAAATCCAAAATCGAAAATCGAAAATCGAAAATCGAAAGTCAAGCGCCCACCTTACGAAGGGTTCTGGAGTCCCTGATAGCCCGCATGAGCCAATTATTGCCGGGCAAACACCATACCCCCGAAGACGTGTGGAGTGTTTTGAGCGAGGAAGAACGGGCATCTTTCCAGGCCGTCTTGGAACAGGCCGCTCGAATCCCCATTCGTCACAAAACTCTGAGACCTGCCCCCAAGCGCGGGCCAGGGCGCTGGATAGGAACACAAACCTTTCCGTCTATCCCCCATCCCCTCATCCCCTACCTTGAGCTGGCATCCATCCTCCACATCGGAAAACAAACCCACTTCGGGTGCGGCACCTTTGTGATAAGCTGAGTCCCCATTAACACCCAACGCTACAAGGTCGCAGGGTCGCAAGGTTGCAAGGTCGCAGGGTCGCAAGGTAACAAGGTCGCAAGGTCGCAGCGCTCCTGTTCCTTCGCTCCGCTCAGGACTTCGGTTCCTTGCTCCCTTGTTCCTTGCTCCTCTGCTCCCTTGCTACCGCCTCCACCAGCTCCCCACTGCTAACCAGTTCCCGCACCGCCTCAATGTAGGGATACATGATAGTGTCCTGCTCCAGGAAGGGCACCCGCTGGCGGATCAGCTCGTAGGCGACGGCGGTTCCCTTGCCAAGACGAGGAGCCCCGCCCAGCATCTCTCGCCGAAAATCTACGCCCTGGGCGGCGGCAAGCAGTTCCAGGGCCAGGATGCTCTCCGTGTTCTCCAGCACCTCCCGCGCCTTGAGGGCCGCGCTGCACCCCATGCTGACGTGATCCTCGATATTAGCCGAGGTGGGGATGGTGTCCACACTGGCCGGATGGGCCAGGACCTTGTTCTCCGAAGCCAGGGCCGCCGCTGTGTACTGGGTCATCATGAACCCCGAGTTCAGGCCGCCCTGCCGGATGAGGAAGGCTGGCAATGTGCCCTGATTGCTGGTCTCGTCCAGGAGACGGGCCAACCGCCGCTCGGAGATGTTGCTCAGTTCGGCCAGGGCGATAGCCAGATAGTCCATGACCAGGGCCAGCGGCTCGCCGTGGAAGTTGCCTCCTGAGAGGCAAACGGCCCTACCATCGTCCTCAAAGAAAATGAGGGGGTTATCGGTGGCAGAATCCAGCTCCGTTTCGATCACCTGACGGGCGTGGGAGATAGCGGCGCGCACCGCGCCGTGGACCTGGGGAATGCAGCGCAGGCTATAGGCATCCTGCACGTGGTTGGGATCGTCCAAGCGAAGGAATTCGCTGCCTTCGACGAGGCGGCGGAGGTGAGCGGCACAGTCCATTTGATGGCCATGCGGACGGGCGGCGTGGATGCGCTCGTCGAAAGCCTGTGCCATGCCGTGCAGGGCCTCCAGGCTCAGCGCCCCGGCGACGTCGGCCACGCGACTCAAACCCTCTGCCTGCCAGGTAGTCAGAGCCCCGATGGCCGCCATCACCGCCGTGCCGTTGATCAGAGCCAGGCCCTCCTTAGCCCCAAGTTTGATGGGAGCGAGGCCGGCTCGACGCAGGGCCTCGGCTCCGGACATTCTATCCCCTCGATAGAAAGCCTCCCCCTCGCCGATGAGAACCAGGGACATGTGAGCCAGGGGAGCCAGGTCGCCACTGGCCCCCAGGGAGCCCTTGGCAGGGATGACGGGATACACTCCCCGCTTGATCAAAGCCAGCAAAGCTTCGAGGGTCTCCAGCCGTATGCCGGAATGGCCCTTAGCCAGGGTGTTGGCTCGGATGAGCATCAGGGCTCGCACTGTGGCCTCATCGAGGGGACGGCCCACCCCCGCGGCGTGGCTCATGAGCAAGTTGTGCTGCAGCTCTTCCGTCTGCTCCGGCGAGATCACCCTGTCTTTGAAAGCGCCGAACCCGGTGGTGACGCCATAGATAATTTCGCCCCGCTCTATGAACGCCTCCACCGCTCGCCGAGCCCGCTCGATCTTCTCCTGAGCCTTCGCAGCGATTTTGACGTGTATTCCCTCAGGAGCTGCCCAACTCCTGGCCACAGTTACCACATCTTCGATGGTTAAACTCTCGCCATCAAGGGTTATAGTATTACCCTCGAACACTTGCGTTGTTCGCGAGGATGTTGTGGGGGACATGTCATTGCGAGGCGACGCTTTTCCGCCGAAGCAATCCCCCCCGTCGCGAGCTGGAGATTGCTTCGTCGCTCCGCTTCCTCGCAATGACACACACGGAAGTTCGGTTGCGGCTGGAGGCCGCGTTATGGTCTTCATTAAAAACCCCTCCTCGTTGAGGCTATGGAGACAAAAACACCTCGTCTTGGACTGGCCACGACGAGGTCATCGGTCCTTGAGCACTGAACCGAACACGCAGCACCCCTGACGCCTGACGTTTGACGTTTCACGTTTGACGTTTCACGCTTCACGCTTCACGTTTCACGCCAACGTTGCTTCACCTTCAAACAAACTGATGCAATCACCATCGAAATCCCTGAGGAGCTCGTGGACATCCAGGAGATCGTCGGCATCTATCTGGGGCATCTCTCGGAACCTGGCCCACTCCTGAGATGTAAGCTCATTGACGATCTCTGGTCCTTCTCCCTCTTGGATCACAGCAAAGACCAGGCCCTGGGTGCCGCAGTGGTCGCATTTCACAGCCATGATCCACATCTCATGGTGATGATCAACTACGCGGACGTTATCTGGCTCGTGGTAGTGCTGACAGACAGCGCAAGGGATGCTGGCCACCAAATGCTTGACGAGCTCGCGCTTCTCGTAACTTTTGCTCGATCTGGCTGCCATCGCTATTCCACCTCCCGCTCAACGACCACCGTGATCTCAGGCGTCAAATTGGTCATCAACTTGATGGGAACTTTATGGGTGCCTAATTCGTGGATGGCTCCTTTGAGTTGTACCTTACGTTTGTCGAAAGTATGCCCTGTCTCGCGCTCCAGGGCCTCCACGATGTCACTGCTGGTTATGGAACCATAGAGCCTGTCCTTCCCCCCGGCCTTAGCCTTGAAGGTCAGCGTCAATTGCCACAGAATCTCGGCCAGAGACGCGGCCTCCTCTTCAGCTTGTCGTTGACGCTTGTCCTCAGCCTTGCCCCGCAATTTGGTCTGTTTTGTAGCACCTTCCGTGGCCATCACGGCCATACCCCTTGGGATCAGGAAGTTGCGCGCGTAGCCATCGGCTACTCTTTTGATCTCGCCGGCCTTGCCTAAGCTCTCCACGTCCTGGGTCAAGAGTATCTTCATGGCCTCCTCGCTTTCTATCCTCAGTTTGCCTAATCATACACCAAAACGGAAAAAACCTCAAATCGGTTCCGCTTAGAAGAAAAAGCTATTGAGTTGAACCGTCACTCAGATTGAGTTGACGCTACCGCTGCGAAAGCCCATGTCGGGAGGGTGAGTAGAATTTGACATTCTGCGCAGGTTGTGGTATCATCTCCCCCAATAGCCTAACATCGTTGGATGAGAAAATCTCATCAAGAGAGGTGGAGGGACCGGCCCTGTGAAGCCTCGGCAACCAGTCTGGAAATTAGAGATTAGAGATTAGAAATTAGAGCTTAGAAAGCTCCCGTTCTCCAACTTCCAATGTCCAACCTCCAACTTCCAGGCAAGGTGCCAATTCCGGCAGACCCTCAGTGGGTTCTGGAAGATGAGAAGGTTGCAATGACGCATAAGCCTCTTCAGAATCCCCGCTGAAGAGGCTTCTTAGTTCCTCTTCTAGCTCCCCTCCTGGTGAGAAGCCCCAATGGTTTAGGAAGGTTGCATTTGGCTAAATAGCCTCTGCAAGCTATTCGCAACACACCCCAATCACATTGGTCGTAGAACGACCGGAGAGGAGATCACCTATGGCTAACCATTTTTCAACCCTGGCTGTACACGCCGGTGAGGACAAGCGCAAGCCTTACGGCGCATTAACCACGCCCATTGTCCAAACCTCGACCTACACCTTTGAGAATACAGCCGAAATCCTGGATTTTATGCAGCGCAAGGCGGCTGGAGGCCAGCCAACGCGAGATGAATATGGTCGCTACAGCAACCCGACCCAGAGCGCGGCCGAGCGCAAGATAGCCGCCCTGGAAGGCGGCGAACGGGCTTTGCTCTTCGCCAGTGGGATGTGTGCCATCACCACGGCGATGTTTGCCCTGCTATCCAGCGGCCACCATCTGGTGCTGGTCAGCGATGCCTACCGTCGCACGCACGAGTTTGCCTGCCGCTTCTTGACCCGATGGGGGATCGAGACCACCCTGGTGCCGATTGACGATCCAGCAGCGCTGGCTGCGGCCATTCGTCCCACCACCCGCCTGATCTTTTCCGAAACGCCGACCAATCCCTACCTGCGGGTGATGGACCTGGAGAAAATGGCTGAGATCGCCAGACGGCACAACATCATCACCGCCATTGACAGCACCTTTGCCACGCCGATCAACCTGCGTCCCCTGGAATACGGCGTTGATCTGGTGATCCATAGCGCGACCAAGTACCTGGGCGGTCACAACGACCTGCTGGCCGGAGTAGTCATCGGGCCTACCGACATCCTGGCCAAGATCGAAGCGGCACGCGGGGTGTTAGGCGGCACGAGTAATCCTCACGACGCCTACCTGCTGCTGCGCGGTCTGAAGACCCTCGACTTGCGCGTCCGTCGCCAGAACGAGAACGGACTGCGCGTCGCCCAGTTCCTGGAGGGACATCCTGCCGTTCGTCGCGTCTACTATCCCGGCCTGCCCGGTCATCCCGATCATGAGATCGCCCGGCAGCAGATGATGGGATTCGGGGGCGTGGTCAGCTTCGAGATCGAGGGCGATATGGATAAAACGAGTCGCTTCGTTGACCGCCTGCGCCTGCCCTACGTCGGCCCTACACTGGGAGGTGTAGAAAGCGTTATCGAACAACCTGTTACATTATTCTCCCTGGACCGCGAGGAGTGGCTGGAAGCGGGCTTAAAGGACAACCTGGTGCGCTATGCGCTGGGCATCGAAGACGGCGACGATCTGATCGCCGACCTGGATCAGGCACTGTTGGGAGTCTAGCTTCGTTACGGAGGGTGCAATGATTGTACACAAGTTTGGCGGTACCTCAATAGGAGACGCGCAATGCTTTGCCAACGTGGCGGACATTGTGATCGCATACTATAACAAGGCGAATGAGACCACCCCGCGGGAGATAGTGATCGTCGTCTCGGCGATGAGTGGCGTGACCAACCAGTTGATCGCCGGAGCACGGGCCGCAGCCGAGGGCAAGGACACCGTGTATCGTGAGATCAAGGCTGGGCTGTTAAGCAGGCACCTTGAGGTCGTGGAGGCCCTGCTGGCCGACAACTCGCAGCGGCACGAGGTGGGTGGGCTGATCGAGGACCGGCTGCACGACCTGGAGCGGCTTTACCGCAGCATTGCCGTGTTGGGGGAGCTAACTGTCCGTGGCTGTGACGCGGTGGCATCCTTTGGCGAGCAGCTCTCGGCCAGCATCCTGGCTGCCGTGTTGCGAGCTCGGAGTGTTCGTGCCCAGGCAGTCAGCGCAACCCAGTTGATCGTCACGGACGATAACTTCGGAGCGGCGACGCCGCTGATGGATCAGACCCGCCAGCGGTTGCAACAGCGGGTCAAGCCGCTGGTCGAGCGGGGCGTGATCCCGGTCATCACCGGCTACATCGCCGCCACCGAGAATGGGGTGACCACTACCCTGGGCCGTGGCGGTGGCGATTTCTCAGCCGCCATCGTCGGCGCGGCGTTGGACGCCGACGAGGTGTGGATCTGGAGCGACGTGGACGGCATCCTCACTGCCGATCCCAACATCGTTCCCCAGGCGCGCACCCTGACCGAACTCTCTTATACCGAGGCGGCCAATCTGGCCTATTTCGGCGCGGAAGTGCTCCATCCCAAGACAGTGCGTCCGGTCACCGAAAGTGGCATCCCCCTGCGCATCCTCAACAGCTTTAACCCCCCCTCTTTCCCCCTCAACGTTGGGGAGGATGAAAGGGGAGGTGGCACGCTGATCGTTGAGACGCCCAGTCCCGACCGTGAACTGTGGCCGGCCATTATCTCTACCAGCGGTTTGAGCATGATCGCTGTGGGCAGCCAGGATGACACATGGACGCTTCAGATGGCTGCTCGCGCGCTGCAGCGCCTCAGCGAAGCGGGCGTTGACGTGCTGATGTTCTCGCAATCTTTCTCCGAGCACAGCCTGAATCTGGTAGTGCGCCAACAGGATCAGGCACATTGCCTGAAAGTCCTCCGCCGCGAGTTCGAGAACGGTAAGCAGGGCAGCGCTTATAGCCTGGGGACCAAAGAACAGGTGGCCACCATCTCTGTCGTGGGCGTGCCTGGCTGGAATGAGACCGGCATCGTCTCTCACGCTTTTTCTGCGCTGGGCAAGCACGGCACACGGGTCATCGCCGTAGCCCAGGCAGCCACCGAACACAGCGTTTCTTTCTGCATCCCTGAGGATCAGATGGCGGATACGGTGCGTTTTCTACATCGCGAGTTAGGGTTGGAGGGTGGAAATGGGTGAAATCTACGACACCTGGCGGCAAATCGGGTTTGACGCCGTAAAGTGGGAGGGGGTAAATGTGACTGCCACGCCATCCCCCACGTCCAGCGCGACAACAGCCAAATTTGACAACACCGAGATTGCAGTGTACAATATAACAAGCGTTAGATAAAGGTCTAGCTCGTTCTGATTCGAAAGGTGATCTGATGGAGGAGCATACAACCCGGGAGGCAATCTTGCGGGCAGCGAGGAACCTCTTCACCACTAAGGGATTCGCCAGTACTGCGGTGCGGGAAATCTGTCAAGAGGCAGGTGTGACCGCACCTGTGCTTTATTACCACTTCGGCAGCAAAGAGGGCCTCTTCGACGCCGTCGTGGAGGATACCCTCACCCTGGATGGCTTCCACGCCCTGCTTCGAGAGGAGGTCGTGGCTTGCTCCGATCCCTGGGCCAGGCTGTGGGCCTACGTTAGCACTTACCTGACGCATTTCCCCACCCACCTGCTGAATCCCGGCCTGCACCTGGACAAATCCACCCAGCTTCACGAAGCCAGCCTGCGCCAGCTCAGCTCGGGCATCGAAGCCATCTACCAACTGGCCAGAGAGATTCTGCAGGCTGGGATCGCCAGTGGCGAGTTCCGGGAGGTGAACGTTGACACCACGGCCGCCTGTCTCATGGGCACCGTTGATTCCTTCGTGCGGGCGCAGGTGTATCTGGGGGCGGAGTATGACCTGGAAGAAGTCGCTGAGTGCATCGTGGACCTGTTCAAGCACGGGCTGGTAGCTACTGATGTCCGATAGCCCTCGGACCCTGGAGAAGGGGCATGATTGCATGCCACATGCCTGGAACTGGCAGCGACTTTGACCACCCTAGTAGGTAGAAATCAAGCGACGGACGATCTTGCCCGCTAATCCCTTTCACCAAAAATTCGTGGTAACTACTCAGGCTGTCATTGCGAGGAGGCGGTTTTTGCCGACGAAGCAATCTCCAATTCGCAAGTTGGGGATTGCTTCGCAAAAAACGCTCGCAATGACAACAGAGGCTGAGTAGTTACAATTCGTGCAAGTTTCACGCTATCTTCCAATGTGTGCAGCGACACAGCTCACCAGGAGACCTTCTTCATGGAATTGAACATCCGCAACCTCACCGTGGGCCTGTTGGCCGTGATTATCCTTTACCTCGTTCTCAACCTGCTCCCCATTGCGGTTCAGGGGAGGACTGCGGATCCACCCTGGCCGACTTATCACCACGATGCACAGCGCACAGGCCGGACAACGATCTTCGGCCCCACCACTAACAGCCTGCGCTGGCAGTTCTCCACGAATAGCCTCATCAGCTCTTCGCCGGCTGTGGGCGCCGATACCCTTACGGGCACAGGCGGGGCGATCTACTTTGGCGCGTGGGACGGCAAGCTCTACGCCCTCAACCTGGATGGCGACCTACGCTGGACCTACCAGACCGAGAGCTACATCTCCTCTTCGCCGGCCATCGGCTCCGACGGCACGGTCTACTTCGGCTCGTACGACAAGAAGGTCTACGCCGTGTATCCTGATGGGACCCTGCGCTGGGCGTTCCCCACCGGCAACTTCGTCACCTCGTCGCCCGTGCTGGCCAGCGACGGGACGGTCTACGTGGGTTCGTGGGACTTCAATCTGTACGCCATCCACCCCGCTGGCACCCAAAAGTGGGCCTTCTCCACCGGCAGCTACGTTAGCTCATCGCCAGCGCTGGCCGCCGACGGGACGATCTACGTTGGCTCGTGGGACCAC
>VGOG01000060.1 GCA_016875995.1 Chloroflexota bacterium
CGTCTGATATTTGGAGGCCATCGGCATCGACATCAAGGGCGTGACCAATCAATGCGCCTACGAAATCATTACAAGCAAAGCGGACAAATATACCTAAGCCAACAACGTCTGCCGCCCGGGTCATGTTTGACAATTGTGAGTGCAACCTGGGATCGCCGTGCTCGCAATCCACTAACGCAAAGTCCAGGCCGGCGTGTCCCATGACCTCCAGCACATCTGGCTCGGCGGCCAGCTCAAAGATGCCTAGGATGGGCTCTCCCTTCTTTATGGCTTGCTTAAGATTTCTTTTTTCTATTCTTGCCATCAACTCCTCGCCTCTCATAAGCAGGGACTCTGCAGTCTTTTTGTGACCCGGAACAGTCCCACTGCTATATCTACCGTAACTTCAGGCCGTGGCCGAGGCTTGGGGATAACCCACCTGGGCCCACTACAGTGGGGTCAGCCGTACCCTGAGCGCCTGTACCCCAGAGACGGTGGAGGCCATACGAGTCGCTACTGCCAGGTTCTCTGGCCCCTTCATTGACCGAGAGGTCGTGCTTTCTCTGCAAAAGAAAGGGGCTATCTTCTACGACGGAGATCTGACCGGACGGCCGGTCTCCAACACCAGCACAACCTACCCGGGTGCGGCCTTCGGCTGGATGGACGATGCCATCCACCTGGGCTACCAAGCAACAATGGTCAGCATGCATAGCCCAACTTACGGGCGGGTCTGGCTTTCGGTGACGCCCCATACCCAGAGTTACAAAGCCTGTAAATGCCCCGATCACCACCTGACCGTTAGCCAAGGCTTGTCTCAGTGGATTCTTCTATCTGCTGTTGCTGGGAGGAAGGGCACCAATAGCATCGTTATGAGGGGCACACAGGCAATTAGGTCCATGGCCTTGATGATGCCCAAACGGTCAGCTAAAGCACCCATGGCGATAGCCACGCTGCCCCCGATTCCCCAGGCAAATCCCATCATCAAGGCCGAGACTGTGCCAGCCAGCTCGGGTAGCAGCTCCTGACCCAAGCCTACGTTCAGCGATATTGATGAAAACAACGTCGCCCCTGCTAAGCTCAGGAAAAGCAACGACAGCAGGCCATCGGTATGGACGAAGGCCCAGAACAGCGGCGGCAGAGGCACTAACGAGAGAAGCATCAAGCTCCGCGCTCCCCAGCGCGTCGCCAACCTGGGTCCGATGGCAGCTCCCAGGGCTCCAGCGAACATGTATAGCGAGAGGGTGGCGCCTCCGGTCAGCAAGGAGGTCCCTTTCTGATACAAGAGGACTGGAAGGAAGGTCGTAAACCCCATGCTGGTCGCGGCACGCAGCGTCGAAATCGCTACCAGGGCATATATAGGCCATTGCCACTCAACACTGGCCGGGCTGCTTGGGGCTGGGTTTCGGACGACACTACGGTCGGTGGGGATGACTGTCACCAGCCAGGCCAGTATCACCGAGAGAAGGACACCGGCCAGTGCGCTCAAGTACAGTCGTGCCAATCCCAGCTTCACGACCACAGGTACGATGACCAGTGGCGAGGAGCCTGTCCCCAAGAGTCCGGCCACGAAGAACACGCCGAGGTTTGAGCCAGTCTGGGCTCTATACTCATCTTGACCAATAATAGCGGCAGCCTGTGGTGGATAGATGGCTGAGGCCAGGCCCACTAGTGCCAAGATTAACCCCAGAGCTACCTCGTTGGGCGCAAACCCGGCGAGCCCCACCAGCACGGCAACAGCAGCCGGCCCCAGGACGAGGAGCGATCGCCGACCCAGCCTGTCCCCCATCTGCCCCCACACAATTTGACCGAAAGATGCTAATAGGAGCAGGGCCGACGTGAGTATGCCGGCCGCAGTCATGGACAAATCGAAGCGCTGGATCAACAACGGCAACAGCGGCGTGAGGAATCCCTTGTACATGTTGTTAATGCCATTGCCCAGCGCCAGCAAGGCCGTGATCCCGGCGCTACCTAACGCTGTAGATTTGCCCATCCCTCACAACCCCAGTCTCAGCGCCAGAGCCTTTCTAGTGCGTGGCCGATCCGGTTGATGCCAAGTCGAATGTTTGCCGTGGAGGTGGCAAAGGACAGGCGCAGGTGCCCCTCTCCTTGCACGCCGTAGTAGCGGCCCGGCGTGGTCACGACTTTGACTTCATTCAGCAGATACTTGGCCAGGTCCCACGTGCCCATGCCAAAGGACGAGACATCCGGAAAGACGTAGAAAGTCCCTTCGGGACTGGGACAAGACACCCCTGGAATTGTCGCCAGCAAGTCGGTCATCAACCTCCGGCGCTCGAGGTAGGCCTGGAACATCTGGCGTACACGGTCCTGCGACTCGCGTAGGGCCACGATCCCAGCCCGTTGCACAAAGGCAGTGGCGCAGCGACCCGATTGGTAGATCACTTTGGTCATGGCAGAGGTCAAGGCGGAGTTCGCCACGTTGTAACCCAGACGCCAGCCTGTCATGGCATAGGTCTTGGAGAAGCTGTTAACAACAATGGTTCGCGCTTTGAATTCGGGCGCCAATGCAGCAATGCTCACGTGTTGCCGGCCGTCGTAGACCAGTTTCTCGTATACTTCGTCGGCGATAATTATCAGATCATGCCTTTGGGCCAGCTCGCCCAACATCTCCAGTTCCGCACGGGTCATCACTTTCCCCGTAGGGTTATTGGGCGTGTTGATCACGATGGCCTTGGTCCGAGGTGTGACCCGGCTTTCGAATTCTTCCGAGACGAAGTAGAAACCCCTGTCCGACTTCATCAGCGGAACAAAGACAACCCGGCCGCCAGCGAGACCCACCATCGCCTCATAGGGTCCGTAGGCTGGATCGGTCAAGAGCACCTCGTCGCCGGGATCAACCACGGCCATCACGGCGGCATAGAGTCCCATCGTGGCTCCTGTAGTGATCAGGATCTCAGATTTGGGATCGGCCTGAATGTCGTTCTCCCGCGCCAGCTTCTCGGCCACGGCCTCCCGTAACTCGAGTAGCCCCTCTCCGGGAACGTAGTGGGTGAACCCCCTAGCCATCGCTTCACGTGCCGCCTCGATGATGTGCGGGGGCGTGTCGAAATCGGGTTCACCCTGCACCAAGTAGATAACTTCCTCGCCACGCTGCTCCATCTCACGCCCCAGTCGCATCATCTCAGCCACTCCCGAGGGGGGGATGGAGGCAATTCGAGCGGCAATCTGTGGTTTGGGCATAGCTAACCTCCGTTTGAATTGACTGCATTCCGACTAAACAGGGCAAAATATGAGAACCTCAATCACCCTGCAGCAGACCCCTCTCGCGCAGAAAACGCATGACCTCCCCAGCGGCATGCTCGGCTGGTGCACAAATAAGTTGGCCCCTGCGGGAGCGTATTCCCCCTGACAAGATCAATTGGGTGCGCTTGTCAACCGGCAGATGGCTGCCCGGTACGAAGATTCTCCGAGGCAGGCGTCGTGATGCAGATACGTCCCAGATCTGGATCACTGGGCCCGCTACTTTCAGCGCTTCGGTTGTCAACCCCAACGAATCCAGAGACAGGATCGGTATATCCGTCTTGAGGGCCTGGCGGTAGCGGCGCAGGTTCGGGTATCGCGGCTGGTTCATCCGAATACCTACACTGATCACAGCCGGGAGCCGACAGCGGACAATCTCGTCCCAGGCGCCATCCAGGCAGTGGTGAGCAATGATGCTGCCTCTATCGGCGAGTTCTAGCGCATCGACGCCGCAGATGTAAGGCAATGCCAAGGTCTCGGCGATCTTGGCTGCCACGCACATGATGCCTGTGTCGATGGAGCGCTGCCCGCATATGATCAGATCGCAGTCGAGCCGCCGGATGGCATGTGCCAGTACCATCGCCGTAAGGTACGCGTCAGCGTCCTCCAGGGCGTTATCCCAGATATGCAGCGCCTGATCTGCACCAGCGGCCAGGGCGTAGTGCAACACCGCCTGTGCACGGGGTGGCCCGATGGTTACTGCCGTCACTTGCCCTCGTCCGGTTTGTTCCCGGAGACCCACAGCCGCCTCGAGAGCGACCCGGTCATATGGGTTGAGGGTATATCTGGGCTGGGTGATCTCAAACCATCGGCAGCAAGTGCCGAACTGCGCTCTTTCCTGACCGCCTTTGCTCAGTTCAAGTTGGCAATCGGGATCCAGAACCTGCTTAATACAAACGATACTCTCCACCGGACGGTTTCTCCTGTCGCAAGTGGCGGATGATGGCCGGCAGCACTTCGCGAACGTCTCCCACGATTCCCAGATCAGCAAGGCTGAAGATGGGTGCATTGGAGTCCTTGTTGATGGCGATGACCGTTTCGGAGTCACGCATGCCGACGGTGTGTGGGTAGGCACCCGAGATGCCCCAGGCGATGTACAGCTTGGGATGAACGGTCTTACCTGTTGCCCCCACCTGCCAAGAGAGGGGGACCCAGCCGGCATCCACTGCGGCCCGCGTGGCGGCCACCATCCCGCCCAAAAGGTCGGCCAGTTCCTGTAACAGTTGGAACCCTTCCTGGCCGCCCATCCCTCGGCCGCCGGCTACGATAATTTCCGCTTCTTCCAGATCAGCAGTCCGGCGCCGTTGCCGCACGCGTTGAACTAACTCTGTCAGCGTGGGATGCCTGTACTCCGCTACCTGGATAATCTCACCATGCCGCGCGGGATCGGGTTCGCTGATTGGTAGAGTGTCCGTACTTAGTGTAACTATCTGGGGGCAGACGGAGCAGGTAAGTGTAGCTTGGAACCTACCACCGTAAATCAAACGGGTGGCGAACAGAACCCCATCCGCTCCCAGGTTCAGGGAGGTACAATTAATCATTGCACCCGTCTGTAGCCGAGCCGCGACTCTAGCAGCCAGATCATCGTACAAAGGGTTAGAGGATAACAGCAGGATAGCCGCGCGATGCTCCACCAAGAGATCCACCAAGGTGTTGGCATACGCTTCCGCAGCCGGCTGCTCCAGAGCCATGCCATGCACTCGATAAACCTGCTGAACACCATGCTGGAGTAGTATTTGTGGCTCCTCTGTATTAGCTGTGTCTGTCACAACCACACGGAGTGTCGTGCCGGCGCATCGCGCTAAGCGGCGCCCCTCAGTCACCAGGGCCAACGTATCCTCCGACAAACGCGCAGACAGGTGTTCCACAAATACCCAAACCCCCTCGCCTGTCTTCGCGTGGCGAGCCACCGGTGTGATCACAGCCGCCTCCCCACACAGTAGCCCTCGTAGATAGCCATTCCCACATTGCGTGGAGCCGCGCAATCGCCAACGGCGTACAGCTCGGGCACCTTGCCCTTCAATGCACGGTAGAGGCTGTCCTCGGCCATGTAGCCCATCGCCAGAACCACATTATCCACGTCTTCGATGCGTTGTTCGGCGCCAGAGTAAACGTGATAGGTGTGTACAACATTGCCGCAGATAGCCTTCACAGCGTAGTTCGAGATGATCCTGGCCCCTTTGGCAAACAGCCTTCGATACAGAAGTGAGTGATCAAAGGTCTTCGTCAGGTTGATGCCTACAAACAGGAACGGTGTCAGAATCTCGACGGACTTTCCCCGCTCCAGCAGAAACTCGGCAATGCCAGCCCCCTGCCAGCTGCCATCTTCGTCTATGACCACGACCCTTCGGCCGATGGGAACACTGTCCCGGAGGACATCCCACACGGTGAGCACATTCTCCTGATGCACGCCGGGTAGCTCCTGTACATCGAGCCTGGCCGGCGAGAAGCCCGTGCACATAGGAAAGGACCCCGTCGCTATCACGACAGCGTCTGCGCCCTCAGCAAGAACGTCCTCTATCGTCGCCTCCCTACCCAGCTTAAGGATGACGCCCAGCCTGTTGATCTGGCGGCTGAGGTAGCGAACTATCTCACCGAATTCCTCTCGGGTGGGTAGCAGCGCTGCCAGGTTGACCTGACCACCCAGGATATTCTCTCTCTCGTAGAGAGTGACTGTGTGACCGCGCAAAGCCGCTACGCGCGCGGCCTCCATTCCTGCCGGCCCACCACCAACTACCACAACTTTTCTGGGAACTGTCGCTGGCTGGATAGGCTGCATTTCAGGGTCAGTTTCTCGTCCGGCCCGGGGGTTTTGGATGCAGGTAATCCCTTTCTCCTCTGCGTGGCGGGCTAGGCAGAACTGGTTGCACGAGATGCAAGGCCGGATGTCATCCAAGCGACCATCTCGGGCCTTGTTGGGCAGGTCTGGATCGCAAATGAGTGGCCGCACCATACCCACCATGTCGGCATGGCCATCGCGCAAGATGCCTTCAGCCTGGACGGGATCATTGATCCGACCACAGATAAACACTGGCAGACGCTTCAGCATTCGGCGAATCTGAGAAGCCGCATAAACCGCATAGCCTAGTGGCACAGCCATGGGGGGAATCATGAAAAATGGAGCGTGGGAACTACCCAGGGTCACGCTGACATAGTCGAGTTGGCCGTGGTCTTCAAGGCGGATGGCGATGTCTTGCATGTCCTCCAGCGTCAGGCCACCTGGTACAAGCTCATCACCGCTGAGGCGGATGCCGAGGGCCATGTCCGGCCCGATCTGTTCGCGCACAAACTCAATGACCTCGAACACAAGGCGCAGCCGCTTCTCTAACGTTCCACCGTATCCATCTGTCCGCCTGTTAAGCACGGGAGACATGAACTGGGCGAGCAAGTAGCTAGATGCTCCGTGGAGCTCTATACCGTCATAACCGCCAGCCTTGAGGTTCATGGCGGCATCGCCAAAGGCGCGTACTACGACCCGGATCTCTGCAATATCCATCTCTTTGGGTATCTCCCGGTTGCTAACATTGGGGATTGGTGAAGCGCTCCAAAGGGGGAGCCAGGAGATGCTGCCATCGCCATGGGATCCGCTGTGTAAGAGCTGGCCGAAGATCAGGGTATCGAGGGCGTGCACGGCGCTGGCGATGCGCGCGTAGCCTTCAACAGCGCGCGCATCGTAGGCGTGGACCTCGCGGGTATAGCGTTGGCTCGTGGGATGCACGGGTTGGGTCTCTTGCACGATGAGCCCGACCCCTCCCCGTGCGCGCTCGGCGTAGTAAGCGGCGTGCCGCTCGCTGGGCAGATGTCCTACGGCGAAATCTGTGGTATGCGCCGAAAGCATGAGTCGATTTCGAGCTGTGACCGGCCCGATGTCCAGGGGCTGAAACAAATACTCAAATGAGCTAAACATAGTGAGCACCAACCTCTGGCCCAGCGACTGCCCTCATTACTCGGGTCGGCAACACGCCCTCTGGGACAGGGCCAGTCGGTGGATAATCGACCCAGGTACCGAGAGCATTGGAAATCTTGACAGCGTCAATGAACTGCTGGTGGGCAAGGCCATCCTCGAAGTTGGGAGATGGTGACATCCCCCGATCGATGCCAACTGCCAGATCATCAAGAAGGCAGAGGAAAGGCGCAAGGAGCCACGGCTCCTCATCGGCACGCGGCAGCTCTGTAAGATCCAGTGCACCCAACCCGTCGCCATCCCTGGCGCCAAAGAGCTGCTTGGCGTCCTCCATCACGAGTGTACCTTCGTCGCCGAGAGCGGTGATCTGGCTACCGATGCCGGCCTTGGCAGTTGCAGTGAAGTCGAAAAGCACTTCCGCACCGTCACCGAGATCGAGCACGGCGAGGAATGAATCGTCGGCCGTCACGACGCGGCTACCTTCTCCACCAGGCATAGGACGATCGGGGATGAAAGCACTCAATTTGCCCCATACACGTTTGGGGCGGCGGAACCACTTCTGTATGAAGTCGAAGTAATGACATCCGAAGGCTCCGAGTGACCCCCCTCCCCTTTGGAAGTCACTCCACCAACTCCACTCGTGCGCTGGGTCGGCGCGTTGCCCCCCTTGGTAAAAGCGAATGACTAGCCGCCGCAACTTGCCAATGTATCCGTCTCGGATCAACTCACCGAAGCGCTGCCAAGCGGCGAGATAGCGAAGCTGATGATTAATCATCGCTGTCAGCCCGGTCTTGCGGGCACGATCAAGCATCTCTCGTGCCTCCTCCGTGTTCAGCGCCATCGGTTTCTCGCATAGCACGTGCACACCTGCATCTAGAGCAGCAAGTGTCATCTCGTGGTGGAGATGCGGTGGTGTAACTACTGACAGTACGTCAAACCCGCCCTCTGCAATTATCTCGCGCCAATCAGTGTACCACCGCTTGATGTTGAACCTTCCTGCTACGTTTTGCGTACGCTCAGGGTCTCGCGCGGCCAATGCAACAACGTCAAAGCGCGGATGACGTTGGAAGCCGGGAATTTGTATGTCCGCAGCAAAGCTGGTACCTATGAGAGCAACCTTATAGATGATGGGCATAATGACCCCCTGACTATACACTCGCCTTTGCCAACTTCTTTGTGGTCATTACCTGTCCTGCTCATGGAATGACGTGGATGCCCGCATCGCCGCCTGTCCACCCATCAATAGCCAGGCAGGCCCATCGCCCGACAGATTTCCGCTAGCTCCGGATGGACATAATGGCCTTCTTGTTCGATGAGGGTGCCGTCGAGCCAGATCGAGGGTCTCAGTACTACCGCATCGGTGTGCGATCGAGCATCCCAACGCCGGCTCTTACCGAAGCCAAACTCGATGCAGCCAAAAACCCGTTCGTCTTCCACAATGCGGCCGGTAGGCCGGGCCACACCGGGATTAAAGCCCAATGACACGTGTGCAAGGCGGTACATATGTGGGTCGTCGAAACTGGACATCCACTGGCGAAAAATGTGAGCATCCTCGCCACCCGCGATGTCGCGCACGACGCCCTTTTCGATCACCAGTTCTACAGACGCACGGAGTACCCCCAGCCCTTCGGGGGGCCAAATAGCGCCATCGCATACAATGCGCCCCTGGATGGACTCTTCCACCGGTAGCCAACCAATCTGTCCTCCCAGCATGACCGACTCGCCTGGGGTATCGGCCAGCTTGCCTGAGTGCAACACCGCGCAACCGCCGTTGTACATATCCAGTTGGGTGCCTGCCGGGCTAGTGACGCTGACCTGGTCCGCGGCAGTCACGAGTCGCTGCAGGGCAGTTCCAAGTTCTAACAGACGGGGATAATCCACGCGACCGATGGTGCGCACCGCCATGTCCACGTCCATGCCAGTCAGGCACAAGTAGCGACAACCAGCAGCCAGGGCCTGCTGGTGAGCCTGAGTGCGAAAGGTATAGCCCACCGCATACTCAATCCATACATCCGCACCTGCCAGCGCCAGGGCTACCGGTCGCGGAGGTTCATCCAGAGCAGGGCGCCGGGTCTCGTACCACAGAACCACAGGGATGCCCCGTACAGCATAGACTGCAGCCGCTGTCGCCTCCACCAGCCGCCAATCACTGGCAGTGTCAGCGGTGATCACCACATTCTCCCCAGGCTTGACCAAGGCGACCTCTTCCACCAGCTTGCGCACTGCATGAGCGCGCTCAAAGACCAGGTATTCTCCCCGGGGTTCTGTTCCCAGACGCAACACAGGTTTTACCTCCCCATCAGGTCCTCAATGGGCACGTAGTCGAGGTCAAAGTCAAAGTGCCTCGGTCCCAACATCTCCAATCCTGCAGGGGTGCGGAAGGGAGTCCGCGCCTTTACACCGATCACTGCGATGCGCTGTCCGTCCTGGATGGCTGGGTTAATCAAGGGCTCACCCGTATCCAGATCCACCGTGGTGATGATGTCCGGGCTGGTGACAAATGGTTCACCATCCAGCCAGGTTATGTGGTTCTCATTCTTGAACCAGATGCGGAACGTACGACCCGCAAACTCGTCTAACCCCGCTAAGTCATGCTCGCCCCACAAGTATCCGCCCCGGTTGTCCCAGCGACGATCTTGTACCTCGCCTTTAAAAAGCAGCCCACCATCAGTCCCCCGCAGGAGTGCCTCAATAGGATCACGGCTTTCCTGGCGAGCCGACCGGATGGCTCGGCCCAGGTTCAGGCTCTCCGTAAGGGTACCATGCAAGGCGATTTCCTTGAGTTCACGCACCTGGATCAGGCGGCTGGCCATGCCTACCGCTCCAAAGGCAGCCACTGCCAGCATCTTGCCCATGCGTTCTGCCATGGCGTCCACCACCACGCGGTCGATGAAGCACACGTTGCCCCACGGGTCCACCGTGCACAGAGGGCAGATTGACTTACCCGCCAAAGTATAGGTGCTCTGGGTCACTTCGGGCTTGGCACGGCCGGCGTAGTCGGCGTCCACCGCGACCAGGCCCAACTCTGTAGCGGTAGCTACTACTGCCGGTGTGTTGGAGCCCCCTAGCTCGGTGGCAATGAGGGCCGAAATCTTCCTGCCAGTATATCGCTCTAACTCCTGAATGGCAGGTGTCAGGTAATTTAAGTAGCGCCGCTCACCCAGCCCCATCTCTTCAATAGTGCGCTCATCCGCCTCGCTCGGTGGCGCCGTCGACCCCATCCCGCCGGGGCAGACAACCCACGCTTCGTCGTCCAATTGACCGACGTCTAACCACTTTAGTTCGCGACCAGCTTCTAACTGTTGTCTGAGAACTGTGATACCCTTATCGGGATTGCCACCACCGCCGGTGCCAAAAAACGTGCAGCCCCACACGAAATCCTCGATATCTTGAACAGTGCGCAAGTACTGAGTAGGCACAACGGTTCTCCTATTCGATTCGTTTTTTGATAGGCTCGGGACCCGCCAGTGGCCAAGGGCAACCAAGCTCCGCGCCCATAAACAGTGCACCCAGCCAATACTGCCAGGGAGCAGGTAGTGCTTTCGCCAATTGCCGAGCCCAAGAAGCGGCCATCACACGGCGAATAAACAGAAACAGAAGTCGGTTAGCGTCAGCGCGCCATAGCTCCTCGACCGATTTCTCTTGCATTCCAAAATCCGGTGCAGACAGACCTCGCGCCTTCCGGTCGGCCAGAAGAGTGCAGGCACGGCGCTGCTTAAGCTGGAATATGAAATCGTCCGTTTTCCGCCGAACAGTGTCGGTAGCCCATTCGATAGGCCGCAAATCCAGTCGGCCATGGCGGATTCCTTCCTCGATCAACTGCATGCCTTGTCTGCTGCGGGAAAGGACCACGTTCTCGCCCTTCCGATAATCACCTATACTGATATCTGACAACTCGGCATAGTAGTCCAGACATATAGAGCAGCCAAGCGTCGTGAAAAATGGTGCCAGACGCCACATGTTGGCGCCGAAGTTGTAGCCCACCCGGCGACGCTCACCGTTGCGCAGGATGGCCTGAGCACCTCCCCCGCCCGGCCACCGATGTGTGAAACTTATCACCTCGGCGGGGTCAGTGATGCCCATCTCCTCCAAAAGATGAAGGGTGGCAAGCGGGGACTTGTTCTCCCCACAAAACAGGCCCACAGTGATCACCACACGCCTGCCCTTCGCCCCAGCCTGTTGCAGCTTACGCAGACCCTGGATGTGGCACCCGGTGCCGACAAGAGCAAATCGCTCTGAGCCATGTGGCTTAAGGTCTTTGAGCAATGCGTTAATAGGTACAGTGGAGTAGTGCGACCCAGCGTTACCCAAGACCTCCTCCCGTGTCCTGGACAGTTTCGGAACGGTTTTCCAGGGTTGTTCCACGCTCTTACCACAGTGAAACACGCCATCCACCCATCCGCTCTCCAGCAGGGCAATAGAAAGAGCACTAGCAATCCCGCCTGCAGCTCCCCTCTGCCACAATTCAGGATCAGCCGCCTTGCCTACCCAGTAGCCTCGCACCACACCTTTGGGTTCATCAGACGCAGGCACCTGTCCAAACACTTGCTTGTTCAACTCATCAAAGGGCACACCCAACTGCGGACAGGAGCTTACACACAATCCACAAAGGTTGCACGTCTGACCAGGCACCAGCCACGGCCAGAGGTGGTCCTGGTCTATCTCCAGAACCGTTGTCGGACAGGAGCCCACACAAGTCCCGCACCGTGTGCAGAGCCCCGGCTTTATTACAAGGTCCTGCAAGGTTTCAAAACCTCGCTTGTTTGTTGTCACGGCGTCACTCCGAGGGTCTGAGTTCACATGCCACCCAACGCTTCCTCGATGGGCACATAGTCCATGTCGAAGCCAAAGTGTCGTGGATTCATGAGCTTCAGGGCGGCTGGGGTACGGAATTCCGGTCGCGACCGAATGCCAATCACGGCGATGCGGTCACCTATGGCGATGGAGGAGTTAAGCAATGGCCGACCCGTGTCAGAATCTACCACACAAATCAGGTCAGGAGTGGTCACCAAGCGACGGCCATCCAGCCAGGCCACGTGATTCTCGTTCTTGAACCAGATCTTGAACTCATGACCTGCGAAGTCGCCCTCGCCGCTGAGCACATGCTGACCCACGGAGTAGCCACCTATAATGCCCGCCCGGCGTTGGCTCACCTTTCCCACGAACAGAAGCCAGCCGCCCGTGGCCTCGATGATTGCTTTCACCGGGTCGCGGCCTGCCTTGTACGCCTGACGGGTCTTGCGTCCAACTTCTAGACTCTGGGTCAACGTGCCACGCAGGAGGATCTCTTTGACGTCCTTCGCCGGCAGCAGGCTGGTTGCCAGGCCGGTAGCTCCAAAGGCGGCCACGGCCAGCATCTTGCCGATGCGCTCGGCCATAGCGTTATTGACGACGCGGTCAATGATCGCCACGTTGCCCCAGGAGTCCACGCTGGCGATGGGACAGATGGGTTTGCCCGCCAGAGAAACGGTTCCCTGACCGATCTCGGGCATGGCCCGGCCCATGTAATCGCCGTCTACAGCCACCATGCCCAGCTCTGCGGCGGTAGCTACCGGCGCGGGCGTGTTCGATCCACCCAGCTCTGAAGGCACAATGGCAGTGATTTGCTTGCCGGTATAGCGCATCAACTCTTTAACCGCTGGGGTCAGGTAATTGAGGTACTTCTTCTCCCCAAGTTGGAACTGAGCCATCTCAGCCTCATAGCCCTCGCCAATGGGCGACAGCGAACCCATGCCTAACGGGCACACCGTCCAGGCTTCATCGTCCAATTCGTCCACGTCTACCCAGCCCAATTCGCGACCGGCCTTCCTTTGCTCGGTGAGGACAGTGATCCCTTTTTCATGGAATCCGCCACCGCCTGTCCCATATAAGGAACAGCCCCACACAAAAGCGATGATGTCTTCTGCGTCGCGCAAAGTTCGTCTAGCCATCAGATTAAAGCCCTCCTTATTGTCTTTCAGGCAGGTCGCCTGCTATTAAGGCGCGATCAGCACTTTCACTCCTTGACCAGCTCGCATGAACTCCACCGCCTGGTGGATCTCCTCCAAGGGGAAGTGCCGGGTGATAAGGAGTCGAACTTGCAGGTCCCCTAGCATCTTCAGCGCTTTATCCCAACACCGGCCGATGATGCCCTGGATGGTCAGCAGCTTGGCGATCATCTCATGGGGTCGCAGCGGCACCTCGACGTGTGGCTCAGCCCATCCGTGGATCATGACTGTGCCCCCGCGTCGGGCGGCAGCTATGCACTGCTGGACGGTCTGGGGCAAGCCCACAGCCTCGATGGCCACGTCTACTCCCACACCACCCGTGATCTGTGCTACGACATCTAACAAGTCCTCCTGGACCGGGTCCACCGTAACTGAGGCCCCGAGTTCCTTGGCCAAGGTTCGTTTCATCGTGTTCGGCTCGGAAACTATGACCATCCCCGCGCCCCGCTGCTTCGCCAGTTGCACCAGCAGGAGACCGATGGTGCCTGCACCGACGATCAGGACCGTATCTTGCAAGTCAATCGGGCTGCTCTGGATGGTGTTGATGGCGTTGGCCACCGGCTCAGCCATGGCTCCGAGCTCCAGAGAGATGCCCTCTGGCAGAGGATACACACAGCCCTCTGGCACCGCGATGTACTCGGCCCATGCGCCCTCCTTCGTCCTCACAGGCTGCACACAGTAACGCATCGCACCGTTACGGCATTGGATACATTTGCCACACGGCATGCCGTCCGATCCGACGACATGCTGGCCCTGCGACATGGTGGTAACTCCTGCTCCGATGGCTGTTACCACCCCGGAATACTCGTGGCCCAGGATGTGTCCAGGAACAAATCCTTTGGTCATCGGCTTGCCGGCCAGGGCATGCAGATCGGTGCCGCAGATGCCACAGAAGGCCACTTTGACCAGAACCTCGCCAGGACCCACTCGAGGGACGGGACGCTGCTCCAATCGGAGGTCATCCTGGCCATACCACACCGCGCATCTCATCATTTGCCCCATGATCTCCTACTCCTTTCCTTAATCGATCATCAAGGTACCACCGTTGACGTGGATCGTCTGCCCAATGACAAAGCTGGCCGCATCCGACGCCAGAAAGGCAACCACATAGGCAACTTCCTCAGGGGTCCCCAGCCGCCCTACAAGAGCGGCTTCCGCGATGCGTTTATGAGCCTCCGGGGGCTGATCCCAGGTCATGCCGGCGTCAATCGCGTGGGGAGCTACAGCGTTGACACGGATGCCATAGGGCGCCCCCTGTACGGCCAGAGACTTGGTCAGGTGAGCCAGGCCAGCCTTGGAGGCTCCGTATGCAGCCCCCATGCTGACCCCACCCCATTTGGTGATGATCGAGGTGATATTCACGATGGCGCCCTGCCGGCGCTCAATCATGTATTGCAGGACTGCCCGAGCACAAAGGAAGGAACCGGTCAGGTTGACGGCAAGCACCCGCTCCCAGTCCTCCAGGGTGATACCGAGACACGTGTCGGTGCCGGACACGCGCTGCACAATCCCCGCGTTATTGACCAAGATGTCGATTTTACCAAACTTCTCGACGGTGGCAGATGCCATTCGGGTAGTGTCCTGTTGATCGGCGACGTTAACCTGTAGCCACAGGGCCCGCCGATCAATTTGCTCGATCTCGCTGGCCACGGACCGGGCTGCATCCACGTCTATGTCTGCAATCGCCACATCGGCGCCGAGCTGCGCCAGGGTCCGGGCGATGCTGCGGCCGATGCCTCTCGCCCCGCCAGTGACGATAGCCGTCTTCCCGTTCAGGCCGAAAAGCGATAGTGTATCCATGTGATACATACTCCTTCCACACTTTAGTGAGGTCTAGCGGCAACTCGTTGCCTGTCCACCTGGCTGAGCTCGAGGGCCTCAGCAGCCGCCTGCAAGGTCAGCATGACGTCGTCCTGGGTGTGGGCCGCCGACAGGTACCATAGCCCGCGTCCCGTCTGGGTAAATACGCCCCGTTCCTGCAAAGCCACCGAGAAGCGAGCATAGGCCTCGGCGTCCGCTTGCAGGTAGGTTCGATAGTCCATTACCTGCTCCTGGTCAGTGAAGTAGACGTAGAACATGGGGCCTGGCCCTTGGATCAGTACCGGCAGCCGTAGTTCCCGGAATAGATGCTCCAAGCCATCCATCAGTTGCCGGCCCAGCGTGAATAGGTGATCGTATACCTTGCCGCCGTCCTTCTCCAATTCCGCGACGGTGGCGTAGGCTGCGGCGATGGAGATGGGGTTACTGTTATAGGTGCCAGCGTGGACGACCTCACGCCGGGCGATCAGATCCATGATGTCGCCACGGCCAGCGATGCAACTGATGGGAAATCCCCCACCCAAAGCCTTGCCAAAGACTGCCAGGTCTGGAATGATCCCCAGATATTCCTGTGCTCCGCCCAGAGACACACGGAAGCCAGTGACCACCTCATCGAAGACGAGGACGACACCGGATCGCGTGCACAGGTCACGCAGCCCTTCAAGGTAGCCCGGACGCGGCAGGATAACCCCTCCGCTGGTCACGATAGGTTCGGTGATGATGGCCGCAATCTCACCCGACTGGTGCTCCAACGTGGCCTCGATCACATCCAGGTTGTTCCACGGCAGGATGATGAGATCGTTCAAGATGCTGGTTACCTGGCCATGGCTCAACACCCCATGGGGCGCGTCGGCAGGCCCGGCCTGCGTCAGGGGCGGATGGCAACTAACATAGATGTTGTCCATCCAGCCGTGATAGTGGCCCTCGAACTTGATGACCTTCTGCCGGCCGGTGTAGGCGCGGGCCAGGCGCAGGGCAACTTGAAGACCTTCCGAGCCCGTGTTATTGTAGTTCACCATGTCAGCGCAGGGGATGAGCTGCACCAGTTTTTCTGAAAGAAGTACTTCCAGTTCGTGTTGCGCCGCGTAAATTTGCCCACGCTCGAGTTGAGTCTTGACGAAGGAAATCACCGCGGGCGGTGTATGCCCCAGGATGAGCGGTCCCAGGCCGAGGACGTAGTCAATGTATTCATTGCCGTCCACATCGTACAGGCGTGAGCCCATGCCGTGGTCGAAATACAGTGGGTAGGGCTTGAGCGCAGCGCGTCCGCCGCTTCCCACGCCGCCAGCCATAACCGCCCGGGCCCGTTCCATGAGGGCCCGGGATTTTTCTCTGTTCCTCACTGGACCTCCTTTTCCGCCGGAGTCAAACAATCGCCCAGAATCGCTATTAAGGTAGTCAATCTGCGGCCGAGTGATCACGAGGGGCGGGATGATCAGAAGCTCGTCACCCAGGATGGTGTTGACGCAGCCTTGCATACCGAAGAGAACCAACCCTTGATCAAAGGCCAGGCGTCCCACGCGGTCGGCAAAGCCAGCTTCCGCTAGGAAAGGTTCTTTGCTACCCCTATCGTTAAGCAGATCCACCCTATCATAAGCCCTTTGCCGCGCACGTCCCTAATAGAACCTGATCCTCGTGCATCCTAACCTCCTTGAATGTGCAAAACTGCGACTGCTCGGCGGACTGACTAGCGAATTTCTTCATCGACTACCCAAACAAGACAACCTGGCTATCCATCGCTCTCTCAGAGCGGTTCAATCGTCGCTCACCAGGTCAACTACTGAAACAGGTCCTCAGGAAGCATGCATATGACCCTATAGGCCTCGGGCTTGCGGAAGGTCCAGTATGGCCGTTCTTTTCGCGCTTGCACGAGTGCATTGTGATCAAGCTCCACACTTATGATATCTTCTTCGGTCGCGCTCGCCTTTGCCACGATCTCACCGACAGGATCAACAATCATGCTCTTGCCTGCCCCGATGAACGTCTTAGCCTCCCCAGTTTGGTTGTTCTGCTCCTCTTTGCCAACATGGTTGCACACTGCCAAGTAGAACTGATTGTCAATGGCCCTAGCGACTAGAACCTCTTCCCACGGCCTGGGTCTACCCGTAGCAAATGGGGCTATGATCAACTCCGCACCCATGAGCCCCAGACACCGAGCTGACTCGGGGAAAAAATTGTCATAGCATATGAGTAGGCCCACTCTCCAACCCCTCACCTCAAAAACACGAAACTTTGAGGCTGATCGGAAATACATCCTCTCTATCGGTGAGGGATGAACCTTACGGTACTTGCCCACTATCCTGCCTCGAGGGTCAATCAGCATTGCTGTATCATAGTAATGGCCAGCTGACGCCCGTTCGAATATGGTTGCCACAATACATACTCGATGTTCTTGCGCCTTCTGTCTCATCCAGGCAATCGTATAGCCATCATCAGTTTCAGCATAGTCCATATATCTGGAATCCTGGTGCAAGCAAAAGTACCCTGTATTGAACAGCTCTGGCAATACAATGATTTCCGGCTGATCCTCAGCCGCCTGATCAATGTATTTGCAAGCCTTGGCGACATTCTCATCGCGAGCGTTGATCTCGCTGCGCATTTGTATCAAGGCGATTTTCATGGCATCTTTCGGGATGGTTCACACAATAGTACCCTAAACGCTAGTTTTTGTCACTGGGTATAGCCGAACTTGACCAAAACTGGGACTTGGTGCATCCTATAGCTGCTTTCAATCCTACGGGTTGGACAGACCTTTTGGTCTGTTACGTTTCAACGTAACAGACCACTCTCTCGGTTACGCATCGGTTACGTTCAAACGTTACCGACGTAGAGGTCGGTTACGTTTTCTTTCAAGGCGAATGGGTGCAGCAATTGAAGCTTTTCGCCTTGGCTGCTGGAGATGGGGGATTGCCGGTGTGGTTCGACGCTCTGGATGGAGGTACCGGCGACAGCACCACCTACGCTCCCCAGTTTGCTGCCTTCTGTGAGCACGCCCGATTGGCCAACTTCTTGCCTTTAGAGGAGGTCATCCTCATCGGCGACCGCAAGATGCCCACGGAAGAGAACCAACTGACCTGGCTGCGCCTGGGCCTGGGGTACATCGGCCCGATGACGATGCAGGAGCATCACTGCCAGACCCTGCAGGAATTGCTGGCTGCTGGCCGGACCTGGGAAGAGCTGCCCTATGTGGCCCAGCAGGATGCCGATAAAGACCCCAAAGAGCGGACGGCCTACCGGGGCCTGGGGCACACCATCGAAGTGACTGACCCAGAAGACCCTGGCTGCAACTGGTCTGTGCGGCACCTGTACATTCACTCCAGCACCCTGGCTAAGCGGGAGGCCACCCGTCGCCAGAACGAGATGCAGGCCATCGAGGCCGAACTTCAGCGCATTCAGGGCCTGGTGAACAAGTATGACTACAAGAGGCCAGAGATCATCGTCCAGCGGGTGCAAAAGAAAGCCTTCAAGAGGCGCCGAGCACAGCAGTACTTCACCATCGAGGTGGTCAAGCATCCCGAGCGGCTGGAGGCTCCCCTGGAATTGCATTACCACATAGACCATGAGCAAGTGTAACGGGACGCCGAACTGGATGGGGTGTATCTCTTGGTGGCCGGAGGGAAGGCCGCCACCCTTATGGATGCGGATATTCTGGCCAATTGGAAGGGCCAGCACAAGGTGGAGCGCTGCTTTCGTCTGGTGAACCAGATCTTCTTGGTGGCTTCCCTGTTCTTGAAGACCCTCGGCGGATCGCTGCCCTGGTCTTTCTCATCATGGTGGGGGCACTGGTGGCCGGGTTGATCGAGCGTCAGGTGCGACGGGTGGTGGCCAAGCTCCAACAGCCGATCAAAGGGCTGATGCCAGAAGGACGGGACACCTTGCGTCCCACCGTGAAGCGCCTCTTCAAGGCTTTTGCCGATTATGGCCTGCTGCCGGTCAAGGATGCCCAGGGACGGACGGTGACGTCCCGTTTTGCCCGCCTGGATCCGGTGCAGGAGCAGATCTTGAAGGTGTTAGGATTGCCTGGACCGGCGGAGATTTTTGCCCGACCAGCGCTGGCCTGAGCCTTACCCAGGGTGAAGCGCGCCCAGCGTCGGTCTGATCATGTTAAAGTGCTTGGAGGCCGTGCGGTCGTCAACTT
>VGOG01000061.1 GCA_016875995.1 Chloroflexota bacterium
ACAGGTGCTCCCTCGTCTGCGGCATCGGCCCGTCGTCGGCCGCCACCACCAGAATAGTCCCATCCATCTGCGCCGCCCCGGTGATCATGTTCTTGATGTAGTCCCGGTGGCCAGGACAGTCTATGTGGGCGTAGTGACGCTTCTCCGTTTCGTACTCCACGTGGCTGATGGCAATGGTCAGGCCCCTGGCCTTCTCCTCCGGGGCAGCGTTGATAACGTCGAAGGGAACGAACTTCGCCAGCCCCTTCGTCCCCAGGGCCTTGGTAATCGCCGAAGTGAGAGTGGTCTTCCCATGAGCGACGTGCCCTATCGTCCCCACGTTCACGTGGGGCTTCGTCCTCTCAAAATGCTCCTTAGCCATCAGAATTCTCCTTTCTTTTGAAAAGTGATAATGCCGGGGTACTACCCCAAAGCGACCCGTTCCATCACTTCGGGCGGCACCAGGTCATAGTAATCGAATTCCATAGTGAAAACGCCACGCCCTTGCGTCCTCGACCGGAGGTCAGTGGCGTAGCCAAACATCTCTGCCAAAGGCACGTGAGCCTGGATGGCCTGCAAGCCCCCGCTCAGGGACCTCATACCCTCGATCTGGGCCCCTCGCGCGCTCAGATCGCCGATGATCTCGCCTGCAAACTCCTCAGGCGCCACCACCTCCAGCTTCATCACGGGCTGTAAAAGGACGGGGCCAGCCTGCTGTACGCCGTTTCTCAAAGCCATAGAGCCGGCGATCTTAAAGTCCATGTCCGAGGAATCCACCTCGTGGTACGAACCATCCACCAGAGTAGCTTTTAGATCAACCAACGGATAGCCGGCCAGGACGCCACTATCCAGAGCCTCGCGAACGCCTTGTTCCACGGCGGGAATAAACTGCTTAGGGAGAACACCTCCCGCGATCTTGCTCTCGAACTCGAAGCCTCTGCCCTTCTCCAACGGCTCCAGCTCCAGCCAGACGTGGCCGTAGTGGCCTCGCCCCCCCGTCTGACGGACAAACCGCCCCTCGGCCCGCACCGGCCTGGTTATGGTTTCCTTGTAGGCCACCTGGGGTCGCCCCACACCCGCCCTGACCCTGAACTCCCTCAACATGCGTTCGACCAGGACTTCCAGGTGCAGCTCCCCCATGCCAGAGATGATGGTCTGGCCCGTTTCCTGGTCAAGCTTCACCTTGAAGGTTGGGTCCTCTTCGGCCAGCCTGTTCAGGGCCTCGCTCATCTTATCCTGATCGGCCTCGGTGCGAGGCTCGATAGCCACCGAGATGACCGGTTCCGGGAATTTAATGCTTTCCAGGACAATGGGGTAGTTAAAATCGCTCAAGGTCTCACCGGTGAAAGTGTCCTTGAGCCCCAGCGTAGCCCCGATGTCACCGGCCAGCACCTCGTCTATCTCCTCGCGGCGGTTAGCGTACATACGCAGCAGACGGCCGATGCGCTCCTTGGTGTTCTTATTGGTGTTGCGCACCGCCCCCCTGGCCTTGATCTGGCCTGAGTACACCCGGAAATAGGCCAGACGACCCACGTAGGGGTCGGTTACGATTTTAAAGACCAGCGCAGCTAAAGGTGCTTCCTCGTCGGCAGGGCGGTTCTCCTGGGTCTCGGTCTTGGGGTTGATCCCCACGATAGGTGGTATGTCCAGCGGCGAAGGCAAGTAGTCCACCACCGCATCCAACATGAGCTGCACACCTTTGTTCCGCAGAGCCGACCCGCAAAGCACAGGCACTAATTCGCCGTTCAAGGTGGCCTGGCGCAGGGCACGACGCAACTCCTCGGCCGTGATCTCCTCGCCCTCCAGATACTTGATGGTCAGGGCCTCGTCGGTCTCGGCCACCTTTTCCACCAGGCTCTCTCGCCTCTGGGCTACCTCCTCCTGCAACTCAGCCGGTATCTGGCCGACCTCAGGTTTCGCGCCCGGCTCGTCGCGGTAGAAGATGGCCTGCATGTTGATGAGATCAACGGCGCCGCGAAAAGAGCTCTCCACCCCAATCGGAATCTGCAGGGGCACAGGATTGGCCCCCAGCCTTTCCTCGATCATCTCGACGGTGCGCCAGAAGTCGGCCCCCACGCGGTCCATCTTGTTAACGAAGCAGATACGCGGCACCTTGTAGAAATCGGCCTGCCGCCAGACGGTCTCAGACTGGGGCTCCACACCGGCCACAGCATCGAAGATGACGACGCCTCCGTCCAGGACCCGCAAGCTGCGCTGCACCTCGACGGTGAAATCAATGTGGCCTGGGGTATCAATGATGTTAATCTGATGGTCGCGCCAATAACAAGTGATGGCCGCAGCGGTGATGGTTATGCCCCTCTCCCGCTCTTGATCCATCCAGTCGGTGACGGTCGTGCCATCGTCCACCTCCCCCATGCGATGGGTACGGCCCGTGTAAAAGAGCACCCGCTCAGTAGCGGTGGTTTTGCCCGCATCAATGTGGGCAATAATGCCTATGTTGCGCATCCTTTCCAAAGGGTATTCTCTAGGCATGTTCAATGTCGCAAGGTCGCAGGGTCGCAAGGTCGCAGGGTCGCAAGGTCGCAATGTCGCAGGGGATCCTGCTCCCTTGCTCCTTGCTCCCTTGTTACCACCGGTAGTGAGCGAAAGCTTTGTTGGCTTCAGCCATCCTGTGGGTATCGTCTCTTTTCTTGATGGTGGCCCCGGTGCCCTGAGCAGCATCCATCAGTTCGTTGGCCAACTTATCGGCCATGGACTTGCCGGGGCGATTACTAGCCGACTGCAGCAGCCAACGCATGGCCAGCGAGATGCGGCGGTCGGGCGGCACCTCCATCGGTATCTGATAGGTTGCCCCGCCCACTCGCCGCGGCTTCACCTCCAGGACTGGGGCGGCGTTATTGACGGCCTGCTCAAACACCTCCAAAGGGCTCTTTTTCATCCTCTCTTCGATGAGGTCAAACGAATTGTAGAGGATTCTGGTCGCCAGGCTTTTCTTGCCCCCCTTCATCAGTTTGTTGATGAACTTGGCCACTATCACGTTGTTGTACTTTGCATCGGGCTGAACCTCTCGCTTGGAAGGGCGATAACGTCTGGGCATGCTAAACTCCTAATGCTAGGGACAAGGGATAAGGGACAAGGGATAAGGAGGTCAGGCGTGCCTGGTCGCTGATCCCTGGTCCCTGATCCCTAGCCCCTATTTCTTGGGCATCTTGCTGCCATACTTTGAACGTCCTCGGCTGCGATCCTCGACGCCGGTGGCATCCAGGGTTCCCCGGATCACGTGGTAGCGAACGCCTGGCAGGTCTTTGACCCGGCCTCCCCGGATCAAGACCACAGAGTGCTCCTGCAGGCTGTGGCCTTCACCGGGGATGTAGGCTGTGACCTCGATGCCGTTGGTGAGACGCACCCTCGCGATCTTGCGCAGCGCGGAGTTGGGCTTCTTAGGGGTCATCGTTCTGACCTGGGTGCAGACGCCCTGTTTCTGGGGCGCCCCTTTGGGACGCCGCTCCCTCTTTTGCTTCAAGGCGTTGAAGGTGTAGTGCAAAGCCGGGGCCTTGCTCTTCTTCCGCTGTTTCTTTCGTCCTTTTCTGGCCAGTTGGTTGATGGTCGGCAAGTTACACTCTCCTCTCAAACCCGACTCTTCAGAATCTTCGGCAGTCTTGGATAAATTCACCGAAAGAGGCCATCGTAAGAGAGTCGCGATGGCCTCGTTTTAACCTAACGCGCTCATCATGAAGTGAGCCGGAGAACGTCTAGCCCACAATTTGGATACATTATAGCACAAACGATTAAAAAGAGCAAATTCCAAAAAGCTCTTTAATCCCCCCTGCCGTGTCTCGGCAAACCCAGGCCCAGGCCAAGCCGGGGAAGCCCCTCCCTCTCGTCGTCCTTCCCGAACTTGATGATCTCGCCGTTATCGTTGATCGCCTCCACGCAGAGGCCCAGGCTTTGCAGTTCTTTAACTAGCACCTTGAAAGAGGCTGGCACTCCAGGCTCCTGGATTTCCTCTCCCTTGACAATAGCCTCGTAAGTCCTTACCCGCCCTACGACGTCGTCGGACTTGACGGTGAGCATCTCCTGCAAGGTGTGGGCAGCACCATAGGCCTCCAGAGCCCAGACCTCCATCTCGCCGAAGCGCTGGCCACCAAACTGGGCCTTGCCACCCAACGGCTGCTGAGTGACCAGGGAATAAGGCCCCGTCGAACGAGCGTGCACCTTATCCTCCACCAGGTGAGCCAACTTCATCATGTGGATAACGCCAATCGTTACTGGCTGGTCAAAGGGCTTGCCGGTTTTGCCGTCATAGAGGACGACCTTGCCCAGGGTGGGCAGGAGAATGCCGGTCTCCTGGCTCAGGCGTAGGGCTTCCAGACCCACTTCCTCATCAGTCAAGGTCGCAATGTCGCAAGGTCGCAGGGTCGCAGGGGATCCTTGCTCCTTTGCTCCCTTGCTCCCTGTCTCCTTGTCTCCTTGTCTCCTTGTCTGCTCCTCCAGCCAGATGCGCAGGGAAACCGTGCACGCCCGACGGTCCGCCTCCTCCTTCTCGGCCATAGAGCGCGGATCATCCTCGAAGACCAGGATGGCCTCAGGATCGTAACCCCGCTCCTTCAGCCACTCTCGAAGAACACAGCGGCGCGCATAGACTCGATCCAGCGCCAGGGCCTCCCCATCGTATCCCTTCCCCTCCAACCACTGGCTCACGTAAAAGAAGCGAGCCTCTTCGTCGTCCTCCAGGTACTCAAGGTCGTATTCGATTTCTTTCAACCACTGCCAGGCTCGCTCTGTGATTTCGGCCCAGGCTTTGTCCATGAGCCAGGCCCGCGCCAGCTCTGCGGCAATCTCACCCTCGTCAGCCCCATCGAAAACGGGGGAAACCGCCCGGAATCCCAACCGGCTGGCGGCCCAGCCCAGGTGGGTCTCCAGGATCTGGCCGATGTTCATGCGACCCGGCACGCCCAGGGGGTTGAGAATGAGCTCCACCGGGGTACCATCGGCGAGGAAGGGCATGTCCTCAATGGGCAACACCTTGGAGATAACACCCTTATTGCCGTGGCGACCAGCCATCTTGTCGCCTTCGGTGATCTTGCGCCGCTGAGCCACGCTGACCCGCACCATTTTATCAACGCCAGCCGGGAGGTCGCGGTGCTCATCGCGGGTAAAGACCTTCACATCCACCACCTTGCCCCGCTCACCGTGGGCCAGGCGCAGGCTCGAATCCTTGACCTCCCTGGCTTTCTCACCAAAGATAGCTCTCAGGAGTTTCTCCTCCGGGGTCAGTTCCTTCTCGCCTTTAGGGGTGATCTTGCCTACCAGGATGTCGTTGGGCCTCACCTCGGCCCCAATGTGCACGATGCCGTCCTCATCCAGGTCTTTCAGGGCCTCTTCTCCCACGTTGGGTATGTCACGGGTGATTTCCTCAGGGCCAAGTCTGGTGTCGCGGGATTCGATCTCGTGTTTCTCGATGTGAATGGAGGTGAATCTGTCTTCCCGCACCAGGCTCTCGCTGATCAGGACGGCGTCCTCGTAATTGCCGCCCTCCCAGGACATGAAGGCCACCAGCACGTTGTGCCCCAGGGCCAGCTCGCCGCCGTCGGTAGAGGAGGAATCGGCCAGCACGTCGCCCCTCTTAACGCGCTCACCCTTGTTCACCACGGGGCGCTGGTCAATGCAGGTTGATTGATTGGAACGATTGTACCTGCGCAAGGGGTAGATGCGAAGGCCGTCATCGCCAGCCACCACGATCTGGCGGCCGGTGGCGCTAACCACCTCGCCATCCTCCCTGGCAGCAATCACCTGGCCCGAATCAATGGCCGCGTCCCACTCCATACCGGTGCTCACCAGGGGCACCTCAGGGGCAACCAAGGGCACTGCCTGACGTTGCATGTTAGAGCCCATCAGGGCGCGGTTGGCATCGTTGTGCTCCAGGAAGGGGATAAGGGCCGCCGAGATGCCCACGATCTGCTTGGGAGAGACATCCATGTAGTCCACCTTCTCTGCCGCCTCGAAGAGGAACTTCTGGCTGCGCCGCACCGAGACGCGAGGGCTGACGAACTGCCCCTTCTCATCCAGGCGAGCGTTGGCCTGAGCGATGGTGTATTTGTCCTCCTCGTCGGCTGAGAGATAGACGATCTCGTCGGTGACCACGGGCCTGATTTTGACGTCGTCCTCCAGGAGCAATGCGGCGATGCTCCTGGCCAGCTCCGGGGTAATGAGAGTTCCCGCCTCAGCCACCACTTCCCCAGTCTCAGGATCGAGAACTGGTTTCCGCAAGGTCTTGCCCACCAACTGCTCGTATTCGTTGGGCACGGATTTGATCACTTTGCGATACGGGGTTTCGATGAATCCAAAGTCGTTCACCTTGCCATAGGTGGCCAGGCGGCCAATGAGGCCGATGTTAGGCCCTTCAGGCGTCTCGATGGGGCAGATGCGGCCGTAGTGGCTGTGGTGAACGTCGCGCACGTCGAAGCCCGCCCGCTCGCGCCTCAGCCCTCCTGGCCCCAGGGCCGACAGGGTTCGCTTATGGGTGAGCTCAGCCAGAGGGTTGGTCTGCTCCATGAACTGAGAGAGCTGGCTGCCGCCGAAGAACTCGCGGATGATTGCTACCACCGGGCGGATGTTGATCAAAGCTACAGGGGTAACCTGCTCCGGGTCGCGGATGCTCATGCGCTCTTTCACCACCCGCTCCATGCGCCTGAATCCAATGCGCAACTTGTTCTGGATGAGCTCGCCCACGGTCTTCACCCGACGATTGCCCAGGTGGTCTATGTCATCGGGTTCTTCCACCCCATTGTTGATGCGGATCATGCGCTCCACCAGCCTGACCAGGTCTTCCTTGGTGACGGTGCGCCGCTCAAGTGGTATGTTCAGGCCAAGCCGCTGATTGAGCTTGTAGCGTCCCACCCTTTCCAGATCATAGCGATGCTGGTCAAAGAGCTGGGCCATCAGATATTCCCTGGCGTTGTCGAGGGTTGGGGGGTCGCCGGGGCGCATCTTCCTGAAAAACTCGAGCAGGGCCTCGTCAGCCACGGTACGGCCATCCTTCAACTCCCACTGCGGCTCCTGCTGGATGGTAGTCGCAATGTACTGATGGTCAGGCATGTTATCGTCTTCTGCGAAGAACTCCAACAGTTCCTCGTCGTTGCCTTCTTTGAGAATCTGGCCGTCAGTACCATCGTCCACTGCTACCAAAGCCCGCAGGAAGACGGTCACAGGGAAGGTACGCTTGCGGTTGAACTTGATGATAATGTAATCACTCTTGCGAGTCTCGAACTCCATCCAGGCTCCGCGGTCGGGGATAAGTTTGGCCTGGCTGAGCAAGCGCCCCGTAGCTCGATCCTCCTCGGCGTCAAAGTAAGCGCCGGGAGAGCGAATCAACTGGCTGACTACCACCCGCTCGGTGCCGTTGATGATAAAAGTGCCGCTTTCAGTCATGATGGGGAAATCGCCCAGGAAGATCTCCTGCACCATCGGTTGATCAATCTCGCGGTTGTAGAGCATGACCTTCACGTACAGCGGAGCGGCGTAGGTGATGTCCCTTTCCAGGCACTCCTTCTCAGTGTAGCTGGGCTCGTCGAACCGATAATCCAGGCCGAACTCCTCGTTCATGAGACGATTAAAGCCAGGGAAGTGAAGTTCCAGGTTCCCGCTGTAGCTGGCGATAGGCGAGATCTCATCGAACAGCTCACGCAGGCCCACCTCCTGAAACCACTTGAAGGACCTCAACTGCACCTCGATCAGGTCGGGCAGGTGATGCACATCTAAGATTCTGGCATACGATTTGCAACCGAGATTATTGATCATGGGTTACCTCTGCTTTCCTCTCTTTTCGTATAGAAAAGGTAAAACCCAATCCGCTGGGACATCTGCGCCTTCGCAAATTGGGTCAGAGGAATAGACGCAATAGGATATTATACCAATTTTCTGTGCTTCTGTCAAATCGTCTTGTTCCTCTTTTTTTGCGATTTTCAATTTCTAACAGAAAGGGCACCGTAAGCTGGTCAGGCCGATTCGGCCAGCACCGCCTGGCGGAAGATGTCCAGCCCCTCGTCCACCTGCTGGCGGGTGATGGTCAGCGGCGGGATGAGGCGGATGGTCTGCGTCCAGTGGCCGCAGGGGTAGAGCAGCAGCCCCCCGTCGAGGGCCCGCTGGAGGATGCGGCGGACGGCTTCGGGGTTGGGCTCTTTGTCCGTGCCGGGCCGGACGAACTCGACGGCGATCATCAACCCCACGCCCCGCACGTCGCCCACGATGGGCGATTCGGCCTCTAGCTCGCCCAGGGCCTCCAGCATGTAACCGCCCTGAACGCAGGCGTTCTCCAGCAGGTTCTCCTGGCGGATCACCTCCAGCGTGGCCAGGGCCGCGGCGCAAGAGATGGGGTTGCCGCCGTAAGTAGTGCCATGCGACGCTGCACCCCATCGCCCCATGATCTCCCGACGCGCCGCCGTTGCCCCCAGGGGAAACCCGTTGGCGATGCCCTTGGCCAGGCAGACGATGTCCGGCTCCACGCCAAACACCTGGGCCGCAAACCACTCCCCGCTGCGGCCAAAGCCGGTCTGCACCTCGTCGTCAATGAGCAGGATGCCGTGGCGGTCACATATTTCGCGCAGGGCCACCAGCCAACTCCGCGGCGGGATGACGTAGCCTCCCTCGCCCTGGATGGGCTCCACCAGGAAAGCGGCCACGTCCTCGGGTGCGACCACGTACTCGAACAGCCGCTCGATGTCCTCCAGGGCCTCCTGCGCGCAGGCCTCCGCGCTTGTCCTGAGCGTAAGCGAAGGATCGGGGGCCGAGGAGCGATAGGGATAGGGAAAGCGGGCAAAGTACACGTCGGGGAGGAACGGCCCGTGGCCGGTGCGATACTTCACTTTGGAGGTGGTGACCGTCGCCGCCCCCATGGTGCGTCCGTGAAACCCGCCCAGGAAGGCGACGATGCCGCGCCGCCCCGTCACGTAGCGGGCCAGTTTGAGCGCCCCTTCGACTGCTTCGGCCCCGCTGTTGCCGAAGAAGAACATGTCCGCGCCGCCGGGCGTGATCTGCCCCAATTCCCAGGCCAGTCGCAACGTCGTCTCAGGGGCGATCACTCCCAGGGGGGCGTGGACCATGCGCTCCATCTGCTCGCGGGCCGCCGCCACGACGCGGGGGTGGTTATGTCCCACATTGCAGGCCCCAAAGCCGGCCAGGAAGTCCAGGTAGCGTCGCCCGTCGCTCCCGTACACGTAGACCCCTTCAGCGCGGTCCGCCGGCAGGTTGGGCCAATCCTGGGCCAGGCAGGGAGCCAGTAGGTCATCCAGGTGTGCAACCAGTTCTTCAAAAGATGGGTGTTTTTCCACGGTTCGGGCCTCCTGTTTCACGCAACGTTATAGTTTCGTGTTCGTGGAACTTCGGCGTCACGTTCCAGCAGGAATTCTCTCACTTAGAATCAGATTGGCAACAGGTAAAGCTCTCAATTCCAGCCGCGATAGGTCAATGAACCTGCTGGCGTCTTCGATCTCAACACCGATAATTCGATTATTCTGATCAAAGTCCAGCACAACCCCTGGCGCGACTTCTTCGGACTCAGTGCTTGTCCCGTCAACAAGTTTGATATAAAGCATGTCCGTATCTGGATAGTATTCAAACATCATGGTCTTGCCTCCTTCAGGGCTTGAAACGACGGTCGAAAAAGGCATTATGCACTGTTTCTCCGTCTGGTTCAGTAACCACCCGCAAGTACTTACCAACTTCGGAAATGAACGCCCAACGGCGAATGCGTCCATTGGTCTGAACTTCTATACGAATGGGATTGTTCAGCACACGCTCAATCCATTCCGGTTTGAGGTTGGAGCGACGGGCCATGACGCTGGTTTTGAAGTAATTTGTTGTTTTCATTTTGCGTGTTCCGTATCACGCAAACTTCAGCACCGTGCACAGCACGAAAACGCTGACGATGAACACCAGCCAGAGATAATCCGCCAGGCGGGCGGTGAGGGTCTCGATCTCGGTAGGCTCGACGGGAGCGCCGAACCCCTTGGTCTCCATGGCGATCTGGAAATCGTTGGCCTTGCGGAAGAGAAGCAGGATCAACGGGGTGATGATCGGGACGTAAGCCCTGACGGCGCGCTTGACCACGTTCATGGAATCAATGTCGAAAGCGCGCAATTTCTGCGCCTCCACGATGGAGCCCCACATCTCGAAGATCAAGGTGGTGAACGACAGGGCGCTGACAAACATAAAGGTAGCAGTCTGCGGGACACGCAGTTTGCCCATGGCCGTCATGATGGCCGAGGTGGGCGTGGTCATCACGAACAGCGGCAGTGACGAGGTGGCCACCAGGATGCGCACACACAGCACCAGCCCGAACCACACTCCCTCTTTGGTGATCACGCCCAGGTCCGCCTCCCACAGTTTCAGGTGGCCCAGGACGATGAGCGGCGTGTGGCCGCCACGATAGGTGAAGCCCTGGATCAGGATCAGAAAGATGAACGTGCCGGTCAGGATTTTCAGCAACGTGGTGAAGCGCCGCAATTCGATGCGGGCCACGGCCCACAGCACCGCCGAGAAACCCAGCCAGATGAGCAGAACCGGCATGTCACCGGCCTTGATCGGGTACATGACCAGCACCAGCGTCAACAACACGTAAGCCAGCTTAACCAGCGGGTGCAGCCGATGGATGGGCGTGTCCAGGTGGGTGTAGCGGAACACGGGTTGCATCTACACCACCTCCCCCTCGTCGTAGCAGACTTCCGAAGTCTGGGAGACTTCGGAAGTCTGGGCCGCCTCCTCATCGTGCTGGGGCACGAGCACCTGGTAGAGTTCTTCCATCGTCATCACCTGGGGCGGCACACCCAGCGGGGCCAGTTCTGCCGCCAGTTGAGCCGCCACCGGCGGCACGACGAAGCTCTTCCTGAGTTCCTCCACCTGGGTGAACACCTCCGCCGTGGGGCCATCCAGCAACACCTGGCCCTCGCAGAGGACGATCAGCCGCTGCGCGTAGCGAGCGATCAAGTCCACGTCGTGGGTGATCATTAAGACCGTGCCCTGCTTCTCCTGGTGGAAGCGCCGGGCCAGCTCGGCCAACTGGTATCGTCCACGGTGATCCTGGGCCGTGGTCGGCTCATCCATGATCAACACCTCCGGGTCGAGGGCCATGGTGGCCGCCACCGCCAGTTTGCGCCGGTCGCCGAACGACAGGCGGAAGGGGAACAGTTCGGCCTCCTCGCTCAGCTCCACCAGCCGCAGTGCCTCTTCGACTTGCTGCTCTATCTCTTCGGGAGGCACGCCCACGTTGCGCAGCCCGAAGCGGATCTCGTCGCGGCAGGAGGCGGTGAACAACTGGTAATCGGGGTTCTGCAGCACCAGCCCCACGCGGCGGGCTATCTCCCCTATCGAAAGTTTCCTGATGCTCTCCCCCCTGAACAGGACCTCCCCTTTCTGGGGCCGCAGCAGGCCGACGAAGCACTTGACCAGCGTGCTCTTCCCCGACCCGTTCTGGCCGACGATGCCCACGAACTCGCCCTGGCGAATCTGAACGTTCACCCCCCGCAGGGCCACGACGCGCGGCGGGCCTGGGTACTCCACGGTCAGGTTGTGGGCCTCCAGGACGACCGGGGCGTCCGGTGCGATGGGTCGCGGCTGGGGAAGGGTGTCGGGATGCACGGCCAGCCTTCCCGCTTCTACCGCTTCTCGGCTCTGGTCGGCGACCTCGGAGATGGTGAGGTTGACCCGCTCCCTTCGCTTACCCCGTTCGCGGAGCCTGCCACGCTGCGCTCGCAGCGGTGGCTCAGGGCATGGCTCAGGACAAGCCTCACCCAGGCGGTCGGCTTCACGCTCGAGCAGCCTCGACTGGACCAGGATCAGCGCGGGGGTCTTGACCCCGGCCCCCTCCAGTCGCTCGGCCTGGGCGAAGACCTCGGCGGGGGCGCCCTGGAGCACGGTCTCCCCTCGCTCCAGCACCAGGACCTGGTCGGCCAGACGCAAGATCTCCTCGGTCTCGTGGGTGGTCATCACTATAGTCAGGTCGCCCTTCTGCTTCAGGCGCTCGATGGCCTCCACCACCTCCCAGCGGCCCAACGGGTCGAGCTGCGAGGTGGGCTCGTCGAGCACCAGCACCTGGGGGTTCATGGTCAGCACGGCGGCCAGGGCGGCGCGCTGCTTCTGCCCACCGGAGAGGTCGCGCGGGTTGTGTTCCTCCAGACCTTCCAGCCGCACCAGGGCCAGCGCGTCCTGCGAGCGCTTGAGAATCTCGTCCCGGGCCACGCCCAGGTTGGCCGGCCCGAAGGCCAGCTCCGCCTTCAGCGTGGGCATGAACAGTTGCACCTCAGGGTCCTGCATCAGCACCCCGCAGCGCTGAGAGGTGACGTACAGTGGCTCGTCCCACGGATCGAGGCTGGCCACCGATACGACGCCCAGCCGCCGGCCGCCGTAGATGTGGGGCACGATGCCGCTGAGCAGGTAGCAGAGGGTGGATTTGCCCGCGCCATTAGCTCCCAACACGACGACGAATTCGCCTTTGTGGGCGGTGAGATTCAGGTTGCGCAGGGCGACCACGTCCCCTTCGTAGGTGAAGGTGACATCTTGCAGCGAGATCATTACGTCGTTGGTCACGGGAAGTGTTCCTCTTGGCCCTCACCCCACCCCTTCGCCCCCTCCCCTCTCCCAAAGTTGGGAGAGGGGAGGGGGTTGGGGGGAGAGGTGAGGGGTGGGGGTGGGAAGGAGGGACTTAACTTTACCAGATCGCGCCCTCGATCTTGGGCAACCCGCTGCGTTCCAGGGCCTCGACGATGGGGATGGTGATGACCGCGGTGATGGCCGAAAGCGCTGGCACCCACCAGGAGTAGGCGACGTGGGTGGCGACCCCCAGCTCAGCGGAGAAGTTGAACAGATACCAGTAGGGCCTGGTCCAGGGCAGCCACCACACGAACATCGCCGCCACGATCGCCAGGAAGATGCCGCCGTACCGTTCGCCGCGCTTGTTAGAGACCACCCAGCGGGGTATCAACCGCGTGCCCAGGGGCGAACCAGCGATGATCGTCGAAGGAACCCAATAGAGAGCAGCCATGATGAAGTAGAGCGGCTCGGGCACCCTGCCGAATCCCGCCGCCGCGCCCGGAACGTAGAACGGCACCAGCCAGCCCAGGATGCCGAGGACAATGAACAGCGGCACGGCCACCTTCCAAAAGCGGTCAGCCCTGACCATGAGCGCTACGAAAAGAGCGGGAAGCGCGGCGTTGAGGAAGATGTCCACTACTTGCAGTGGGTAGGCCGCGGGGGCGATAAACATCCCGATCACCCCCCCGACGATGGCAGCGACGACGCCCCCCACCGGCCCCAGCAGCAGCGGCGCGATGGCGCAGAGCGGGGTGGTCAGCGGCACGTATCCGCCACCTCCGACGTAAGGGAAGATCGGAACCAGTCCTGTCACGCCACACAAGGCGCCGAACAGGGTTACCCAGGCAATGGACACTCCTCCAATTCGGCTCGTCGTGCGGCGCACCTTTTCAGTAGTTCTTTCCTCCATGATAATTTTCCTCCTTTCTCAGTTCTTGCTATCGGAGCCCTCCTTCCCAGAGCCCCTATCACAGCCCTCCAACCCCTCCCCCAGCCCCTCCCCTTCCCCCCAAGCTTGGGGGGAAGGGGAGGGGAGAGGGGTGGGGAAAGGGGGTTATACCACCACAGGAATCGTGGACGCGCCCATGGGGAAGACGGCCACCCGCGCCTGGGGGCCGTACTCCCTCAGCAGCGCGTCCACCCCAGACCTGACAGGTTTCCCAAAACCTGTCAGGTCTCTCAGATAATGAAAGCCCATCGCCTCCAGCTCAACCTCGGAGATGCCTTCCGTCATGATGTGCAATCTCTTCTCCGCCTTGATCCGCGCCAGGGCGTACCCCAGCACGCTAAAGGTGACCATGCCGTTCCGTCGCACGACGTCGCGCAGAAAATCGTCGGGCCGCTTCGTCTGGTCGGCCATCAAGTGGTAGAAGTCTTCACCCCCGACGCCCTCTGGACAGGCGGCGACCAGCAGGATGCTGCCTCCCTCACGCACCACCACGTCGGCATACTCGACGGCTCGCACCGCCTGGTACAGGTCGAATTCGTAGGGATAACCGGAGGTGATGGCGATGTCTATTCCCCGCGGACACGCCACCTCGTAGACCTGCCGCGCCAGCGCCAGTCCCTCCTGGAACACCCGGCCTGGCGTCCCGGCGAAGGCCCGTACGATCCGCTCGTCCTGGCTGAGCACCACGTTCACGATCATATCCAGCTTCACCAGCGCCGCCGCTTCCTCGATGTCCAGCCGACAGGGCAGGTCTACCCATCCCGGCTGGCGGAATCCCAGGGGCACCAGGCTGTGATTGGCGTTGATGGTATCCAGCGCAGCCGCGCCCGGAAGGATCAGCTTGCCGCCCCCGGAGTAGCCCGCATACGGACTGGGGCCGATGTGCCCGATGCCAATACAGCGGTCGGCCTCCACGACCAGGCGGTTGACCCACACCGGAGTGCCCCGGCTGGTCAGCCCCAGGTAGACCTGGCTCTCCTCGTCGGTACACTGGTGTTGCTCGATGCGGAAGCGCCCATAGGCATCCTCCCCGACCTTGCGCCGCACCTCCTCATCGGTGCTCAGGCGGTGAGTGCCGTGGGTGATCAGGATGGTCACGTCCTCATCTCGTACGCCGCCGGCCCGCAATTCGTCCAGCAGCGGGGGCAGGATTTGCGCCGCCGGCGTGGCTCGGGTGTGGTCGTCCACCAGGATGACCACCTTCTCCTGGGGCCGCACCATCTCCGAGAGGGGCGGAGTATCGAGCGGGTGGGTCAGGGCGTGCCCGACCTCCGCCGCCTGGTCGGCGCACGCGGCCACAGGTTGCGGCGAGTAAACGCCCACCAGGTTGACCTCAGGCACACGAAACTTGAGGGTATCGGTGCCGTAGGGGAGTTGGATTTCTCGCTTCATAAACCACCAACGTCAGAGAAGAATGGAGGGAAACTGTCAACGGATTACGAGAACGGATGGAGCGGAGCTGCTCAGCATTTTCAGCGCCTCTGTCACTCGCGCCGCTGTGTCCGGCTCCAGGGGCACAGTAGCCTGGATGTCCACCAGCACGTCGCGGCCGAAACGGGCGGCCATCGCTCTGGCCTCCATCGGGTACAACTCCAACGCCAGCAGGAACTGGCCTGGATTGACGATAGCCACATCCTGATAGCGACCCATATCCAGCAAATCAGCGTCGCTGCTGATCAGGTAATGAGCCCTTCCCTCCACTGCGCAGGCGAGAAACTTGTCATCCTTCGCATCCCGGCAGGCGCCGGCCAGGTGCAGAACTCCCGGCACGTGCTCCGTGAAGCGTTCCAGCCCCTGCACCAGTTCGTCCAGGGGAGCCACAGCCAACTGTCGGATGGACGGTCGGGCCAATACGTCGGCCAGCTCGGCCCGCGTGGCCGGAGAAGAGAGCAAGGTAAAAGCGCCGGCTCGCCAGTGCGCCACGACCCGGCGCATCAACTCGCCTCGAGTCAACACGTAACTGACCAACGAACTGGTGTCCATGACCAGGCGCAGCACAGCTTACCCCCCAGCGCAGGCGACCTCTTTGCGGGCCTGCTCGATGATGGCCAGCACCTCCTCATCGCTCAGGGTCACGTTGCGTTCGGCATTGCGGGCTGCGGTGGCCTCCAGCCACTCGAAGAACGCCTCCCGCTCCTGCCGGAAACGCTGGATTTGGCGATATTCGTCCAGATTGATGATCGCCACCTGGGGCCGGCCGAAGGTCTCGACGATGTAGGTTTCACCCCGCTCTCGCACTTCCTGCAGGATGTCGGTCAACCGCTGCCGCAGATCGGTAGCGCCGATACTCCGCTCCATCGTAATTCCCCCTTCATGACGTCATTGCGAGTTTTCCATGACGCATCGCGCCATCCGTAGGGGACAGAAACCACCGCCCATCCTGTCATTGCGAAGGCGCGGGGTTTGCGCCTGAAGCAATCTCCAGCTTGCGACGTAGGGGATTGCTTCGCTTCGCTCGCAATGACAGGTGGAAGTTTCTGGGTAGCTGGGCGAAGCAATCCCCCGTCCTCAATTGCAGCGGTGGAGATTGCTTCGTCACTTCGTTCCTCGCAATGACAACGTGAGTAGTACAAGGTTTGCAATAATTATAAACCTTATACACCCCTTTGTCAAATCACAGGCGTCTACCTCATCCCCCGCCGCAGATGGAACAGCCCCTGCACGACCACCAGGCCCATCAGGCCGATGGAAATGCTCACCGCCCCGTCCAGCCAGTTGGCCCCGAACCACAGGTAGGCGAAGATGGCCGGATAGACCACCAGGTAGGACTTGAGGGCCAGCGGCAGCGGAACCTGATGGTAATTGCAGAGGTAGAGGGTGAGATTCAGCGCGGGATAGGCGAGGGCGTAGAGGACGGCGGGGAAGGGGCTCAAAGCGCCCGTGCGGGCCAGGGCAGCGATGACCAGGATCTCGCGCCCGTGATCGCAGTATTGATCCAACAGGGCGCCGAAAGAAGAAGCGCGGCCGGTATGTCGGGCCAGCGTGCCATCGAGAGAATCGAGGAGCAGGGCCAGCATAAACAGCAGAAAGGTCAAGCGGGGATAGGAAGTCACGGTGAAGACGATGATGACCCCCACTCCGATTTGGGCCAGCGAGACCACGTTAGGGGGGACGCGCAGCGCTGTCAGAAGCAAGACCGCTGGCTTCAGCAGGGTGAGCACAAGCCAGCGGCCTCGGTCGAGGAAACGATGTTCAAACGAAGAATACGAATCAAGCACGGGCGCCCTCCAGGCGATTGACGATTTTCGATTTCCGATTTCCAGGTGTGCCAATGGCGAATGGAACGGCATCTATCAAGGTCTTATTGCCCAGAAAGTGCTTCCGGTCCAGCGTGACAAAGTAGTTTGTCCCGGCTCCCCAGGCAGCAGCCAATACCTGCGCGTCGCCCAGGTGGCCGGTGAGGGCCTCGCTATCCTGCACGGTCTCTGGCATCGGCGAAGGTACAACCTCGACGCGGCTACGATCAAGCAGCAGGGCCAACAGTCCCAGCACGTCGGGAGCTTTGCGGTGCAGTGCGCTCTCAATCTCGCCAAGCACCTGGGGACTGACCAGCAACCGGATTGCTCCGGCCTCGCCCAGTTTCAAGATCATGCGACCTCCTCCTGTGGCTGACCAAATGCCAGCGAACAGGGCGCTGGTGTCAAGAAACACGCTAACCCTGGCTGGCATACCGCTCGCGCTCCTCGCGCAGGGCTTGCAGCATGGTCTCTAGCGTTTCGCCCCGTTCGATGAGGGCCTGGGTGAGGCGGTCAGCCAGGGAATCAATCGCTGAACGGCGTGGACTGAGGACGAATACCCCGCCCAGATCGAGCAGGGTGAAACTGTCGCCAGGCCGCAGGTTGTAGCTCTGGCGAAGGGCCTTGGGCAGAGTCACCACCCCCCGCTGGGCCATTTGTACTGTTATCGTATCAGACATGGCGTACCTCCTGACAACCTGTCTTTCTGATAGACAGTATAGCGGAATGACGAATTTTTGTCAATTGGTCGGGTGGTCGTTCGTCAGGTGGTCAGGTGGTCTCGAAACTCAAGGCTCACTTGGCTGGCGACCTCTGACCAACTGACCATCAGACCATCTGACCAGTGGTATGTGGATTTAATGGCCCCGCTGATCATGGCGGCAAGTTCATCACCTTCGTCATAGAACACTTTGTACTCTTCTCGGCTCAGATAACCTTGTTTGCCGATGAGAACCAGCAGGTTCACCACTTCGTACACTGACCCCTTGGCGATCTCGTAGAAGTACCGCTCCTCCTTCGGATTATCCCGCCCGCTGCCCTCGGCCAGATTGTTAGCCACGGACAACGCCGCCCGCCGCAACTGCTCTCCCAACGAGAACTGATACCGCTGCGGCAGCCGGTCGGCCACTTCAAACATCTTGTCGGCGAACTCAATGGCCCGTTTCCAGCTATCGAATCGTTCGAAGCGAAAAAAGCGTTCCCCCATCTCCCTTCTCCTATCTCTTCTCTCCTATCTCTTCTCTCTTCTCTGGATCGTCTCAATCTCTGTTAGAGCTTCGGTGCTTTCCGGACGGGGGCGGTTCCACGGGGTCAGGGCTTCCAGCAGATCGTCTCAATCTCTGTTAGAGCTTCGGTGCTTTCCGGACGTTTGGGCGGAGTGGAGGGCCGACTCGGCCGCTCTCCGCGTCTCAATCTCTGTTAGAGCTTCGGTGCTTTCCGGACTTAGGCAAAAAGTGATCGCTGTAAATTCCTTTGGTGGGTCTCAATCTCTGTTAGAGCTTCGGTGCTTTCCGGACGGGGCCGTTTCGAGGAGTGGCGGTTGGTGAAAATCAAGTCTCAATCTCTGTTAGAGCTTCGGTGCTTTCCGGACGAGGTCTACCGGCAATATGGCAGCGTTGCCGACGACAAGTCTCAATCTCTGTTAGAGCTTCGGTGCTTTCCGGACCTGATATCTTCGACTTGGGGCACGTCGAAGTATACCCGTCTCAATCTCTGTTAGAGCTTCGGTGCTTTCCGGACTATATGGCGTATAAACGTGGCGCATAATACTGGCGTATAGTCTCAATCTCTGTTAGAGCTTCGGTGCTTTCCGGACCCAAAAATAGGGCGATTGGCCCATTCAAGACAAAAGCTGGTCTCAATCTCTGTTAGAGCTTCGGTGCTTTCCGGACACAGTGAACTGGTATGTCGTAGAGCCAACAACTAAACTAGTCTCAATCTCTGTTAGAGCTTCGGTGCTTTCCGGACATAGCCGATAACTACACGGTGAAATACCCGTGTAGTTAGTCTCAATCTCTGTTAGAGCTTCGGTGCTTTCCGGACGACAGTATCCGAGTAACAGGCCACATCTCATGTACTTGTCTCAATCTCTGTTAGAGCTTCGGTGCTTTCCGGAC
>VGOG01000062.1 GCA_016875995.1 Chloroflexota bacterium
CCAGATGCGCATCTTGGATATGGATCGGTTGGGGCATGGCTTCCTCCAAGACAATGTGTAGTCACCTGGAGTCTACCACAAGTTGCGTTATGCCTCAAGCCGAGATGTAAAAAGTGCAAAACTACTGGAGAGGACAACGTGGTGTTGCAGCAGATGATCGAGGCGGGCCAGGCTGACTTCACCTATGGCGTCCCCCCCGACAACCTGGCCGCCTTGGACGCTCGCGATGACATCGTAGTCTACACCAATCCCAGCTTCCAGAACCTGGTCGGCCTGTTGAACACGCAAAAGCCCCCTCTGGACAATAAGTTAGTCCGCAAGGCGCTGGCCTACAGCGTCCCCTACGCCCAGTTCATCGAGGGCGTGATGGGAACCCGCGCCACCCAGGCCTACGGGCCTGTGCCGGCCGGCATGTGGGGGTATAGCGAGGACCTCTTCCAGTATCACTACGACCTGGACAAAGCCAAAGAGCTACTGGCTGAGGCTGGCTATCCCGATGGCGGATTCGACTTGCTCTACACCTTTGCCACTGGTGACATGGACGAGCAGCAGTTAGGTGAGCTCTGGAAGGCTGAATTGGCCAAGCTGGGCATCAACCTGGAAGTACGCGCCCTGAACTGGGAAGCTCAGTGGGCCCTGGCCATGTCGGGTCCTGAGAACGCCCAAGACATCTTCGTGATGTACTGGTGGCCCGACTACGTCTCACCGTACAGCTTCCTGTTCAGCATGTTCCACTCCGAGGAAGAGATTCTCTTCAACCTGTGTTATTACCGCAACCCGGAATTCGACGACCTGATTGACACCGCCAACGCGCTTTCGGGCAGCGACCGAGAGAAGGCTGAAGAGTTGTTCATCCAGGCCCAGGAGATTCTCATCGAAGATGTCGCCTCCCTCTTCTTCTACGACGTGGCCAACACTCATCTGGCCCGCTCTGACGTCAAAGGGTTTGTGGACAACCCTGCTTATCCTCACGTCGTGTTTGTCTACCAACTCACCCGTCAGTGAGAAGTGCAGGGACCATGCAGGGGCGCGGCATCGCTGCGCCCCTGCATCTTCGTTAAATCGTAACTTCTCAGGCTGTCATTGCGAGCGAAGCGAAGCAATCCCCTAGCCGCAAGGAGGAGATTGCTTCGTCGCAAAAAACGCTCCTCGCAATGACACGGACTGAGTAGTAGTTACGGTTAAATCAACGATCAATTAAACGAAGGGGATGAGCCTGTGCATAGGTTGGAATACATCGTGCGGCGACTGGCGATGGCAGTGCTCGTACTGGTCAGCATCTCCATCATCACCTTTTTTATAGCCCGCGTCGTCCCTTCTAACCCGGCCGCTGCCTGGGTTGGGCCACACCCCACACGAGAGCAGATCGCCCTGGCCACCGAGCGACTGGGGCTCGATCGCCCCCTCCACGAACAATACTTGCGCTACGTACGTGGCCTCCTCCGTGGTGACCTGGGCAATTCCATCAAGACCCACCAGCCCATCACCACCGACCTCAAAACCTTCCTGCCCGCAACCATGGAGCTGGTCCTGGCCGGCATGGTGATGGCGGTCGCGATTGGCATTCCCCTCGGCGTTCTCTCAGGAGCCTACAAAGGTAGCTTGCTGGACCACCTCACGCGCCTGTTCTCCATCGCTGGCGTCTCCATGCCCACCTTCTGGCTGGGGCTGCTGCTGCAACTGCTTTTCTTCGGCCGATTGGGTATCTTGCCTCTGGCGGGGCGTACCTCCACTCAAGTGGCCCTCTACCATCCGGTGGAACGAATTACCGGCTTCTATCTGATTGACACGGTGATTACAAGCAACTGGGTGGCTTTCAAAGATGCCCTGCTCCACATCATTTTGCCTGCTTTCACCCTGGCGACCTATGCCATCGGCCTGACCATCCGCATGACCCGCTCGAAGATGATCGAGGTGTTGAGCGAGAAGTACATCCTGGCGGCTCGGGTCGCTGGCATCCCGGAACGGATCGTCCTGTTCGTCCTGGCCCTGAAAAACGCCATCATCCCCACCATCACCGTGCTCGGCCTTTCGTTCGTCTATTCGCTGACCGGCGCCATCCTGGTCGAGGTGATCTTCTCCTGGCCTGGGTTGGGCACCTATGTCACCAGCGCCGTGCTCAGCATTGATTTCCCGGTCATCGTTTCGGTGACGTTGGTGGTCACGGTTTTTTACGTCTTTATCAACCTGGTCCTGGACCTGGGGCAGGCGATGCTTGACCCCAGGGTCACGCTGCAATAGGAGACAACCATGCACATTCGCATCATCAATCCAACCATCACCACCCGCTGGGCAGAAGATACCCGACGCACCTACGCCGATGCCGCCCGCCCTGGCACCCGCGTCAGTGTCGTCTCGCTGGATTGGGGTACCGCCTCCATCGAAAGCTACCGTGACGAGGCGCTGGTGGTGCCCGACATCCTGGCCAAAGTGGTGGAGGCCGAACCAGCCGGCGCCGACGCGGTCATCATTGACTGCATGGCCGACCCCGGCCTGTACGCCGCCCGCGAACTGGTGAACATTCCCGTCGTTGGGCCGGCCCAGGCCAGTATGCATTTAGCCGCCATGCTAGGCTACCGCTTTTCCGTCCTCACCGTGTTCGATCACGACATCCCGGCGGTGGAAGACCAGGTGGCCCGCTATGGCTTGTCCACCAGACTGGCCTCGGTGCGGGCCTTTAACATCCCCGTGCTGGCCCTGGACGAAGATACCGAGGCAACCGTAGAGGTGCTCGTCAACCTCAGCGAGCAGGCAGTGCGGCAAGACGGCGCCCACGTCATCATTCCTGGGTGCACCGGCCTGGCGGGGCTGGCGCCACGGATCCAGGCCGGCCTGGCCGAGCGCGGCTGCGAGGTGCCCGTGCTGGATCCCCCCTCGGTAGCCATGAAACTGGCCGAATCACTGGTGGACCTGGGTCAAGTCCACAGCAAACGGGCCTACCCGTACCCTCCAGCCAAGGAGATACGCTGGCCGTCAAAGGCCCCATTTGGCGCATGAGTGGAGGTAAGCATTCACCCCTCCCTCTCAGGGAGGGGCAGGGGGAGGGTGGATCCCCACGAACAGTCCCACCCCCACCCCAACCCTCCCTCTGCGAGGGGGAGGGGGGAACAGTTACGAGCGGAGAAGACCGTGGACTTAGCCACCGAATGGTCAGATACAAGAACCGCCCGAAGCACAGCGCGCTTCCAGGAACTCGGTCTGATGTTGCGGGCCTTTCGGCGGGATCCGCTGGCGGTGATCAGCCTGGTGGTGATTGTCTTTTTTATCCTGGCAGCGATCTTTGCACCCTGGCTTACTCCCTACCCGGAGCAGGGGCGAGGCGAACCCAACATCCTGGAGAAGTTCCAGCCCCCCGGTCGGACTCATCCCCTGGGCACCGATTACCTGGGACGGGACGTGTGGGCGCGCCTGCTGTTCGGCGGGCGTAGCTCGCTCAGCATTGGGTTTCTGGTGGTTTTCGTAGCCAGCGCCATCGGCATTCCTCTGGGCGCCGTCGCCGGCTATTACGGCGGCTGGATAGACGACGTCCTGATGCGCATCACCGACGTCTTCCTGGCCTTCCCTCCCTTGCTGCTGGCCATTGCCATCGCCGCCGCGCTGGGAGCCAGCTTCGTCAACGCCATGATCGCCATCGCCTTCACCTGGTGGCCCTGGTACGCCCGCCTGGTGCGGGCGCAAACGCTGTCCCTGCGCGAGGAGTATTTCATCGAGGCCGCGCGCAGCATCGGCGTGAGCGACGCGAATATCATGGCGCGTCACATCTTGCCCAACGTATTGACCCCCGTGCTGGTGCAGGTCACGATGGACATCGGCTCGGCCATTCTCACTGGCGCGGCGGTCAGCTTTATCGGCCTGGGCATCCAGCCACCGGCTCCCGACTGGGGCATGATGATCAGCAGCGGTCGTATCTACTTCATCGAACGACCCTGGTTCGCCGGGTCCGCAGGGGCGGCGATCTTCCTGGTAACGTTGGCCTTCAACCTGCTGGGCGACGCGGTGCGCGACGCGGCCGACCCTCGCACCAGGAGGGCCGTCGCATGAACGAGGTTTTGCTGTCCGTCGAAGACCTACACGTTCGCTTCAGAACCTACGCCGGCGTCGTTCACGCCGTCAACGGGATGACCTTCGACGTGCGCCAGGGCGAGATGTTTGGCCTGGTGGGAGAATCGGGCTGCGGCAAGACGGTGACGGGATTCGCCGTGCTGCGCATGGTTCCCTACCCCGGCGAGATCGTGCGGGGACGTATCAGCTTCCGGGGTGAAGACTTGCTGCAAAAGAGCGAGGCCGAGATGCAAAGCGTGCGGGGAGGGCGCATCGCCATGATCTTTCAGGACCCCTCGGCCTCGCTGAACCCCGTTTTCAGTATCGGCAATCAGGTGATGCGTGTGATTCGGCGGCACGTGTCGGTCGGTCAGGAAGAAGCTCGCCAGCGTGCCCTGGAGATGTTCGAGGCCGTGGGCCTGCCCGATCCCAGCGGCATTCTCCGCGCCTACCCCCACGAGTTAAGCGGCGGCATGCAACAGAGGGCGATGATCGCCCTGGCTCTCTCCTCAGGCGCCGAGCTTCTCATCGCCGACGAGCCGACCACCGCCCTGGATGTGACCATCCAGGCCCAGATTCTGGCCTTGCTGACCGAGCTTCGGGAGAAGCAGGGCGTGTCCATCCTCCTCATCACCCACGATCTGGCAGTGGTGGCCGAAACCTGCGACCGGGTGGGAGTGGCCTACGCTGGCGACATCGTGGAGATGGGCCAGGTGGACGACGTGTTGCAACGCATGAAGCATCCTTATACCCAGGGGTTGCTGGCGGCTTTGCCCTGCCCCACCCATCGGGGGCGCTCACTACAATCCATCGAAGGGAGTGTGCCCGATGGCCTTTACTTGCCGCCAGGATGCTCCTTCCATCCCCGTTGCCCCCACGCTATGGACATCTGCCGAATGGAGAAGCCGCCCCTCTTCTCCGTCCCCCCCTCAAGACCAGACACGGAGAGGGGGAGACAAGGAGAGGGGGAGAATCTCCTTATCCCCTTGTCACCCCCTCCCCCCCTCTCCTTGTCCCCTTGTCTCAGAAAGGGGGGGGAGCACGTGGCGGCCTGTTATCTCTACAGGCAGGGGGTGGAAACGTGAGCGCAACCCCACTGCTGGAAGCGAGCCGGAGTCCCCAACTTGTTGAGGGTAGCACTCTACGGACAGGAGAACGCGGCGTGAGCGCAACCCCACTGCTGGAGACACGCGGGCTGACCAAGCACTTTGCGTCACGACGGGGCCTTCTGAGCCGCCGTCGGAAGTGGGTGCGAGCCCTCGACCGCGCGGACCTGTCTATCAACCGGCGGGAGACCCTTGGAGTGGTGGGGGAATCGGGCTGCGGCAAGACCACGCTGGGACGGGCCATCATGCGCCTCATCCGACCCACGTCGGGACAGGTGCTGTTTGAGGGGCAGGACATCGTCCCCCTCAGCAACCGCGAGATGCGCCGTTATCGCCGCGACATGCAGATGGTCTTCCAAAGCCCGTATTCTTCGTTCAACCCCCGCTTCAGCGTCATGAGTTCCATCACCGAGCCCCTGCGGACGCACACCAGCTTGCGTGGCGAGGCCCTGGTTGCCCGGGCGCGGGAGCTTTTGGAACAGGCCGGCATGCCGGGCGAGATTCTGTATCGCTACCCCCACGAGTTCAGTGGCGGGCAGTTGCAGCGCATCGCCATCGCCCGCGCCCTGGCCCTCAATCCCAAGTTCATCGTCCTGGATGAACCGACCTCAGCGCTGGACGTGTCAGTCCAGGCCCAGATCATCAACCTGCTGCAGAAGCTCCAACGAGAGTTCGAGCTGACCTATCTGTTCATCTCCCACGACTTGAGCGTGGTGCAGCACATCAGTGATCGCATTGCGGTGATGTACCTGGGGAAGGTGGTGGAACTCGGTACGACTGAGATCATCTTCTCCGAGCCGCAGCACCCGTACACGCAGGCGCTTCTGGCCTCGGCTCCCAGCCTGGATCCTGAACTGCGGCGAGAGCGGATCATCTTGCCCGGTGGTGTGCCCGATCCGGCGAACCCGCCGCCAGGTTGCAGCTTCCACCCCCGCTGTCCGATGGCCATGCCCGTGTGTTCGCAAGTCGAACCCGCTTTCATCGGCATAGACAACGGGCACAAGGTGGCCTGTCATCTGGAAAGCTAGAACACGGATTTACGGATTTCTGCTACAGAGGGGCGTCCCTGCCCCAACCAAGAGCAATTCGGTCACGGGGCGAGGACGCCCCTTGATAGCAATAAACTAATGAATTCAGGAGGAAAAACACTATGCCACGTGGCAAGCTAGAGACGCTACGAGACTGTGAGGATTTCGTTCGAGGCTGCCTGTTTATGGGCACCGGTGGCGGTGGGAGCGTCGCCTGGGGAATGGGCATGCTCAAAGATGCCCTGAAAGATGGCCTGGCCCTGGAATGGGTGGACGTGGACGACATCCCCGACGACGTGTGGACTGTTACCCCCTACGGGATGGGCTCCATCGCCCCCACCTCCCAGGAGGTGCTGGCTGAAATCGAGCGACTGGGACTGGTAAACAAGTTCGGCAACCGCTCGATGGAAGAGGCCGTCAAGGAGCTGGGGACCTACCTGGGCCAACCCATCGGCTGTCTGGTAGCGGCCGAGTTGGGCGCGGGTAACACACCCGCCTCGCTGGTCACCGGCGCGCGGCTGGGCATCCCCGTCGTGGACGGAGACTACGCTGGCCGGGCCATCCCCGACGAGATGCAGGGCACACCCTATCTGTACGGCAAGCACAGTTGGCCGTTCGCCAGCGTGGACAGGTGGGGAAACGTGGCCATCGTCAAATACACCGTCAACCCTCACATGCTGGAACGCATCGGCAAAATGCTGGCCGTCGCGGCCTTTGTCGGCACGACCATGGCCGCCACTCCTTTGCCCGCCACGGAGATGAAGGAGATCCTGGTCCGCGATACCCTCACCCGGTCTTTTGCCCTGGGGAGGGCCATGCGCCAGGCCCGAGAGAAGGGCGGTGATCCCATCGAAGCGGCCCTGGAGGTCACCGGCGGCTGGCGTCTCTTTGAGGGGGTCGTCAGCGGCAAGGACTGGGAGGACCGGGGGGGCTACATGTTCGGCACCACCCACATCCAGGGTAGCGGCGCCTACGAGGGTCAGACGTTGGACGTGTGGTTCAAGAACGAGAACCACGTCTCGTGGCTGAACGGCCAACCGTGGGTGTGCAGCCCCGACCTGATCACCCTGGCCTACCAAGAGAGCGGCGAAGGAACGACCAACACGCTCATCCAGGAAGGCGATCACGTGGTAGCCGTGGGCATGAAGGGGCTGGAGGCCTTCCGCACCGAGTTCGGCCTGAACGAAGCGGCTGGCCCCCGCTACTTCGGCTTCGATATTGACTACGTACCCATCGAGGAACTGATGGAAGGGAGGGTATAGCGTGTTGACGCTAGGTACAGAGCCTCGTGACGAATATTATGCCTTCGAGCTGGCCCTGGCGGCGCGCAAGCTGGTAACAGAGGTTCGTCCGCTAAAGCCTGGGCATCAAGTACTCATCACCGCCGACACCGCCTCGGACGCGCGGGTGGTGCAGGCCACGGCTGGCGCGGTCTACGCGGCGGGGGGGATGCCCACTGTCATCTTCTATCCAACGCTGCCGTCGCCGATGCAGGAACCGCCCGCGCCGGTGTTCAAAGCTGTGATGGGTGCCGAGGTGTGGTTTGACTTTGCGGTGGCCTACCAGCTCTACAGCCCGGCCTACCACGCCGCCATCCAAAATGGCTGTGTCTACGTCTGTCTGACCGGCATGGATGCGGACATGATGGTCCGCACCATCGGACGCACTACCTACGCGTCCCTGCAAGAGATGGCTACCCGCCTTTACCAACTGTCGCAGGCTGCTGAAACCGTCCGCATCACCAGCCCGGCTGGCAGCGATGCAACCATGAAAGTGGACAAAGCGGGCGATCCCTTCTGGGAGCCGCCGCCTGCCGAAGGTGGCTTCCCCCAGATGCTGGGCGGACAGTCGGGCTTCATGATCCATCGCCAGAGCTTTGAGGGGGTGCTGGTTTTCGATGGCACACTGTGGCCTCCCGCCGAGCTGGGCGTGCTGCACACGCCGCTGCGGCTGACCATCGAGGGGGGATACGTCAAGCAGATCGCAGGCGGCGTAGAGGCCACCCTCTTCGCTCGCTGGCTGGAGGGCTTCGGGCATCCCGCGGCTTACCTGGTGGACCACGCCTGCTACGGATTCAACCCTGGCGTGGCGCGGCCCAGCGGGCGCATCCTGGAAGACGAGCGCGTCTTCGGCTGCATGCAGTTTGGCATCGGCGCCCCCGATCATGGGTCGCCGGCCCACACCGACGGCGTGGTGCTCAACCCGTCGGTGTGGCTGGACGAGGTACAGATAGAGGAAGATGGGCGCTACGTGCACCCCGAATTGGTGGCGTTGTGTCGTGCCATGGGCGCGCCGGGATACTGACCATGGAGACCTTGGACGCGATTTTCACCCGACGCAGTGTCCGCGCCTTCACCGCCGAGCCGGTGCCAGACGAGTTGCTATATCAAATGCAAGGAGGAAGACAACGTATGAGTTGGCCCCAAAAAGAAGCCATCACCCAGGGGGTGATGGACATGCTGCGTGTGAACATGGGTCTCAAATCTGGCGAAAGGCTGCTGGTGGTGACCGACGTGCCCCGCACCCAGGACTGGCAGACCGAAAGCCAGGCGAAACTGGAGGCTATGCTGGAACGGGTTGTGCTGGCCCGGCTGGTCGCCGACATCGCAGTGGATCACCTTCCCGATTGTGCCGTCCAGTTTCTGCCCTTTCCCGCCACGGGGATGCACGGTGCCGAGCCGGACGAGGCGACCGCTGCTTGCATGTTAGACACAGACGTGGTCATCGCCCTGACCACGTATTCCCTCTCGCACACCAACGCCCGCCAGAGGGCGACCCAGGCCGGGGTGCGCCTGGCCAGCATGCCCGGCTTCGAAGCCCCGATGTTCGAAGCGGGCGGCCCCATGGCCGCTGATTATCAGCAAATCGCCGCCGATTGCCGGGCCTTTGCCGACTTGCTGACCTCTGCCGACGAGGCCGTGGTCCGCACCCCCGGCGGCACCGATCTGCGCTTCAGCCTGAAAGGGCGGATGGGGCACGTGGATAACGGGCTTTACGGAGTGAAGGCGGGACTGTGGGGCAATCTGCCGGCCGGTGAGTGTTACGCCGTCCCGGTGGAAGGAACCGGCGAGGGCCACCTGGTCGCTTCGGCCGGCTGGCACCCCAATCTCACCGACGACATGGTTTTCCGCATCGAAAAGGGAGAAGTCGTTGAACTGCTGGGTGGAGGAGCGGTGGGGGACGAATTTCGTCAGTTGCTCCAGCTCGGCAGCGACGATCCCGTCTACAGGGCGCGGCGCAACCTGGCCGAATTGGGGATCGGCACCAATCCCAACGCCCGCAGGCCCGACAACGTTCTGGAGGCCGAGAAGATCAAGGGGACGGTGCACATCGCCATCGGTGACAACATCCACATGGGGGGGCAGGTCGAAGCGGACTTGCACGAAGACTTTGTGCAACCCCAGCCCGATCTGTTTCTGGATGGGAGGCCGGTGATCGTCGGTGGTGAGTGGAACAACGGACTGGTAGGATTTACGGACTTCTGATCAGGCCAAGTTACCAGTCCGCTAAATCCCCTCCGTCCGTTGTTCCTCGAACAGCGACACGATCTTGAACTGGTTCACGTCCACCAGCCCCTGGTCGGTGAGCTTCAGCACGGGGATAACGGGCAGGGCCAGGAAGCTCATGGTCATGAACGGGTCGGACAACGGCGAGCCCATCTCCTGGGCCACGGCCAGCAGCTTTTCCATCTCCGTTCGCACCACCTCCAGGGGCTGGTCGGACATCAGGCCGGCGATGGGCAGCGGCAGGCGAGCCCGCACCGTGCCATCTTCCACCGCCGCCAGCCCTCCGCCCATGTCGGCCACGGCGTGGGCAGCAGCCATCATATCCACGTCGTTGGTGCCCACGACGATGAGATTGTGGGAGTCGTGGGCCACCGAGGAGGCGATAGCCCCCCGCTTCAGGCCGAAGCCCCGCACGAAGCCCAGTCCTGTGTTGCCCGTGCCCCGGTGGCGCTCAATGACCGCGATCTTCAAAATGTCCCGCTCCACGTCGGCCACCGCCAGGCCGTTTTCTACTTTGACCTCCTCGCTCAGCCCCGCGGTGACGATCTGATCGGGGAGCACCCCAATGACCCTGGCCCGCCGTCCCCTGGCCGGTATCTCGAAGCTGACCCCAGCCCAGTTGACGTTGACCGAGCCGCGCACGTGCGCCGCAACCTCCCTGACCGCGCCAGGCACTATCTCACCCTCTTCGGCTACCAGTTTCCCCCCGCTGAACACCTTCTCGATGCCCAGGTTCTCGAAGTCAGCGACCACCACCAGATCGGCCCGATAGCCGGGGGCGATGGCGCCCCTGTCGCGCAGGCCGAAGCGCTCCGCCGCGTTGAGGGTCGCCATCTGGATGGCCGTAATCGGATCCAGCCCCTGGCCGATAGCCATTCTCACCAGGCTGTCAATGTGTCCTTGGTGCCCCCCCTCAAGACCAGACACAGAGAGGGGGAGACAAGGAGAGGGGGAGAATCTCCTTATCCCCTTGTCACCCCCTCCCCCCCTCTCCTTGTCCCCTTGTCTCAGAAAGGGGGAAGAGTGCCCCCCCTCAGTCCCCTCTCCCCCCTCAATCCCCCCAACTTTGGGGGGAAGGGGGGCGGGGGAAGCGGCGGGGTGGCGGTCGTCGGTGACGAACAGGCAACGCCGGGCGTTCTCAGGAGTAACCAGCGGCAGCAGGTCCTTCAGGTTGCGGGCCGTCGTCCCCTCGCGGATCATGACGTACATGCCCAGGCGGAGCTTCTCGCGCGCCTCGTCCAGGGTGGTGCACTCGTGATCCGAGGTGATGCCAGCGGCGACGTAAGCCTGCAAGTCCTGGCCCGAAAGGCCGGGCGCGTGGCCATCGAGAGGATGGCCGGCGAAGGCGCGGATCTTGTCCAGCACCTCCGGGACGCCGTAGATCACGCCGGGGAAGTTCATCAGCTCCGCCAGGCCCAGCACGCGGGGATGCTCAAGCAGCGGGACAAGATCATGCGAGAGCAACTCGTCGGCAGAGGTCTCCAGGTGAGTAGCCGGCACACACGAGGGGGCCATGACGAACACCGTCAGCGGCAGCCCATCTGAGGCATCCAGCATATAGCGGACGCCCTCGATGCCCAGCACGTTGGCGATTTCGTGGGGGTCGGCGACCACGCTGGTCGTGCCGTGGGGCACCACCGCCCTGGCGAACTCCGGCGGCGTCACCATACTGCTCTCGATGTGCACGTGGCCGTCAATGAAGCCGGGGCAAACGTATTGTCCTTTTAGGTCTAAGATCTCCTTGGCCTGGTAATCCCCCAGGCCCACGATGCGGTGGCCGGCGATGGCAACGTTGGTCTCGATAATCTCGTGGGAGAAGACGTTCACCACTCGCGCGTTCTTGAGCAGCAGATCGGCCTTCTCCTCTCCTCGTGCAAATTTGATTAGCTCTGCTAGTTCCATGTCCAGCCGCTCGATCCGCCGTGCCAAATCATGGCAGCGGTCCTCCATGATAAAAACGCCAGACCTGGGCACTCAAAGGCACACCCTTCGCTGGCGTCTCATCAGTCACGGTGTTTGCTTGGTTGGCCTGAGCAACCAGCAAGGGCACCTTCGCACCCATTGGCCAGGCTTCGTTTCTGGTCAGCTATGGTGAGCTAAGATCGCTCTCTTCTTTACGATGGCCATTAGCTTATCTGGCGTAAGGATCATTAAGCCCGACCACTCAGCCACTTTCGGATCGTCAATAAAGTGTTTCTGATCCCAGGTCACAAGATAATCTACCTTGGCCTTGGCCGCAGTCGCAACAATAGGGGCATCTTTGAGGTTAATGTAAGTCGCTGCTTGCTTTAGTTCCTCCAAAGCTGGTTTCTCAGCAACCTCGGCGGCGACAAGAGTCAAAAGTTCGCGGAAAGCCGGTAAAGCCTCGGGCGCTTTCTGGACAAGGTTCCTCTCGGCTTCCTCAAGGACGTGTCGGCTGACGACAATCTTTAGATTCCCACGAATTGCCTCCCGCAAAAGATCGCGAGACGCCCCCGTTTCAGAATAACTGGCGGAGAACAACACGCTGGCATTAAGGAAGACCCTGATCATCTTTCCTTCTCCGCACTAAAGCCATACTCCTCCTCAATTATCTGGCCTCGGATCTCCCTCCCCGACTCAATCAGTTGCTCAAGGGTGATCCCTCGCTCCTTGAGGACTTTCCCGATCCGATCCAAAGCGTCCATGGCCAAGACCTCACGGGGGGAGATCAGGATCCCCTCTTCGGTCTCGGTGAAGGCCACGATACCTCCTTCCTCAATCCCAAATTTGCGGCGAAGCTCGATCGGTATAGTAACCTGGCCTCTTTTTTGGACGGTCGCTAATTTCACCTGTTCAGTCATCTGAACCCCTTGGTTAAATCATACTTTATGAAAGTATGACTACTTTAGCATGTTTCCCAACCTTTGTCAAGAACCGCTATATAGGGCACCTTCGCACCCATCGGCCAGGCTTCGTTGAGCCGTCTCTATTGTATCGCAGATGAAGCGTTATTCGCTGGCCAGCTTCTGCGCCAGTTCCGCAGGTGTGGCGGCGGTGATGGCCCTGAACTCGACGCCGGGGTAATACTGGGCGAAGAACTCTTCCAACGACTGGTCGCCTCGCCAGTCCTGCGGATTGATGGCCATCACGCGCCGTACATCCAGGTCGCCGACGCCGGCGTCGTCGGCACTGCCCCCGATGGTGTACCGACGACGATCCCACGTGCTGTCCACCACCGCCCGTACCCAGGTGGCGTCTGCGGTGGGGGGCAGCAGCACGTAGGTGCGCTCGTACTGGACGCGAGGCTGCCCACGGGGCTTCTCTTCCTCTTCCTCCTCGACGCCGGGATACACAAAGGGCCTGGCCGGATTCGCCCGGGTATAGGCGATCAGTTTCGTGGCCACCTCCGTCCCGGCCACGTCGAAATATAGCCAGGGTGGGCCGAAATTGCCCCAGGTGAAGACGGTCGCGCCGACGACGTAATCGTCCTTCTGCAGTGCCTGGTCGTACCAGACCAGTTGTCGGAAATAATAGTCGGCCTTGTCGGGCTCGTGGTTGTGCTGGGCCCACAGGTCACCCAGTAGCCTCCACGCCCCGCCGGTTAAGCCCGGCGGCTTAGGACTCACCCCTGGATCAATGCCACATTCGGTGATCACCAAAGGCACGTCCCCCAGCCCGTTGGGGATCAGGTGCTGACGGTAGATCTTGCGGTAGCGCAGCGTCGTCCAGCCCTCATCACCCTCATCCTGGTTGGGATCCAGTTGATGCTTCCCCGTCATCCACCACATCCACGGCCAACTGTACTCGTGGAGACCGAGCAGGGCCTGGTATTGCCTGACGACCTGGAGCGCGGGCAAGAAGGCGGGCCAGAGAGCCAGATCCGGCGTGCCGGTGGCGAAGTTTCCAAGCACGCACTTCAGCCCCAGGTCGGCCATCAACCGCATGCGCTCTACCTCGAACTGGGCGTACCATCCCATGCCTTCCCCGTCGGTCCACACCGGCTCGTTGTGCCCCTCCCAGTACTCGATGTGGGGATTGGACTGATACGTTGACAGTTGATCTCGAACGAACTGCTGCGCCGCTTCGAGAGGTGTCTGGCCTCTGGCCTTCTGCTCCTGGGCATCGTAATCTGCAACCAGGCGACCGATCACCAGAACACCAGCCGGGACGTCCCTGGCCATCGCCCAATCGCCTGCGAACTTGGCCACCGCTATGCCGGCCTGGATGTATTCACTCAAGTATTGAGCGTTCCACAGCACGTGGGGGCCTAATTTAGTAGACATCGCGATCCTCCTTGTTATAGGTTATAGTATGATTGGTGTGCGGGCGCCGTGCCACGGCGCACTCGAAGGCGGGCACGATCGTTGGACTGGCCCACATTTTCGCGCAATGGGGTTAGATCAATGAGGCGATCCCGTGCACCAGCACCAGATGGCGCCTACCCCGCCCCCCTCCCCCCCAACGTTGGAGGGAAGGGGGGTGGAGGGCGTAGAAAGCCCTCTCGCCAGCAACGGTCACGTACGGCGTGCTGCGTCAGTTAGCCTGAGGCACGGCGGCATTGAGGTCCTTGATCAGGGCCTCGACGTTGATGCCGTGAGCCATGGCTCCCTGTTCCACGTTCTCGAAGCGCGCTACGGCACAGCCCAAGCACATCAGCCCGTGGCGCAGGAAAACCTCAACCGTTTGGGGATACTTCTGCACTACCTCGCCGATCGGCATGTCTTTGGTAATAGTCATGGTAAAAACCTCCTCTTTTCTCTTAATCTGTTCTCTCTGGATAGGCTTTGTCTTCCAGCTCAGCAATGAACTTCTCAGCCTCCATGGCCGCCATAGCTCCTGAGCCTACCGCTGTGGCGATCTGCTTCAGCACCCGCTCCTGCACGTCGCCAGCGGCGAATACGCCCGGCACGCTGGTGTGGCACTGGCGGTCGGTGACAATGTAGCCATGGTCGTCGAGGTTCAATTGTCCCTCCAGAAATCCCGTGTTAGGGATGCTGCCGACGTAGATGAAGACACCGTCGGCCTCCAGCACGGACTCCACCTCGGTGTTGACGTTCTTGAGGCGTACCCCTGTCACCTTCCCATCCCCGAGGATCTCGGTGGCCACCGAATTCCAGATGAACTGGATCTTCTCGTTACGAAAGGCCCGCTCCTGGAAGACCTTCTCCGCCCGCAGGCGGTTGCGGCGATGCACCACGTAGACCTGCTTGGCGAACTTGGTCAAGAAGATGGCTTCCTCCACGGCTGCATCGCCCCCGCCGACCACCACCACCCTGCGGTCCTGGTAAAAGAAGCCATCGCAGGTGGCACAGTAGGAGACACCGCGCCCGGTGAGCTCCGCCTCGCCCGGAACCCCCAGCTTCCTGGGCGAGGTCCCGGTGGCGATAATCAGAGCCTGGGCCTCATACTCTCCCCCGTAAGTTGTAAGCTTGAAGGGATGATTGGAGAGCTCGACGGCGGTGACCTCATCCATCTGCATCCTGGTGCCGAAGCGCTCGGCCTGCTGTTGCATCAATTGGCTCAACTCCTGGCCGCTTATGCCCTGCGGAAAGCCGGGATAGTTCTCGATCTCCGAGGTGAGGGCCATCTGGCCACCCGGAGCGCGGCCGGTGATCAACAAGGGCTCAAGCTGCGCCCGGCCAGCGTAGATGCCCGCTGTCCAGCCCGCCGGCCCGGAACCTATGATAATCAGGTTTTCCATGTACCTTGCCTCCTGGTCAACGGTGCTTAATTGTACCTGATTTCGTTACATCTGGCAAATGCAGATGTGCCCTCACTCACCAACAAGAAAGAGCAGCCACTGATGGCCGCTCTCCCAACTTGACACTACTCCGTTGTTGTCTTATGGCTTCGGATGGACCTGCACAAAGGCAATATCCTACGCCGTTGAAACAGTACCCACTACGCGACGACAGGCTCGACCTTCAGGCGGGGGACGAAAATGGTGCGCAGTTGGGGCACCATCTCAATACGGATATAGGTGACAGTAGCCCCTTCGCGCTCCCGTTCGGCGCCAAGCTCCAGGTTAGCCTCCAGAAGCGTGGGATCGCTGTTGGGAAGGAAGATGATGTCGGCGCCATCTGGAATACGGTCCAGTAGTTCCGGATCGTCAAGCACCTGTTGCATAAACAACTCGAACAGGTCATGGTTCTTACGAAATTGTTCATTTCTATCCATGCTTCCACCTCTCATATCGTTCTCGATAAAACTGCCAGCGGGTCTTAACATGATGGATAGCATAGCTCAAAGCCGTGTTGTAATTGTCAAACGGTATTTCTCGCCTCTCCTGACTGCCATCGGGGTGACTAATATCCATGTGAGGTCGCCCGTGAGCGGTGTCAAAACGCGCGATGGGCTGCCACTCTCCCTCAATGTTTGCCAGATACTGGACAGCGAATTGTACAACCTCTCTGCCTGTTCTGTCAAAGACAACCCTGATGTAGTCAGCGAAGGATAAGTTGATACGGTATTCTGTACGACGTCTTTGAGGAGATAGCATGTTTAGAACCCTGGTGTGACAAGGTCTTTTTACCGCATGCTGGAGAAGGCATTACACAAAGGCGCTCAACACCCGCCCTGCGTAGCTAGCTTTCTGCTTCCGGCTGGCCGCCCACAGGCTTATCCCCTGGAACATTGTAATTAGTTTACCACAAAAAAGAGCAACCGTCAAGCACCATTTATAGTTCCGGATGGATCTGCACAAACGCGCCATCCTGAACCTGGAAGATGTAGATGCTCTGCTCCTTGAGGTCGCCCCCCCGATCATAGGAGATGTGACCTACCAGGGTGTCGAAGTCCAACTGGCGGATGGCCTGCGCCACTTTGGCGGCGTCAAAGCTCTGGGCCTTTTTGATCCCCTCGGCCAAAACATGCATGGCACTATAGCCGTTGATGCTGTAGGTGTCGGGGTTGCGGTAGTCTACTTCCTGGTACTCCTTGATCCACTGCTTGTCCACGACGGCGGCCGGACTCGGCGCGAAGGCGCTGACGTAGATGCCCTCCGCTGTCCCGCCCGCCTCGTCAATGGTGGCTGATAGAAACGCGCCGTCACTGGCCAGGAAAGGAACAATGATGCCCGCCTCGACCAACTCGGCCCGCAGGTACGGAGCCTCGACCTCGTAGCCGCCGTAGAAGATGGCATCGGGGTTGGCTGCCGTGATCCGCTTTACCTCCTCGGTGAAGCTGGACTGCTCGACCGCTACCTGGATTTCGAGGGGCACCTGGGCTCCCAGGCTGCGAAGGTTTTCCGCGATGAGGGCCCCCAGCCCCTGCCCATACGGGTCATCGTTGTAGACGACCGCGACCCGCCGGGCACCCAGGGTGTTGACCAGGAACTCGGCATCCACTCGGGCCTGGGTGGCGTCGTTGGCGTTGACGCGGAAGAAGTTGCCGTAGCCACGTTGGGTGAGGGACACCTCGCTGGCCGTCGGGGTGATGACCACGAGGGGCAAGCCCTGGTAGACCTCCATGGCCGCCAGGGTCTGGCCGCTGTTGTAGTGGCCGATCAGTCCGATGATCCTGTCCCCCCGTTCGAGGGCCTCTTTGATCTGCTGGGCGACCTCCACCGCCACGTCGGAATCGGACTCGTCGTCTATTCCCACCACCCGGACCCGATAGCCCAGCAGGCCACCAGCCTGGTTGAGCCGTTCGGCCATCAGCCTGGCCCCGCCCAGCACCGTCTGCCCTCCGTTGGCCTGGAAGCCCGACAGCGGCGCCGCCACGTAGACGATGACCTCGCCCTTGGGCTGTGCCGGCCCACAAGCAGTCAACAACAAAAAGCAAGCCACAAGCAACAGTGATATTGGATATTGGATATTAGATATTTCACGTTTTACGTTTGACGTTTCACGTTTCACGTTTGACGTTTGACGTTCTATTTTCATGTCCGTTCAATCCTTCAGTCCGCTGTACACTTCATCCATTGTCTCGACGATGTCATGCAAAGCCGCCACTTGCGCCGCGATGTCCTCCCGCAGGCGTCGGGCACGGCTGGAATCCACGTCTTTGGCTCCGATGAGCTGGAGTTGGGCGTAGACCGTGCCCATGGCCGACAGGGTGTTCTCCAGTTGGAACTCGGCTTTCTCCATGGTGTTCTGCAGGCGCTGCAAGTTATCCCAGTGCGTCTTTTTGCTGTGAATGGCCTCCCGCATCTGCTGGCGCACGGCTTCATCGTCTTCCCGACGAAGGCGGGCCTCGAACTCCTCGATGGCCGACTTCACCGAAGTCATGTCTCGCTTGATGATCTCGTCGTTCTCGTAGGCATCGAGCCGCCTGGCCAGGCCGAAGACGCTGGCCACCCACTCGGTGATGCGGCGGGCGTCCTCTTGCAAGTGATCTCGCAACACCCCCTCGCGGCTCCGCAGGATGACCCCCTCGATGCGCTCGCGGTACTCCAACGCCTTCGCTACCTTATCCCGGTACTTCGCGCTGCGGAACTCCCTGGGATTGAACTCCCCGCGCAGCATGTCGGCCACCACCTTTTGGGCCAGGGCCGCGTCGCTGAGGCTGGTGTAGATGATCAGCGCCTCGGCCACTACGCCGAGGACCAGCCAGTACCACCACCGCCACCAGGGAAAGGGATTGGGGAAGAGAAAGGTCAGAATGATCGTGGCAGCAATAGTGAGCGCGCTCTCCAGTCGAAAGATAGCAAAGGAAAGCATAGTCCGCCACGCTCGCCGTTCCAATTCGGTTCGAAAGAGACTTTTGGCCATGAAACCTCACGTGATCCGTATTGCGTATTGCGTATTCTGTTACGCACTACGCAATACGCAATACGTTCTAAAAGTACGTTGACAGTATCTTATACAGTTGCCGAATGTTCTCCAGATCCCCTGTCCGCACCTGGCCATCGGTGGCCTCGGCCAGGGCCTGCAGGGTATCGTAGTCGGCATCGTCGCCGTAGGCGATGCAAAACAGGACGACAGGCACGCCGCTCTCATTTCCCTGCCGCATTTGCCGCGTTAACTCACCTAAGTTGATGCGGGAGTGGTTCTCCCGTCCGTCGGTCATGGCCACGATGGCGTTGATGCGCTCGCTGTCGTTCAACTGCTGCAAGCGGACGTAGGCGGCGTTGATGGCATCCAACAGAGCAGTATCACCTCT
>VGOG01000063.1 GCA_016875995.1 Chloroflexota bacterium
ACTGGCCCGCATCGTCTATCACTTGTTAAAGTATCGCGAACCCTATCAGGAGATGGGACGGGAAGATTATGAACGGCAGGTGCGTGAGCGTGAGGTCACCCAGTTGACGCGCAAAGCCGCCAAACTCAGCTTCACACTCACGCCACAAGCCGCTTGACTCCTTATACATCAAGTTTCTGGGTAGCGGTTTTTGCGAAGCAATCTCCTGCTCGTTGCTTGGGGATTGCTTCGTCGGCAAAAACCGCCTCCTCGCAATGACAGCCTGAGTAGTCACTTTACCATTTCTTCATAATGGCGCAATAGCCTGATGGATTCTTCGATGTAGCCCGCCACCTCCTCTCGCCAACCTTGCCCCTTGACTGGCGTGAAGGGATCTGGGCCGGAGGCGGTGCACTCGACGATGATCGAACCGTCGTATCCGATGTCCTTGAGGGCACGCATGACGCCCGCGAAATCGGTATGCCCGCGACCAACCGCCTGGCGGTTGGAGTCGGCGGCATGGAAAAGAACCAGGTGCTTCCCAACCGTGCGGATGGCGCTGCCCAGGTCGGCCTCCTCAATGTTCATGTGATAGGCGTCCAAAAGAAGGCCCACGTTGGGCGCTCCCACCTCCTCCACGAAGCGCATGGCTTCTTCGGCGGTATTCAGCAAATGCGACTCGTAGCGGTTGAGCACCTCAATGGCCAATCGCAAGCCTAGCTCCTGAGCTCGCTCGGCGATGCGCTGGACGCCCACCACGTAGTTCACGTACTCCTGCTCGTAGGTGGTCGCCGGGCGGATACGGCCCACCGCGCCGTGGCATCCCACCATCGGCGCTCCTACCGCAGCGGCGAAGTCTAGCAGGCGCAGGTAGTAATCCACCGCCTCGGCCCGCACCTCGGCGTCGGGGTGCGGCAGGTCCACGTCCTCCGGGGTGAGGGAAAGCACCGCCAGCCCGTGGTCATCCAGGACAGCTTTGACCTCGGCGGCATCGTAAAGCTCCGAGTCGCCCTTCAGCTCCAGCCCATCGTAGCCAAAGCCAGCCAGACGGGCCGCCGTCTCCACCAGTGGCTCATCTCCGAAGATCCAGTTGCAGGCTCCATATTTCATACTCATTCCCTCCGGCGAAAGTGTTGATAACTATATCACACCTGAATGAGGTTGTCAAGCAGTTGACAAAGCAAGAAATAGGTGTAGAATTTCAACCAGAGCCTTTTGGACAAGAGTAATGAGGCCACGAGTAACGAGGCAACGAGGCGCCCGTTAGCTCATTGACTCGTTCCGACAAAGGAAAGGACAGCACCATGTACAAACGCCCAAACCGCACCATCATCAAAACCTTTCGTCTCTTGGTGACCGCCGCGCTGCTGGTGGCCAGCCTCGCCGCGCTTTCCGGCACCCCTGCCTCTGCCAGTCAGTAGCGCCGGCAATTGCCTGGATTTTGACGGCACATACGACTATGCCGACGGCAGCGGCGTCTCCACCTCCCTGACCAACCTCACCCTGGAAGCCTGGGTCTATCACCGCACGCTTCCGGCTTCCATACAGCGCTATGTCACGGTAGGCAGCGAAGTCGCTGTGCTCCGGCACGATGAGGTGAATCAGCCAGGACAACTGCACTTCTACATCAAAACCGGTGGCTCTCTTCGCCATATCCGGGTCAACAACGCCCTTCAGACCGGGAGGTGGTGCCATGTGGCCGGTACCTGGGACGGCACGACTATGAAGCTCTATCTCAACGGAAGGCTGGTGGGCGAGAGCACGCCGGGAGGTAGTTTGGATGCTCCGGATGGAAGCGTGAGAATCAGCCACCCCACCGAAACGCTGGACGGCTGTCTGGACGAGGTGCGCATCTGGAACGATGCGCGCACCCAAACCGAGATTAACGAGAATATGGGACAAACGCTCAGCGGCAGGGAGAGCGGCCTGAAGCACTACTGGAAGTTCGATGAGAGTTCCGGTTCGACAGCGCATGACAGCGCCGGTTCAGTAGATTTGACCCTTCACAACATGACCGATGACGATTGGGTCACTTCAGGCGCCTTCCTTGATTTCGGCGATACCCCGGCGCCCTACCCGACGCTGTTGGTGGATGACGGCGCACGCCATGTGGCAACGGGTCCAACCCTGGGTATCAGCCGCGATACGGAAAGCAATGGACAGCCAACCACCGGCGCGGACGGCGATGACAGCGACGGCACGGATGACGAGGACGGCGTGAGCGGGTGGACGAACGTGCAGGTCGGCAAGTTAGGCGCCTCGGTCACGGTCAACGTGCAAGGTGGCCCGGCCAAACTCGATGCCTGGGTGGACTGGAACCGAGACGGTACCTGGGGCGGTCCCTTCGAGCAAATTGCCAACAGCGTTGTCGTGAGCAACGACAACAACCAGATTACCTTCGACGTGCCGGGCTGGGCTAAAGCCGGCAACACCTACGCCCGCTTCCGCCTGAGCACGGCCGGTGGCCTCGGCGTGGCCGGACTGGCGGACGACGGCGAGGTGGAGGACTACCAGGTCGGCATCAGTTCGCCTGCGTCCAGCTCTTGCGACTTCACCGCCCACACCATCACCACCGGCGCCAAGGGCGCCATGAGTGTGTTCGCCGCGGACGTGGACGGTGACGGAGATATGGACGTGCTCTCCGCTTCCGATGGCGACGACAAGATTGCCTGGTACGAGAACGACGGCCGCCAGACCTTCACCGCCCACACCATCACCGCCGCCGCCGACGGCGCTTCCAGTGTCTTCGCCGCGGACGTGGACGGTGACGGAGATATGGACGTGCTCTCCGCTTCCGCTTACGACGACAAGATTGCCTGGTACGAGAACGACGGCCGCCAGACCTTCACCGCCCACACCATCACCACCGGCGCCGACGGCGCCAGGAGTGTGTTCGTTGCGGATGTGGACGGCGATGGGGATATGGACATGCTCTCCGCTTCCCTCTATGACGACAAGATCACCTGGTACGAAAACGACGGCCTCCAGACCTTCACCGCCCACACCATCACCACCGGCGCAGACGGCGCCAGGAGTGTATTTACTGCGGACGTGGACGGCGACGGGGATCTGGACGTGCTCTCCGCCTCGGAACTCGACGACAAGATCGCCTGGTACGCGAACGACGGCCGCCAGACCTTCACCGCCCACACCATCACCACCGCCGCCTACGGCGCCCAGAGTGTATTTACTGCGGACGTGGACGGCGACGGGGACCTGGACGTGCTCTCCGCTTCCCTCTATGACGACAAGATCACCTGGTACGAAAACGACGGCCTCCAGACCTTCACCGCCCACACCATCACCACCAGCGCCAACTATGCTTCGAGTGTATTCGCCGCGGATGTGGACGGCGACGGGGATATGGACGTGCTCTCCGCTTCCTATGGCGACAGCAAGATTGCCTGGTATGAGCAGGAGAGCGTGCCCGCGGTCACTACGGCGAACGTCACCAACATCACCGCCACCAGCGCCGACTGCGGCGGCACTGTGACGGATGACCGCGGAGCGACTGTTACAGCCCGCGGCGTCTGCTGGAACACCACCGGGAATCCCACCGTCGCCGACAGCCACACCACCGACGGCAGCGGGTGGGGCGGTTTCACCAGCCACCTCACGGGCCTCACCAGCGGCGGTCAAACCTACTACGTCCGCGCCTACGCCACCAATTCAGCAGGCACAGGCTACGGCGAACAGAAGGTGTTTGCAACGCCCATGACCCCGCCGGGCCATGCCCTGGACTTCGACGGGACGGACGATTACGTCCAGGTCGCCGATGCCAACAGCCTGGATCTGATCACCAACTACACCCTCGAATGTTGGTTCAAGGCCGGCGGTTTCGGCGGCTTGCGCGGCCTGCTCAGCAAGTACCAGACCGCCAGCGCCAACGGCTACCTGCTCCGCCTTACCGACACGGATCTGGACTTCGACGAACAGACCACGACCGGCCTGAACCTCCAGGCTGGCCGCTGGTATCACGTTGCCGCCGTCAACAGCAGCGGCACGCGGGCCCTGTATCTCAACGGCGTCGCACAGACGCTCAGCGGCACACCGCTCACCGCCGCGGCCAACAGTAACCCGCTCCGTCTGGCCAGCGACTTCGGCGGCCGCTACTTCGCCGGCCAGATGGACGAGGTGCGCGTCTGGAGCGCGGCCCGCACCGAAACACAAATCCGCGACCACATGCACAAGGTCCTCGACGGCGATGAGGCCAACCTGGTGGCTTACTACCGCTTCAACCATTATTCGGGAACCGCCCTGGACGACCTGACCGCCAACGACAACGACGGCACGCTCAAAAACATGACCGATGACGATTGGGTGCCTCCACGGCCCCGGTTGGGAACGATACGATCCAGAACCAGACCGACGTGAGGGGGATCTGGCAAGGGGGCCTCACCACCGCCGGGTCGTCTGGGATGATCTTCACCAACAGCACCTTCCTGCAAGATACCGGCGACGATATGATCTTCGGCCATAACAACCTCACCGGGAGCACCACTAATGATCTGCCCACCGGTGGCGACTGGGACGCCGGGAACGGCCAGCGCTGGCTGCGGGTGTGGTACCTGGACAAGAGCGACGTCAACAGCAACGGTGGCAGCGTGGACCTCACCTTCGATTTCAGCGATGGGGGGATGTCTGGGACGCCTGGCGGCGCTTCCAGCAACTACCGGCTGTTGGAGCGCAGTGGAACCAGCGGTCCGTTCAGCGACATCACTGCGGCTTCCGGGGCTACCGCCTCCATCTCCGGGGATCAGGTCATATTCAGTGGCGTGAACGCCAATGAACTGGGCAGCTACTACACCTTCGGCACGGTGGACAAAAACGAATCCCCCACGGCGGTCACCGTGCAGGGCTTCACGGCCCGCTCGGGGCTAGAAGCCAGGTTTCTCGAAGCAATCTGGTTTCTGGGGGCGCTGGGCGCGGTGGGGGGAGTGCTGCTGTGGGTGCGGCGGCGGGTGGGGCGGCTATAGCCCTTGACAAATCGTCCCAAAGGACTTACAATGTAGACGTTCAGAAATGCGGAGAGGAGAATGAAGGATGGGAGAGACGATTCTGGATAGGCCAGTAGCCAGTGTAACACTACGAGAACTTGTTGATACGTTCCGCGAGGTCATCCACGAGGTTCTCCGCGAGGAACGAGAACACTACATTGACGATGAGGGCTACCTGGTCTTTGCCAATGAGAGGGCCTATGCCGAGTATCTGGACAAACAGAAAGGCAAATTGCCCAGCGAGGTTCAGGCCTATTTCATTGATGAGCACGGCCTCAAGGTCGTCTACAGCGATTATGAGCCCACACCGGAGAAAGCCAGGGAATTGACTGAGGCTCGTAAAAGAATCGCTGAGGGAAAAGCGAAGCTCTATAGTCTGGAGGAAGTGACCCAAGAACTCGGTCTGGAGGAATAGGCCGATGTTCGAGGTTGTACTGGAGGAGCGAGCAAGACGTCAACTCGCCAAGCTGCCCAAGAAGATCGGCCATGGCATATTGCGGAAGCTACGATGGTTGGGCGAGAACACCGAGGTCATCAGGCATGAACGATTGACGGGCCGCGAAGAGTACAGCCTGCACTACGGTCAGTATCGCATTCCCTACCTCTTGGACTGGACGAAGCGGGTGATCATCGTCACGGATATTGACAAACACGACGAGGCCTACCGCCGGCTCAAAAGGAGATAACCAAGCGGGGCAACCGCAAGGGGTTGCGACGGCGAACAAAAAGGCCCTCCAGGTTTCGAGGAGGGCCTTTTTTGTTCATCCCCCAATCTCCGACATGGCACGCCCCCGAGGGATGACCTGCTCCGACAGGTGATGCCGCTCCGGCTTGGCGTGCACGGCCTCGGCAATCAGGTGCTTGATGTCCTCAATGGTCGCTCCCCGGCGCAAAGGCGTTCGGAGGTCAATCTCGTAATCCGAAAGGAGGCAGGGGCGCAGCTTGCCGTCGGCGGTGAGGCGCAACCGGTTACACTGGTAGCAGAAGTGCTCGCTAATGGGCGTGATAAAGCCGATGGTGCCCTGAGCGCCCGGCAGACGATAGTAGCGGGCCGGGCCGCTGCCGTCCCCCAGCCTGGCCGGGATCAGCTCCCCCAGTTCCTCTTCGATCCTTTCCCGCACCTCGCTCATGGGCACGTAGCCGTTACCAGCCCAGTCGGCATTGTTGCCCAGTGGCATCACCTCGATGAAGCGCACGTGCCACTCCCCCCCACCCCCCCTTGCTCCCCTAACCCCCCAAAGTTGGGGGGAATGGGGGGCGGAAGCAGGGGGGGGTGCATAGGTCAGGCGGGCGAAGTCCACCACCTCGTCGTCGTTGAGCCCCCGGATCACCACGGTGTTGACCTTGACGGGCACGAGGCCCGCCTGCTTGGCCGCCGCGATGCCCTCCAGCGTGTCGGACAGCTCGCCCAGGCGGGTGATGCGGCGAAACCGCTCTGACCTCAATGTGTCCAGGCTGACGTTGACCCGCCTGAGGCCCGCCGCTCTCAACTCCTCGGCGTAACGGGCCAGCAGGATGCCGTTGGTGGTCATGGCCAGGTCGTCGAGGCCGGGGATGCGAGCCAGCATGGCCACCAGGTCCACCATCCCCAGCCTGACCAGCGGCTCGCCGCCGGTCAGCCGCACCTTGCCGATGCCCAACTCGGCGGCAGCCCGCACCACGGTCTCGATCTCCTCGTAGCGCAGGACCTCATCGTGGGGCCGCCAGGGGACCCCCTCCGCTGACATGCAGTAGACACAGCGCAGGTTGCAGCGATCGGTCACCGAGACCCGCAGGTAGCTGATGGAGCGATTGAAAGAGTCAAGACAGGGCATGTAAGCGCTCACTTTTTCTCAGCCAGATAGCTGGAAAAGCTAGCCCGCTGGAACGCCTTACGACGACAATACCTGCCCTCAGGAGTGCGAGACCGGCGAATAGCACGGCTTGTCGGAGCAGTAGTTGGCGGGCGACTGGCTACTTGACCTGGATCTCGACAATGCCCTTGACCTGGGCTTTGCCCGATAGCTTGGGTAAGACGGCTCGCAGTCCGCCGGCCGGGTCAAAGGCGACGATGCAGTCAGTGCACCCCTGCACGTCGGTCATGGCCACCTCGGCCGTATAGCCGTCGCTGGCGACCAGCACCAGCGTGGCTCCTTCCCCGGCTCCTGCAAGCTTCAGCAGGGCGTTCATGGGGACGCCGGTGTAGGTGGTGGTCGTGCCATCCTTGCCGGTGTAATCCACGTCCAGGGTGTCCATCGCCCTCAGCTCGTCCTCGGTCCAGGCCATCTCTTTGCCGCCGCCGGTGATCTTGAGCGCGACGCCGGCCGGCTGCTCCGCGCCGCCGTGTGCCTCGCGCCATAGAGCTGAGTCAGGCATGAAAAGCGGCGCGCCGAACTCGGCCACGCCGAACTGGCTGATCTTTTCCTGGGTGGGCAGCGAGACCAGCCAGTCTATGAACTGGTTGGCCAGGTCGTTGTTGATCTGCGGGCTCTTGGCGGGGTTGACAGCGATGACGCCGTAGGGGTTGAACAGGATGGGGTCGCCCTCGACCAGGATGTCGAGTTCGATCCCCTTCAGCGTGCGAGCCAGGTAGGTGGCCCGGTCGCTGAGGGTGTAGGCTTGCTGCTCGTCGGCCATGGTCAGTACAGCGCCCATCCCCTGCCCGGCCGAGATGTACCAGTCACCCGATGGCTCGATACCCGCCTCGGCCCAGATTGTCTTCTCCTTGGTGTGGGTGCCCGATTCGTCGCCACGTGAGACAAAGGGCGCCCCCGCTTCGGCGATCTTGGCCAGGGCCTTAGGGGCCTTTTTCATGCCCTTGATGCCCACCGGATCGCTGGCCGGGCCGACGATGATAAAGTCGTTGTACATCACGTCTTCGCGGCGCACACCGTGTCCGGCATCCATGAAGGCATCTTCCTGGGCGCGGGCATGGACCAGCAACACATCGGCGTTGCCATCCTTACCCAGTGCGATGGCTTGCCCGGTGCCCACCGCGATGACCTCCACCTTGGCATTGTACTGAGCCTCGAAGTCGGGCAGGAGATAGTCCAGCAAACCCGAATCAGCGGTGGAGGTGGTGGTGGCCAGGATCAGTTTTTGCGGCTCGGCAGGTTTGGGAGTATTCGTAGGTGGGGGCGGAACCGGTGTGGCCGTGGGCGCCGCAGGGGGCACCGGAGTCGCGGTCGGCGCAGGGGTGGTGCACGCCGCCAGCAGGCCGAGCACGAGCAGAGCGGTGATGAGATGGAACCAGAACTTCTTCATGTTGTTTCCTCCTTTTTTTATTTTTTATCAATACACCATTTCGCCGCGCACAAAGGCCAACGTGCGCGGATCGCGGGGCGATTGGAAAAAGGTCTCCACGTCGGCAGTCTCGACGATCCGCCCCTCCAGGAGCAGGGCCACGCGATGCGCCAGCCGCTTGGCCTGGAAGACGTTGTGGGTCACCAGTACCAGCGTGGTGCCTCCTTCCTGGTTAAGCTGCTGCACGATCTCCTCGATCAACCCCACGTTGTAGGGGTCCAGGTTGGCCGTCGGCTCGTCCAGCAAGAGCACGTCTGGCTGCAACACGATGGCCCGGGCCAGGGCCACCCGCTGCGCCTCGCCACCGGACAGCGTCCGAGCCCGCTGCCGGATAAAGTCGCGCAGTCCCACCCGTTCGAGAGCCTGTTCGATCCGCTCGGTTTGGTCGCGCTTGCCGTGCAGTCCGAGGCCGTAGCTAACGTTGGCCCACACACTGCGGTTTAGCAAGATCGGTCGCTGGAACACCGTCGTCACCCGGCGGCGATAGGCCAGGGGCATCGGCTGGCCCGCGCTGAACTCGGCGTCCAGGAAGCGGATGCGGCCCTGGGTGGGTGACTCCAGGAAGTTGAGCAGCCGCAGCAGGGTGCTTTTTCCCGCGCCACTGGGACCCACCACTGCAAAGATCTCACCCCGGTGGATGCTGAGGTTTTCCACCTCCAGCACGCACCGGCCTTCGTACACCTTGGTGACATTCTGCAAACGGTAGATCAAGTCGTTCATTCGTCGAACGTCCTGCCTTGCAGGCGGAGCATGGCCACGTTGGTGAGGAACGATATTCCCAACAAGACCACGCCAATGGCCATGGCCAAGTCAAAGTTGCCTTTGCGCGTCTCCAGCACAATGGCCGTGGTCAGCACCCGCGTACTATGCTCGATGTTGCCGCCGACCATCATCACTGCGCCTACCTCGGAGATGATGCTGCCAAAGCCGGCGATGACCGACACGACCACGCCGATACGCGCCTCGGTCAGGATGGCCAGTGTCGTCTGCCAATTGGTGGCACCCAGCGCCCGGACCTGGAGGCGCAACTGAGGGTCTACCCCCATGACGGCGGCCATGGTGAAGCCTGCCACCAGGGGGAAGGAGATGATGGTCTGGGCGACGATCATCGCGCCGGGGGTGAACAGCGACGGGATCAGCGGCGCGTTGAGCTGCCCCAGCGGCCCGCTGCGCGACAGCATCAGGTAGACGAATAGCCCCACGACCACCGGCGGGAAGCCCATGCCGGTGTATAGCAGGGCGATGACCATCCGTCGCCCAAAGAAACGGCTCAAGCCCAGCGCCGCGCCCAGTGGAATGCCGATGAGCGTGCTGAACAGCAGCGCCGTGCCCGAGACGCGCAGCGACAGTGCTACAATCTCGAACAGGGCCGGGTCGAGCGTCAAGATCAGGCGAATGGCCTCGGCCAGGCCGCGCAGGATCTCGTCTATGGTAGCCTCCTACTTGACCTGGATCTCGACCACGCCCTTGACCTGGGCTTTGCCAGAGAGGCCGGGCGCGACGATGCTAAAGCCACCCTGGTTGCGGAAGGCGACGATGCAATCGGCGCAACCTTCGATGTCAGCCAACGGCACTTCGGCGCTGTAGCCGTCGTCGGCGACGAACACCAGCGTCGTGGCGTCGGCCTTGGGGCCGGCCTTGCCCAGCAGGTCGGTGATGCGCACGCCGGTGTAAGTCTCGGTCTGACCTTCCTTGTTCGTGTACTCGGCCTCAATGGTATCCATGGAGCGGATCTTCTCCTCGGTCCAGCCGACCTGCGTCTCCACGTTGCCGGTGATCTTGAAGGCGGCGTTTTCGGGCACGCCAGCGGCCTGGGCATTCACCTGGAGCTCCGTCAGTTGGAAGACCCAGCGGTTGGCTGGTGTGTGAGGGCAGACCAGGCGGATGGGGCCGTGGTCAGGGTCGGCCTGGGCGATCCATTTCCCATTTTCCTTCAGGGCGACGATGGCGTCCTGCAGCTCGTCTTTGCTGATCTCGATGGCATAGCCATCAGCGGCCAGGACGGTGATGCTCACGTACTCGCCGGCGCCGGCCTTGCTCAGGATCTCGGTCAGCGCCACGCCGCTCCAGTCGCCGGTCGTGTCCTCACCCAGCGACTTCTGCATCAGGATATCCTTCAGGTCGGTCTGGGGCATCTTGGCCAGGTCGGCGTAGCTCAGGGTCAGTGGGCTGCTCACCGCGCCGCTGACGCCGAGCGTCCAATCCACCTTAGGGGCTCCACCGCCACACCCGGCCAGCACGACGGCCAGCAAGATCACGACAGCACAAAGACTTTTTCTAATCATTTTGACCTCCTTTCTCAGGTAAGCTTTCTCGGAAAATCCCATAGCGGGTTTTCACGGGCAAAAAAACCTTTGGAACATCCGGCGTTTTAACAATTTACCTCCACCGTATCTATAATGCCACCGCGCCTACCATGACCCATTAGCTCTCTGGGGCTGGGACAGCTACCGTGAGTGCTGGGTCTATAGCCACAGCTTCTACGAACTAACCAACTGATGGTCATCAGATACGAAGGGAACTTCAGCAGCACAGCTCTTCCGCACTAATGGACGCCCACCGAGGCAGCAACTCCGATGACCCAGGAAGCGACGATGACCACCGACGAGAGAGCGTAAAACGCTTCCCGCCTGACCTGGACCAGGACGGCCGTCGGTGAGTGCAGATACTTCCCTGCCAGATAGCCGGCCGTCACTCCGACCGCCGCGAACAGCGCGCTGCATGGCGCTGTCCCCAGGATAAAACGTCCCAGCTGTGCCCTCTTGAACAGCAGCGCAAAAGCCAGCACCCACCCGCTTGCCGATAGTACGCCGGCGAGAGGGATCGTCACCTTCACCTCCTCGAAATACCTTCCCAGGCCATAGACCACGACGCCGAGGACCAGCGATTCGAGGACGATGGCGACCATCGGGTTGATCACGAAGCGCTGGGGCCCAAACCACAGGATATCAGCCCCTTTCATCGCCGCCGCCGTGACCCCGGCGGCTAACACAAAACCAGGCGGATTCTTCGGCTTGAACGTGCCCATCCCGAATGAGATGATCGAATAGCCGAGAGCGGCCATGATTGCCCCTGTGCGGGGCAAGTGTATCAGGTGCAGAAATCCCCCCAGTGTTGCTTCCAGCAGGCCCCAGAGGGAGCCAACGATAATCGCTCCTATCAGGCAATATCGTTTCCCCATTTTTTTCTCTCCTTTATCTCTCAAATATATCTCAGGATACAAACCGCAGAGGTAGGCGGAGGTTTCCCCCGCCTACTATTGCTCGTCACTTGATCTCAATCTCGATCACCCCCTTCCCCCAGACCTTGCTGGCTATCCCGGGCGCCGCCATGCTCAGGCCACCTCCCTACACACACTTAGCTTTCTCGGAAAGTCCCAGAGCGCGTTTTCACGAGTGAAGAGCAGCTTGGAACTTCATCCCCAAGATGTCCCCGGCGTCGGCACCTTCTACGACTTCCAAGACCGCTTGTTGAAACGCCCATGCCAGCCTCGCACCGCCCAACGTCGGCCCTACCAGCATCGTGACCAACGGGACAAGGCTGATCACCACAAAGTAAAGAACGAGAGGTCTCAGGTCTCAAGCTGCCTGTGACCTGCGACATGATTTCCTAATTTCCTACCATCCATACGGGAATAAACATATCCCGCTCAATCAGATGTTCGTGATTACCCAACCTCCCTTCTTCCTCAACCACATGCATTCCGTGGTCGGCAAAAATGATGATGAGGGTATCGGCAGGCAGCGCTGCGAGCAACTGCCCCACTGCCGCGTCTACCTCGTGGATGACGGCCTCTTCCTCCGGCGCGTTGGGGCCGTAGGTGTGCCCGGCGTCGTCAATGCCGTGGAAATGGACGAAGAACAGGTCGGGCATTCCCTCGTCCAGCACGGCCAGGGCATTGGCCAGCACGTTGTCGTCGGTGCTGCCATTGCCGTCGCGGTCGCCGGAGAGCTGCATCTCGGCGTTGCGCAGGTTGAAGGCCAGGGCCTCCCCCTCCACGGCCACGACCTGCCGCCCGGCGGCGTTGGCAACGTCGAATAGTGTCTCCACCTCCGTCTTGCGGATGCCCCGCTGGTCCACCCCGTTGACCTGCGGCGGCGCGCCGGTGAGCAGGGCCGCCGAGGCCACGTTGGTGCAAGGTGGGTAGACGGTCAGGCCGACCAGGGGCTCGCCCAGCGCGGCAAGGTTGGGAATCAGCCCCGTGTCGCGGGCCTCAACGTAGCGCACGTAGCCCAAGCCATCGAGGAAGAGAAGTAGTACATGACTGGCTGGCGGTGCTTCCAGCGCTCGCCCGGTGGCCTGGGCTGGGGACGGCAGACCCAGCGCCCCAGCGACCGTCGGCGCGATGTCGGTGATGTCCGCCTCGACCTGCTCCAGCAGTGGCGGCGGCTCAACCTCCAGGTGCGAGACTGGCAACGACTCGCCGCCGATGGATAGCTTCCCATCCTTCTCCCACCAGGCGTCGTCGGCCACAGCCGCCCAATCGAACTCGTGCCGGGCGCCCTCCGGCCCACTCACGATCAGATGCTCGATCACCCGGTGTCCCGCCGTCCAGAGCACCCGCTCCAGGGGGAGGCCGTGTCCCTCCTCGGCAAAGCCGGACAGGCTCGCAAGGACCTTGCTGTCCACAAGGAAGGCACTGCCATCCGGGGCAAAGACGGTTGCCTCCCAGGCTGGGCGGCAGCCTGCCAGGCAGAAAAGGAGAGCGAGCGCCAGAAGGGTCAGGGAATGAGGCAATGAGGCAACGAGGCAACGAGGCAATGAGGCAATGCCTTTGTGCCTTTCCACTGATTTCCTGATTGCCTGATCACTCATCACAGGTATGGCCTACTCCTCCGACACGAGTTCGACTACATCGGTTATCCACTGCGCCCGGCCGCGCCTCGGTAGGACCAGGACGACCTTGCGGCCCATTTGGGCCAGCACTGCGCCTTTGGCCTCGGCGGCTGTCAGGGTGTGCTCCCGTCCCTCCGCGTCGCGAACCAGGAGGGTATCGAAGTCGGGATCGCCGACGATGTCTGCCAGCCCTGCTCCCTCGATCCGCGAGGCCGTCTTGCCCTTGCGCACCTGGCCGTCCGTCTCGCTCTTGAGCATCACGACGGCCTGCTCGATGGTCACCGAACGGGTCGGCCCCAGTAGCAGCCGACCGATGGAAGTGCGATAGCCATCCAGTGTCAGTGGTTTTTCCGTGCCAACGACGATGATGCGCCACACGCCCTTCAGCCAGGTGGAGACGTGCAAGTTTTCGGCGGCAAAGCGCACCCCGTCCACGTGGGGCATGAGCAGGGCCTCGCCAGTCAGATTGGGCCGCTCAAAGGTCACGAATCCCTGGTCACGGGAGGCCAGGGTCACGCTCTCGAAATCGGTCACGCCGTGGTCGGCCAGGAAATCGAGCAGAGCCACGTGGGTGCCCGGCTGGTCGCGGTAGGGCAGGATGTCGTTGATGGGAATGTAGCCCGGCTCTGGCACGTCGCCGGCCAGCAAGATCAGGTCGTCGAACGGCACGTTGGCCATCTCAACTGAGCCGTGGTCGTCGTGGCAAGAATCGCAGGTGTGAGAATCAGCCGGCTCGTGACAGTCGTAGCACTGGTTCATTGTGTCGGCGTCTTTGGCCAGGATACTCCAGGGATAGTGGAAGGCCAGGCGCACAGGCGCCAGGCTCTTTACGCCGGCAACAGCGGCCAGGAACCCGCCTCCAACAATCAACACGACCAGGAGTGCCAGGACCAGCAAGATGCGGGACGTTTTGGAAGCAAACATTATGTGCTCTCCTCGATACAGTGTTAACCTGCAACATAGGGGCAGAAACGCCCCACCCTCACCCTAACCCTCTCCCTGCGAGGGAGAGGGAACTTGCCCCCTCGCCCCGTTGGGGAGAGGGCCGGGGTGAGGGGAAGTCTCTGAGTAGCGCAACAACTTTGATGTAGTTAAAGAACGGCCAGCGCACCCGCCGTGGCCACGGTGACGAGCAACAACAGGATGGCTGCTGTGGCATCCTGTCGCGTGAAGTGGACCGTTCTTAAAAACGTGCGGGTAGAATACTTGCCGAAGCAGCGGCCTTCCATCGAGACGGCCAGGGCGTCCACCTTGCCCAGCGCCGAGACCAACAAAGGCAAGAAGAACTGGCGAGCCAGGGTCAGGAAGCGGCGCGGGCTACGCGCGTCGTACTGCACCCCGCGTGCCAACTGGGCGTTGTAGACGATTTGCCCCTCCTGCTCAAAAATGGGCACCAGCCGCAGGGCCGTGATCAGAGTGAACCCGTAGCGATAGGGCAATCCTGCCTGCATCAGGGCGTAGGCCAGGCTGTTCGGGTCGGTGGTCAAGACGAAGAGATAACTCAGGAACACGACGCTCAGGAAGCGGCCGGCCACGTAGATGCCAGCCTTTACCCCGCCGATAGTTGGAGCCAGCGGGCCTATCTGCACCACCACCGGTCCCTGGCGCACAAACAGAATTTGCAGGGCTGCCAGCAGAAGGGCGGTGGTGGCGAACAGCCGCGTCCCCCGTACCTGGCCCAGTCGCAGCCCGGCCACGCGGAAGGCCAGCAGCACCAGACCCAGCACGGCCAAAACCGCCCACGGGTCAGGGACGACGAACACGAGGACCGTCCCAAAGAGCATCCAGGCTCCTTTGACCAGCGGATGGAGGTGGTGCAGTACGGAATGACCAGGCTGATACGTGATGCGCGGTTTCATGGCCGCCTCCTTGTCGAGGGCAGATAGACCTCCTTCCCCAGGGCAGCCAATTGTTGGAACCCTTCTTCTGTCGGTGCGTCCACAATGGTCTGGCCATCGTTGAAAAAGATCAATCGGCTGGCGTAGCGGCAGGTAACCTCTGGATGATGGTTGACCATGATCACCGTGTCGCCCTGCTCCACCTGCTCCCGCAGCAGTTCCAGGAGAAAGGTTGCGTTTTCGATGTCCTGACCGATGAGCAACTCGTCCAGCAAGATAAGGCGGGGGGCATAAGCCAAAACCGAAATCAGGTTCAGGCGGCGTTTCTCCCCGTAGCTCAATCGGTAGGGATGGTCGTGCTGACGGTCTCCCAAGCCGCAGCGGGCCAGGAGTGCTTCGACCCGCGCTTGGGCCGCTTTGTCCAGGGCGCCAAAGTTGCGGGGGGCAAAGGTAGCCTCTTGCCAGACGCTCTCGGCAAAAAGCTGGTGGTCCGGGTTTTGAAAGACGAACCCCACCTGCCGGGCCAGCCGGGAGACGGAAATATGGTGCGTGTCTTGTCCCAACACTTCCACCCGCCCCTGGGTAGGCTTGAGCAGCCCCAGCAGGCTTTGCAGAAAGGTGGTCTTGCCGGAGCCGTTGTCGCCCATCACTGCCACGAACTCTCCCGGCCCGATCTCCAGCGAGACGCCCTGTAGGACGGGCGTAGCGTTGTAGCCCACGTGCAGGTCCTCCGCGCGGATGACAGGCTCCCCGCCAATGGTGGCCGGAAGGTGCTGCTGGGCAGGCAACGGTCCGGGGTAACGCGCCTGGGTGACAGGACCGTCGTACACGATGCGCCCTCGTTCCATCGCCACCAGGCGAGGCTTGAAAGGCAGCAGGTAGTCCACCTTGTGCTCGATGACCAGCACGGTGATGCCCGCCTTGGCCTGTATGTGCTCGATGACCTGGAAAACCTCGGCTGTGGCCGTGGGGTCCAGGTTCGAGGTCGGCTCGTCGAAAATCAGCACCTGGGGCTTGGCAGCCATCATCGCGGCGATGGCGACTTTTTGCCTCTCACCGCCGGAGAGGGTCGCCAACAGGCGGTCGGCTAGGTGCTCCGCACCGACGATGCTCAGCGCCCAGGCCATGCGGTCCTGAATTTCATCCCTGGGCAGGCGGCGGTTCTCCAGGCCAAAAGCCACCTCGTCCTGCACAGTGAGGGTGCAAAACTGGGCTTCAGGGTTCTGCTGGACCAGTCCCACCACTTCGGCCACGTCGTAGATGGGACACTCGCGCACGTCCATGTCGGCCACCCTCACCCTACCGGTGGCTTCCCCATCATACTGGCGGAAGAGATAACCGCCGATAGCCAGGGCCAGGGTGGACTTGCCACATCCCGACGGGCCGGTGATGACCACAAACTCACCTGGGGAGATCTCCAGGTTCACGTCACGCAGGGCGTATTGCGGGCTTCCCTGAAAGCGAAAGCTCAATCCCTCGACGGAGATCATTCGACCTCTACCTTACTTCTCAACGTGCCAGGCACTTGGAATAACCGAGCGATTGTGCGATCTCACTTGGCTTGGAGGCACCGTAGCCCTCAACAAACCTATGAAAGTGCCTGGCACGTGAACGCTTACCTCTACCTTACCTCGATACGAGTTATTCTGGACAGGATCACTTCTCCGTCCATGCGCGCCACGGCGAAGGACACATCTTTTCCACTAATGATGGTGAAGATGCGCAAATCGTCGTCCCCCAGCACGTCCGCCAGAGGCATCGAGACCGGCTCTCCATCGCTGTATAGGAGGACGGTCGTCGCCTCAGGACGGGGATTCATCGCCTGGAGCACCTGGCCCAGGGGGACACCTTGATACTTCTTCGGGCCTTCCCCCACGTCCACACTCGTACTGTCCATCTCGAATTGCCATTCGTCGGGGTCGTAGGGCGATGGATGTTCCAGGGCGCCACTGACCTCAAGAGTGGCCGCGCCGATGACGGACATTTCTGCGACGCCCCGCACCCAGGCTTTGCTGTTGCGCGGCCCGACGATGTTATAGGAGGCGTCCTCCCCTTTGCCCTGTGGAGCCAACAACAGACTCTCGTTCTCCCGCACCTCGTCCATGCTGATGAAAAAGGCATAGCCATCGGAGGCTTGAATCAGCAGAAGGGATGCATTGGGCTGGGGCTGGGCGCGGTCTACCAGCTCCCTCACCGAGACGCCGCTGTAGCGGCTGGTGACGTTCCGCAGGGTGCCCTCGGCGGTGATGAGGGGAATGTCGCCGTGCTCCAGGGGATAGTCGTAGGGCGCTTGCACCGCGCCTCCGATGTGGATCGTGGCCGGACCGCGCAGGGCCTGTCGCAGGTAGATGCCTAGAAGCAGCGTGAGCACGGCTGCACTGGCCAGGAAAATAGGATAAACTGGCCGGCCCATGGGGACCGGTGGGCGGTCTTTGACCACACCAGCCTGGCGGAGGGCGTTGAGAAGTACCCGTCCCAGCAGTCCGGCGAAGAGCACCCCAGAGGCAAAAGCCATCCCGCCAACGAGGAGCATCGCTCCGTAGGCCAGCACATCGGCGGGCAGCGAGGCAAAGAGTTGAAAGACAAATACGTTGGAGGCAGAGGCCAATCCTCCGGCCAGCGCATAAGCGGGGAGCGAATCTTTGTTTCGGAAGGGGAGGAAGCCGAGGTCTACCAGCAGACCAGCTACGATGTCTACCAACACCACCAGCAGACCATGGGTGTTGCCGCTCAGCAGTTCAACCACCCCCTTGAGGATGCCTGTGACCGTGCCTGCCCCTTGCTTGCCGGTCAGTCCGACGGCCAGGGTCAGCCAGAGGACGTGTAACCCGGCGGCCCACTGGGTGGTACCGGCAAAGCCCAGGATGGACTGAAAAAAGTCGCCGATGGCGTTGATATAGGTGCTGACCACGCCACCCAGAGCGGCCAGCGCAGCCATCATCAACAGATCACGGATGGTGAAGTAGTATCTTCTTTGACTCATCTCCCCCTCCCACGCTAAAAGCATCCCAACTGGCACTGAGTGATACGGATGCCCAGACTTTCAGCCGCGTTGGCCACGTCAAGCCGTTTCATCGTCAGCTCGCTGGCGATGTCCCAGGCTGTTGCGCAAGGTAGACTCCCCTCAATCACCCTGTCCCTGATTCTCGCCTGCAGTTCTTCTCCCACCTCCTGCGCTGGCTCCAGGGACTTGCCCTTGTCGGATCCATGGCCAAAGAGGCCCAATTGGCAGCGAGAGATTTTGACGTTTAACTCATCAGCCAGCTCGCCCACCTGTTGGGGGCTGACCTCTAACCTCCGTGCAACCTTGAAGGCTGATGCACAAGGCAGCCTGCCTTCGGTTAACGACTCTTTGATTTGGGCTGCGATTTCTTGCTTCATCTGCCCTACCTTTTCAAGTTGTACGGAATGCGGACACAAGGCTGCTGGCGGACTTGCGTCCGCACTCCAGTAGTTATCCACGTAAAAAACTTCAGCGCCCCCTTAGAAAAAGGAGGCGCTGATAAACGAGTGGCCTCAGTCCTCCTTTCCAAACACGGGGGGCACGAGCGTTTCCACCTGTACCGTTGGAGTGCTCTGGGTAAACCAGTCACCCACTGCGGCCACGCGCCATAGACTTTACAGCCCTTAGGTCGCATGGCTCGGAGAACGAACTATGCGGTTGACAATGCTATTTTACACTATTTCGGCGAGACAGGCAAATCCTAAGTCTT